>JAQIBG010000065.1 GCA_027859175.1 Planctomycetota bacterium | reverse complement strand
GCTCGCATTTATCCGGTGGGTTCGCAACGCATTATTCAAGGACGTCGATTGGGCCGCCTTGCTGACGCGACTTCGAGGCATCTACGCGGACGGTGTCGGGTGAATTTTGGACACCGATGTGTATCCCTGATTTGTAACGTCGCGCTAGGGAGCGCTGGCTTGTAGGGGTGGTCGTCCGCTGAACAGCTCTGGGATCGTATTGCGTATCCAGCGTAGGCCCCGCCTGGCGGCCTCGGCGGCGCGGGCCGCGTAGTGGCCGATGGCGGTGCCGATGAAGCGGCCGTGACTGCGCATCAAACGTAACCAAGCGTCGACGTTGAGATCCAATCGCTGCAGAATGGGCAGGAGGTGGGCGGGGAATTGTGTCGCCTTGCGCTCGAGAAAAGTGCGTGTCCTCTCGTGTCCTCGTGTCTGTCGTGTCTGCCCAATGCGAGACGCTCACGCAGGGCGGCGCAGCGTGCTTGATCGGCGGCCAGCGCTTGGATTTTCTCGAGTGACCACGCCTCGGGCTCGCCATCGGTTCCGCGCAGCGGGTACAGTGCGGCCCAGCGCTCGGCGACTTCGGGTAGCGTGTTGCGTGTGAAAGGTGCGTGTCCGCTAAAAAAATCTTCTTGACCCCACGGCTTGAGCGCTTGGCGAACGTGCCCGCGACCCCTCGTTCAGCGGTAGCCTACCAGCACCGCCGGCAGCTTCTCGCCCGGATGCTCGATCTGGCGGTCGATCGCGGCCACCGCCGCGCGCGCGATGGCAGCGAGCGGCACCTGCCAGCGGCGCACCGGCAGGCCGTCAATGTCGGGGCCGCCGTCACCGAAGCTGGCGACCGCCAGGTCCGGCACGGTGGTCAGCGCCGCTGCGACGCCGTAGTCGCTGTAGGACACCAAGGCCGTCGGTGCATCGGGGCCGCGCAGCCAGTCTAGCGGCGGCGCGCGCCGCTCTTCTTCCATGATCACCCGCTCGTGGAGTAGCGCGCGCGGCGCGAGCCCGGCCGCAGTCATCACCTCGGCGTAGCCGCGCCAGCGATCGTGGATCGAGTAATGGTCGCTGCCGGCGAAGATCTTATCCGGTTCGTGCAGCCAATCGGCGTAGGCGATGCGACGGTGCCCGGCAGCGATCAGTTCTGCGGTCGCGGCGCGCGCCGCGGCGAAGTCGTCTGGACGCACTGCGTGCCACGGCGCCGGGTTATTGAGCAGTACGTGCGGGATGCGCGCCGCGGCGATTCGCCGCATTGCGGGTTCCGGCAGCGCCTGAGTCCAGTTAATCACGAGGCCGTCGGAGGCCACCTCGCGCAACTGCCGTGGCAGATCCTGGTCCTCGGTTAACCTCTCGGCCTGCCAGCGCTCCACCACGAGGGAGCGACTGGTGGCCTCCAGTTCGGCGCACAAGCCGTCGAGCAGGCGCGGCGGCACCGTGCTGGCGGTGCGGTGGTGCAGCAGGACCAGGGCCATGGAGCCGATGGCGCCGGCTCGCATGCTGCGTGCGGCTGCGCTGCGCCGGTAACCCAATTCCTCGGCCACGCGTCGCACCGCGGCCACCGTCTCGGGTTTGAACAGGTGGTCACGACCGTTGAGGATGAAGCTGACGCTCTGGTGCGAGACGCCAGCAGCGCGCGCCACATCGCGCTGGGTGACCTTACCGCTGGGGCGGGCACGCGCGCTCACGGCGCCTCCGCCGGCACCAAAACTGCGGCCAGCGCCGGATGCGCCAGCAGCAGCGTGCCGTCATTGGCGCGGCGCAGCGTGGTCGTCGGGCCGCCCCACGGCTCGGCATCAAGCCAGCGCAACACCAGCGTGCCGGGGTCGCCTGGACCGGCCCGGTAACGATAAGTCCGGTTCCCGCCGGCGCCCTCAATGCGGACCTGCTGCGCGTCGATCACCAGTACCAGACCCTCGACCTGGGCAAAGCGTACGGTGAAACCGGCGCGATCCTCCGGCGTAGCGAGGGCGAAGGGCAGCGCCGCCTCGGTCGCGGTGCGGTCGATCCGCCAGCGCCCCTCAATCGATGCCGGCGCCAGCGCCTGACCACAGGCCGCCAACGTGGCGAGGACTAGCATGGTGAGTGCAGTCTTCATAGGAGGGTCCACGGCGCGTAGACGCCGGCGTAGAACCCCTCGTAGGGCTTCAACCGTCCGATGTGGCCGTCCATGAACAGTACATTGCTTGCGCCGCCGTGACGTTGCAAGCCCGCGTTGCCAGCGATATACCACTTCTCGGGCAGGTACCAGGTGCCGCTATCGGCGATCCAGGCCCGACCGTGGGCGTAATCGATCTCGGCCAGGCGGAAGAAGCGCTCGCGCCGCCAGTAGCCGCCCCAGATGTTGGTGAGGTAGTTCCAGCCACCGTTCTCGTGGCGTATCACCGGCAGGTAGCCATAGCCCACGTCCCAGCTCGAACCGTCCTTCCAGACGGCGCGTTTGCGCACCGGGCAGCCGTAGAGGACGTTCATGCGCGGCCCGCCCATCACGTCCTCCTTGTCGTCCATGCCGTCGAGGTAACCGATGAGATGTTGTTGCCACACCCGCTGGCCGTCGGCGTATCGCCAGGCGGCCGGCGGAATGTAGCCCTGGTTGTCATCGACGTAACTCTGCAGGGCGATGCCCAGTTGCCGCATGTGGGCCATGCAGGCGGTGCCGTCGGCAGCTTGGCGCACGAGCGCGATCGCCGGTAGCAGAAGCGACGCCAGCAGCGCGATGATGCCGATTACCATCAGCAGCTCGGTCAGGGTGAAGGCACGGCGCGGGCTCATGGGCGGTCTCCTGGTGACTACGGCGCGGAAATGCGACGGACGTGATCGATGCGTGCGACGCCGCCGTCGACACTGACGGCGAAGCGCCGCAGGGTGCCGTCGAGTCCGAGGGCCGCGGCCGGGACACGCAGCGCGGTCCAGCGCCCCGGCTCCGGCAGCGCGCCCGCGGCGTGCGTGTTCAGGACCTCAGGCTTCGCGCCCCAGTGCAGGCCCGGCCAGTGGCGCGTAGTGACGGGATCGTCGTCGCGCGTGTGGCCGTCGCCGAGTTGGATCGCCAGGGTGCGCGGCGGACGCTCCGGGTCGAGCCACACCTGCACCTCCAGGGCCTCGTCGGCCGCCAGGGCGAAGGGCTCGGCATCGGTGAACAGGACCTGACGCAGGCGTGAGCCGGACTCGACGACGACCGCCACGGCGCCTCTGGCCACCGCGTCATCGCGCCATTCCCAGTAGCGCGCCGGCTTATCTTTGCGCCAGATCTGCTGCACGCCGCCGCGACTGCCCTGCGGCAGATGGTCGTCAAACCACACGTCGTCTGCACCGTCGGTCGCACCGGGGTCGGCGAAGCGGATCGGCGGCTCGCTTGCCTCCCCCGCTAAGGCGCCCAGTTCAGAGCCGTCGGGCCCTGCGCCCTGCGCCGGGCTCGGCGGCGTGAGTCGGTAGTTGTCGCCGGCGGGGTCGACGAACAGCGGGTCGGCGACGAGACCGTGCGCGTCGTGTCCGGTCTGCCGCCAGTCGTCGAGGGTGGTGACGACACGTCCCATGTCGGCGGTGTAGGTGCCCCCGATGCTATTGCGCAGCCCCGCGCCCGGTCGGAAGAAGAGGTTGTGGTCGCTGCGCACATCGTGCAAATGCTCGCCATCGGGTTGCAGCAACAGGTCGTAGGTACTGGAGTGACCGGCGATGATATTGCCGACTATGCTGACCTCGGTGGTGGTGCGGCCTTCGCGCGGCACCCCTCCGACCTGGATCGCCGCCATGCCACGCCCACCCACCAGCGTGTTGTGCGCGATCCGCACGCGGTCGGAGGCGAACACCAGCACGCCGTTGCCTCCATTGCGGGCGAGAATGTTGCCGCTGATAGTCGCGTCGCTGGTGCCCTCGATCTTGATGCCGCCGTCGGTTTCGTTGCCGTAGTTGTCGTGGATGAAATTGTTGCGAATCACGATTGGATTGCCGGTATGGCACCAGTCGAACCACACCCCGCTCCCACGGTTGAAGGCGAACTCGCTGTTCTCGACCGTACCGGCGGCCTCCGGGATCGCCTTCAGGCCGCCGGCGTGGTGCCCGGTCCAGAAGCGGCGGTGGTTGTTGCGTTCCACCGTGCAGCGACGCACGGTCCAGCCGCTGTGCTGGCCGCGCACGCTGATGCCGATGCCGCCGTTGTCGCTCACCACGCTGTCCTCGATCAGGCTGCCCCCGGCGAGTTCCACCCCACCGAAGTCCGCGTAGCCGATGTGGCAGTCTACCACGATGCTGTCGTAGCCGATCACCATCATAGAGCCGAACTGATCGCGTAGAGAGCTGTTGCAGTGGCGCAGGGTGAGCCCCTCGAAGCGGAAGAAGCGGGCCCGATCGTGACCTTCGAACAAGCGCGTCTGGATCACCGCGTCGCGCACGCTGGCTTCGATGACGTGCTCGTTGGGATCACCACCGTCGGCCAACCAGACGTACAGGACTGCAGCCTCCGGGTCGTGATGGAAGCTGCCCGGCCGCATATCCGCCAGGCCCGTGCCATCACGGCTGCGGAACTTATCGTTGTGCGCGCCGTTGGCGCCGATCTGGGCCAGGCCGTGGTTCGGAGCGCGCTCGAAATCGACAAAGACCTGCTGGCTGCGTACGTCCCAACCGGTCTTCTTCCAGATGGCGCCGGTGTGGTGTTCCCAGCCCGTGACCAGGTCCGACCCGGTGAGTATCGGGCGCTCGCCCGGCCAGGCGCGCAGAGTGGTGGGCTGTTCGGCCGTGCCGCTGTGGCGCTTGACGCTGAACACTACCTTCTCGCGGTACGTGCCCGCGCGCAGGGTAATCACGTCACCGCCGCGGGCGCGCTCGACCGCGGCCGCGACGCTGCGCAGCGGCGCCACCGCGGTCCCGGTAGCGCCGTCGTCACCATCTGGAGTGACCACGAACTCGGCGGCGGGTATGGCAAGCGATATCACTATTAGGATAGCAGCTAGAGTCTGGGGAAACATGTTCATGCGAAGTCCCTTTCAGCGTATTTCAGCTTATTAATCACGTTCTAAAGTCAATACGCGAGTGCCCTCGTTGCGTTGACCGGGGATTCTGCACGCGTGTCATATCAAGTGCGCCAGGATAAGCCGGCGCATCCTTGCTATCTGAAAGGTGATAGCCATGTGAATTGTCGATGACACATGTAGCTGACCGAGCGGCCGCGATGGCGACATCGTGGTCGAAGCCTCGGAAGGCGAAGTTGCGAGCCGTAGCGTGAGCGAACCGAAATGAGCCCCGTTAGACAGATGGGAGTGGCCAGCCTCTTTGACATGGTGAAGCCAGCACGATCACCGAAGCAATCGTCACGAGCAGGTGATCGGCTCCCCGGGGTCTAAGCGGACAGCGCGTAACGATAGGATGCGAATGGAACCTGGGAGATCCGCTTGGTCGGGTTCGTGACCCACGGCATCTCGGGAAGTAATAACCGCGGTGCTGATCAAGCGGAAGTCGGAAGGGGTCGTAGTAGTGCGGAAGTCGAGTAATGTCGGTGGAGCGAAGGGCCCCAACCAGCAACAGGCGGAGTCAGAGACATGAAGTCCCGCTTGCCGCCAAGGGCGGGCACTACGGATGCAGGGGCGGTGTCGCTGCCGGAGGCTTTTGCAGTCAACGGTCGCGGTCTACCGCCACTGGTCTTCACGTTGAGACAGAAGCTCTACCGGAAAGCGAAGGCGGAGCCGGCATTTCGATTCTACGCTTTGTATGATCGAATCTACCGGCCTGACGTGCTTGCGGCGGCATGGGATCAGGTGGCCCGTAACGACGGTGCACCTGGGGTGGATGGAATGAGCATCGCAGATGTGTCATCCCGCCCAGGTGGTGTGAATGGTTTCCTTGGAGAGATCCGGGAATCCCTGCGCACCAGGACGTACAAGCCGCAAGCAGTGCGACGCACGATGATTCCGAAGGCCAACGGCGGTGAACGCCCGCTGGGCATCCCGACGGTCCTCGACCGTGTGGTGCAACAGGTGGCGCTGCTGGTTTTAGAGCCGGTCTTCGAGGCCGATTTCCAGGACTGTTCGTATGGATTTCGTCCGGGTCGTTCGGCTCACGATGCGCTGCGAGAGATTGCTCAGCACCTCCAATCCGGACGCCAGGCACTCATCGATGCGGACCTGAAGTCGTACTTCGACACGATCCCCCACGACAAATTGCTGGCGTGTCTGGCCAAGCGGATCGTAGACCGTTCGGTGCTACATTTGATCCGTCTGTGGTTGCGGGCGCCAGTAGAAGAGCGCGGAAGGGATGGACGTGGACCGCGACGGCATCGTCCGAGCAGCGGCACGCCACAGGGCGGAGTCATCTCGCCACTGCTGGCGAATTGCTATCTGCATTGGTTGGACAAGCTGTTTTATGCCGAAGGCGGTCCAGGAACTTGGGCCAATGCACGAATCGTGCGCTATGCGGACGATTTCGTGATCATGGCCCGCTACGTGTCACCGCGCATGCATCAATGGATGGAACAACTCCTCGAAGACCGGATGGGCTTAACGATTCATCGGACGAAGACGCGCCTCGTGCACGTAACGCCCGCCGGATCTGATAGCTTGGACTTCCTGGGGTATACCTTCCGATATGTATTTAGCATGCGGGTACGCCACCAGCGCTATCTTTCAATCCGTCCATCGCGACAGTCGGTGCTCCGGCTTCATGATCGGGTGCGAGAGTTGACAGCGAAACGGCGGGGGCTCATGCCGCCACGAGATCTCGTGGCGACCGTGAACCGATACCTGACCGGGTGGTCTGCCTACTTCGATCAGGGTCACCGAGTAAAGTATTCTCTCACGTTGACAATTATGTGACGAATCGCTTGGTGAAGCACTTTCAACGTCGCAGTCAGCGCGGTCTTCGGCCACCCGAAGGCTGGGGCTGGCACCGGTTGCTCATCGAGCAATTGGGACTCCAGCCCATTAGCGGCGCTCGCCGATAGGTGACCGGTGAAGGTGTTGGGAAAGCCGGATGAGGGAAATCTTCATGTCCGGTTTGATGAGGGGGGAGGCGGTGCGATTTCGGTCGGCCCCTCCTCTACTCTACAATATTCACGCAGCCTTTCGTGTAGTAACCGAGTGCATTCCCCAGCAAACTCCGCCGGATGACCTCACCATCGCTGGCTGAAAACCTGTCGTGAAGCGGTCGCGGAATGCGTCGGCCGTGGAGTCCCTGGTGGGTCCTGACGTGGTTGTAGTAGGTGATGTGCTGGCGAAGAGTTCGCTGCAGGGCATCGACCGAGAACGGAATGATCCGTCGTCCGACCTCGCGTCGGGTGGTGCCGATGAAGCGCTCGATGAATCCGTTGCACCCTGGGCTGCCGGGGGCGATCTGCTTCAGTCGACGCCCGTCCGATCCAAGGCAGGTCCTCGCCGCTGTGGTATAGAGCGGGTCGCCATCGTGGATGATGGTGGTGACCCCGTCCATGAAGGGCTCATCAGCATCAGAGATGGCGCGGCAGCATGGCGTCACCCATGCCCCATCGGCCCGATCGGTGACACCCAGCAGGCGGACTTCTCGGGTGGCCACCCGGATGGCGTAGAACGCGTGGTGCCGCTGGGTCCGCCGGGTGTCGGTCGATGGCACCTCCCAGGTGGCGACGTCGCTGGCGACCAGGCCGGGCCAGTGGGCCTCGGTGAAGGCCTGCCAGTCGGTGGTGCGCTCGCGCTCAGGTGCGGTTGGCAGGCCGTTGCGCGTGAGGATGGCGGCGACGGTCTGATGGCTGATCGCATGCCCAAGGTCGCCCATGCGATCAACGATGGTGCGACAGCCCCAGGCCGGATTCTCCCGACCGAGGCGGCACATCAGAGTCTCGATCTCCTGGTCGACCCGTGGTCGTCCCCGGCGGTGGCTGGTGTAGGTGTTGGCGATAAGGGTCCGATGCCAGCGTCGAAAGGTGTCGACGGAGACGATGGTCTCGGCCATGGCGAGGATGGTGCGGCCGAGCACCTGGGAGCGGACCGCCAGGCGCCGCTTCTCGGGGTCGGTGGCTCGGGGTGGCTTGCCAACGATCCGCTTGAGCACCCGGATCTGCTCGTTCTGGAGCTCGATGAGCCGGTAGAGGTCTTGGTGGATGGCCGCGGCGCAGGCGATGATGAGGGCGGCGGATTCGGCTGTTGGGCTCTCGGGTGTCATGGGACTGAGATTTGGCTGGGGTCTGGGCTGGCAATGGCGGAGCGGAGCTGGGCGGGCCGACTTTCTTGACACCACACGGTGATGAGCGGGATGTTGCGGCGCGTGGTCATAGCGCGCGAGTCTGTCCGCCGGGCGGAACGCGGATGGTGCTCGTTCAGGTGGTAGCGCGCTGGTCCAGGTAGCGGTCGATCAAACCACCGCGCACAGGCGGTAGGCCTCGCGCAGCTCGGCCAGGGCGTCGCCGCTGCTGACGCCGAACTCGTGGCCGACGTAGCCGTCGTAGGCGGTCTCGGCGATGGCGCGGCAGATCCCGGGGTAGTGCAGCTCCTGGCGATCGTCCATCAGGTGGCGGCCGGGGTTGCCCGCGGTGTGGACGTGGCCGATGTGGCGGACGTGGCGGCGGAAGGTGCGGATCAGGTCGCCCTCCATGATCTGCATGTGGTAGATGTCGTAGAGCAGCTTGACCCGGGGGCTGCCCACCATCTCGCACAGGGCCGCGCCCCAGCTGGTGTGGTCGCACAGGTAGCCGGGATGGTCGACCTTGGAGTTCAGCAGTTCGACGTTGAGGTTCACGCCCCGCTCCTCGGCGTAGCTCGCGATGCGGCGCAGGCCCTGGGCACAGGCGATCATGCCCTCGGCGTCGTCCTGCCCGGGGTTGCGGTTGCCCGAGAAGCAGATCAGCCCGGGGATGGCCTTGGCCGCCGCGATGTCGATCGAGGCCCGGAGCTCGGCCTCGATGCGCTCGTGGTTCTCGACCACGTTGAGCCCGTCCTCCAGCGTGCCGTGGCCGCACATGCTGGCGACGACCAGGTCGGCGGCGTGGGCGGCGTCGACCACGGCCGCCCAGTCAGGCAGGCCGTCGCGGGCCCAGAACTCCACCGCGTCGAAGCCGATGGCTTTGACCGCGGCGAAGAACTCGGCGAGGTCCCCCGAGGCGTCGGCGTAGAGGGAGATGCACAGCGATTGCTTGATGGCGCTCATGTCAGCGGCTCCCGGCGGTCTCGGCAGCGTACTCGGCGATCAGGGCCGCGGCACCCGGATAGACCGTGCCCAGCTTGACCGTGCGCTCCGGATGGGCCGCCATCTCGTGGTAGGCCTGCTCCAGCTGATCGAAGGGCACCACCGGTTCGACGATGCCGTCGCCGCTGATGCTGCCCTCGGCCAGGAAGCGCCAGGCGGTGTCGTTGATCCGCTTCCAGCCCCAGCGCGGGTGATCGGGGTTGGGCTCCGAGCAGGCGCGGGAGAAGACCAGCTTCGGGGTGTTCATGTGGGCTTCCGCGCCCAGGTCGAGGCCGCCGTCCATCGGGGGTGGGTAGGCGCCCAGGACCACGGTCCCGCCGAAGGCGATGCCGCGCAGCGCGGCCTGGATCGCCTCGCGTCGGCCGGAGAAGTCGATGATCACGTCCGGGCCCATGCCGCCGGTCAGCTCCTTGAGCTGCTTGCCGACGTCGCCCTGGGTCGGATCCAGGCTGGTGCAGCCGGTCAGCTGCTCGGCCAGCTCGCGGCGACGGGGGATGGGGTCGATGGCGATGATGTCGGCGGCGCCGGCAAGCTTCACGCACTGGGCGGTGATCAGCCCGATCGCGCCCAGGCTGAACACCGCGACCCGGTCGCCGGGGCGGATGTGGCCGTCGCGCACCGCACCTAGGGCGAACTGGGCCGGGTCGAAGCACATCGCGGCCTGCCACGACATGCCCTCGGGCAGGGGGAGGAGGTCCGACGCGCGGCTGGTGTGGGTCTCGGCGAAGCCGCCGTAGCCGACGACGCGGTCGCCGATCTGGAGCTCGCTCACCGCGGCGCCGCGCGCGACCACGCGGCCGGCGTACATGTTGCCGATGTGGAAGGGGTAATGGTCCTCCATCGATCCCTCGGCGGCTTCGTGGAGCTTGAAGGTGTTGTTCCAGGGCCCGCGCTCGAAGGCGTAGCCCTTGTAGAAGGCCATCTCGGTGCCGTGCTTGGCGCAGGCCTGCTCGGCGACGACGCGGACTTGATCCGCGGCTAGCTCGGGTTCCTCGTAGGTGACCCAGCTCAGGATCTTGGGGGCAGTGCAGTGCAGGCGCTGAGGCATCTGTAGTCTCCGGCGGTCGGATGGATGATCTGGGTAGTGACCGCTGATGGTGGTGATCATAGACAGGTTTCGATTGGCCTGGAATGGCATCATCGCTTATGTATATGGACTATCTTACGATGGCTTATCAGGCCCGCTTCTACTACCGACACCGGTCCGATCCCGCGCCGCGCCACGTCTGCGTCGATGGCCTGGGCATCCACGAGGACATGCCCCCGGGGGTCATCAGCCACGGAGGCGCTGGCGCGCCCTACCTGCTGATCCACTTCCACTCCCCAGCGCAGCTGGCGGTCGACGGTGAGATGGTCGACGCGCAGGGGCGCTTCGCGATCTGGGACGCGGGTGCCTACCACCGCTACGGCAACCAGGGCGCGCGCTGGGATCACTCGTGGATAAACGTCTCGGGGTCCGCGGTGTCCGAGGCCGTGACCCGTGAGCGGCTGCCGCTGGGTCGCCCGCTGGAGGGCCTCGACCAGGGCATCACCGAGCGCTACCTGGGCTTGCTCCACGCCGAGCTGCACGACCGCCATCCGCCCGATGGCACCGTGGTTGCGGGCCTGCTCGCCCTGTACCTGCGCGAGGTGGTGCTGGCGCAGTGGGGGGCGACGGATCCGGATCCCGACGCCGAGCGGCTCTTCGCCGCCCGGCGTACGATGGTCGAGCAGCTCGATCGCGCCTGGAGCCTGGAGGAGGTCGCCGACCTGGCCGCACTCTCGGTCTCCCAGTTCAGCCTGCGCTTCCGGCGCCGCTTCGGGCTCAGCCCGATGCGCTACCTGGGCGAGCAGCGCATGGCTGCGGCCCAGCGCCTGCTCGAGCAGACCGGGCTCACGGTGCAGCAGGTCGCGTGGCGGGTCGGTTTCCCGGATCCGCTCTACTTCTCTCGTCAGTTCCGTCGCCACGCCGGGCTGAGCCCCAGCGCGTACCGTCAGCGTGGTGGTTGACGATCCGTCCCGGTGCGCCGTCTGCTGAGGCTGGTCAGCGGCCGTTCGGGGCATCCAGTGCTGCGCGTCGGGGCGGCACCGATTGGCCGAACTGTCGTCGAGGGAGCCACTTGCAGGTCCCGGTGAACCTTCTGGCTGGCACGGCGTTTGCCTTGCCCCCAGTGGACCGGTGGGTCGTGCCGGGAGGAGATCGCATGCGTATCGTTATCGCTCTGTTCATGCTCGTGGCGCTGTGTACGAATATTCATCGCTGTTGCCAGAATCGCCAGACCCACGATATTCCCAACGTTCCTTGACAATCACGTAGTGGTTGGAGGCAGTGGACTGGTCGCTTCCGATGGGTTCAAACGGTGCGGCCCATGCGCGCAGACGGATTCCTCCTGTGGTTTCCTGCCATTAACCAAGCGCACGCTCAAGCCGCGAGGCGGCGAGCAGACTTCAACAGTCCCCCGAGGCGTTCATCAACAACGATGTCGCCCTTGTTGCCGTGGTACGGCCAGTTGCTGACGGTGCGCTGTTCGAGACCCTGATGGGGCCGTTCGGTGTTGTAGTGCGCGAGGTACTCGCTGAGCGCACGATACAGCATCGTTTCGTTGAGGAACACAAAGTGATCGAGGCATTCGGTCTTGATCGACTGGATCACTCGTTCGGCATGCGCGATCATATTGGGCGCCATGATCGCGGTGCGGATGATCTCGCAGTCGGCATCTGTGATGGTGCCGCGAAACGCTTTGGTGAACAGACTATCGTTATCGAGGATGACCATTGTGCGGTCGGCCAACGCCCCATCGAAGGTGGTGGCTTCACGGGCGACCTGTTGCATGAAGGCGCCGTCTGGGTGGGGCGTCATACCGAGCAGGTGCAGGCGACGGGTGTCGTGTTCAATGCCGATCAGCACATGGGAAGCGACGATCTGACCGAACAGGCCAATGGGCACGGTCAGGAAGTCGACACCCATGAGCAGGTGGGCATGCCGCTTGATGGTTTCGGTCCACGTGCTGCGTTTATCGGGATCCGGGTAGATGCCCTCGCGCTTAAGGACTTGGGCGATGGTCGAGTGCGCAATCAGACGGTCGCATTTGAGCAGTTCGCCCTGAATACGACGCGGTGATTGGAATCCAGCACGATAAAGCCCGAGAATGGCAGCTCGCAGTTCCTCGCTGATGCGTGGCCGCCCTGGGCCGCGCTGACTCGCCTTGTTGACCTAGCTGTTCTGCCAGCGTTTGAGCCAACCGATCACGGTTTTGGGGTCGGCAATGGCGCAGATCGTCTTGAGTCGGGTGTAGCCGAGTTTGCGCGCCAGTGCTGAGAGCCGCAGCCGTTCTGGCCAGGTGAGCTTCGGCTTGCTGTGAAGCTTGCTCCGCAAGATCTGGTTCTCGGCAATCAGATGCTCAATCGTAGTGGCAGCAGCATCGCTGTGATCACAGTGCCCGAGAATCAATCCAAGCAGCTGAACGCGCAACCACGATGGGAGTGGAAATCGCTTCGTCGGCATAAGGCGAGGCAGCGTTGAGTGGGTTGGAGTGCTGTCAACGTACAGGCCCCCATTGCGCATGGCGCATAGAGTTGTCACCGTGTGGAGTGCAAAAAGTCAGTCGTGTGGGGAGTTAATAATCAGGCGGATTAGGTGAGAAGTGGTTCGCACGCCCCACCCACTACGCCTACACCGAGGTCTACTTCGAAGAAGAGGCCGACATGCTGCTCGCGATCGCCTCCGACGATGCCGTGAAGGTCTGGATCAACGACACTCTCGCCTAGCAAGACACCGGCCTCTCGGCGTGGCGCCTCGACGAAGGTTTCCGCAAGGTCTCCTTCAAGCAGGGCTTCAACACGGTGCTGGTGGGCATCGAGCAGGGACCGGGGGTGTGCCACTGGTCGGTGCTGTTGTGCCCGCCTGATCTGTAGGGGGCGGGGTGTTCTCGTGACCATGGGATCGCCCCGGCCATCATACCGGGGTGATTGCGTTGGGGCAGGCGCCTCTACTCAGAGATGCGGCCCTTCCTGGGGCTGATTACATCACCACCGCATATCGACCACTCAAAGTGACGCCGGCTCACACTCAGGATCAGCCAGGACCTGTAACAGGCGAGCGAGGTGATCAGTGTAAAGACCTCGCGGTTCGACGCCAAGGAACTGACATAGCCAAGCGGCCCGGCCGACGACTGTTCCCATCATACCGGTGGTCATTTGAGTGCGCACTGGTGCCAGGGCCACATGGGTCACGCTGATATTGCGGCCAGCCATGAACAGATTCGGCACCGTGCGTGAGTACAGACAGCGGAAGGGAATGGCGTAAGGCTTGATTGGCGTGTACTTGCCAGGGATAGCACCGCGCAGCTGTTCGAAGTGCGGGTCATCATAGGCCATCGAGCGAAATTCTTGACCAGGAAAGCGTGCGGCGTTCTCTGGATGGGGGAAATGCAGATCAAAATACCAGGTCGCGGTGACGCAGCCATCGGGGTACGAGCGGCCTTGCTCGAGATCGTGTTGAGTCAGGATGTGGTCGCCCATCAATCGCCGAGATTCTCGCTTACCAAGGATGTGCCCAATCCATTCCAGGCGCGCGTTGGCTAGTTCATGTCGCCTTGGGCTGCGATTCTTTAGCCAGTCCCAGGTGCCAAAGATTGCGCGCAGATTGTGATCGCGGATCGCCTCTGCTTCGGTGGCGGCGTCTTGGAAGAAGCCGCTCTCCCAATTCCAGCCACCGACAAAGGGCATATCTTGGATTTTGACCGGCCATTTTGGAAGAGAGACCTCGAAGTCCGCATCGCTGTGGATGGGTAAAGCCCACGGGCATGCAGGAAAGCCAACTGGCTCTGGCTCGTTTATGCAGCGCCAATAATTTGTGTTGCCGAGAACTTGCCGATCGGCGGTAATCGGGGCCAGACTTTCGCCAGTGTCGCTGCGAGATTCACGGCCACTGCGCCATTCGGCGCCTGCAAGCAGTCCTAGGTGAGCATCGCCGGTGCAATCGGCGAAGAACGTCCCAGTCAGACGGCTGGTGTGGCCGGTCCGCAGGTTGCGCACGTGAACCGATGTAATTCGTTCGTGGTGCAGATCGACAGCGTGCAGGTGTGTTTCTGGCAGGCAGGTCAATAGGGGTTCAGCCCGTACCAATGCTAGAATTTGTTCGTCGTTGTGGCTCTGACGTACGCCGCCGGAGGAAGGGATACCCGAGTCCAATTGACGGACTACGTCCGCATTTCGGGGGAATGGTGGGTGGTCGACTTGGCCAATCGGTCCAACTCGGACATCGCTTGAGGCCATGCCGCCAAGAATCGGCCGGTCGTGAATCAGCGCCGTGCGCAGGCCATGACGGGCCGCGGTCACGGCGGCGCAGATTCCGGCGAAACCGCCGCCAGCGACCACCAGATCGAATGGTTCTAATGAATCTGGTGGTGTGGTTTGGTGGTGTTGGCGGAGCGCGTGTAGGGCTGGCCCATCGGCCGGCGGTGGGTCAGTGGTGTCGCTCAAGACCAGACAATCACAACGGCCATCGAAGCCAGTCAAGTCTTGCAAGGCGATTATGCAGGGCTCTGAGCCACTGACAATTGAGCCGCCATCATGCCATGCCCAGGTGCCGTTGCCGTTACCGCCAAAGATGTGCGATTGGGCTACGCCGTTGACGGAAACTCGAAATAGTCCAGGTCCATGTGGAGGGGTCCAATCGCGGGTGCGTACCCATAAACGCCACAGACCGGGATGAGGCAGTTGAACGCTGGTCCAGGCGTCGGATACTGGCTTGCCTAGGCCGTGAGCGAGTAGATAGGCTGACCCTATGCTGGCGATAGATTGTGGATCGATTACCCAGCCGCCAAGTTCCGTAAACGATTCAGCTTCGATCAAAATGCTAGTCATGGGGTATCCACGGTAGGTTGTGGCACCAATCCGCGCCTGGCCAGTACTGCGGCATAGCGTACAATGGTTGACGGCGTGGCGGCGATCCGGTTGTGGGCGATGCGGCGGAATAATTCAAGGATGCGCGTCCCCCGGTCCCAGATCGCTGGCTGAAAGGCGACTACCGGCGCGTCGAGCGTGGCCACAAGCCATCCGGGACTTTGCGACAGAGAGGTGCCGAGGTCTTCGGGATCTTGAATGCGCACATACGGCGAGCCGGAGAAGATAGTTCGACATGATTGATTGATGGCGATATATCCAGGGGATTGGGCCACAATTCGAGCCCGACCCGGCTGGGCGCTTGAGACATCGAAGGACAGGCCGGCTTGGGCATATGCTCGGTGGGCTGACTGGACTGGTGTCCCAAAGCTTGGCAAGTCAGTATCGAGAAAACTATAATGACCACGTGGAACGGCGCCCTGTCCCGCAATCCGGCGAATCTCGTCTAGTGCCGTGCTTAGGCCATCAAGCAGCATCGATTCGCCGCATTGTGCTTCGGCCATAACTCCCCAACCATTGCCGTACAGCACTGGCTCAACCAATCCGGCAAAGCCGCCTGCTGAGCGTGCGGTCGCAATTAATTCCCATTGTTGCGGACAGGTTCGGTATCGTCCTACGCAGCTCGCCAGGCCGAGGGCGACGCCGGTTCGCTCGGCCATTTCGCACAGTAGGAGCATGGCCTCGGTGTGGGCAATCTCCCCGCTGTGAATCATGACGCAGGCCAGTTGTTTGCCGGTGTCGGCCCAAGATTCTAGCTGGGCATCGCTGGGTCCAAGGGGAACGGCCTGAGCGGTTGGGTCCCACGGATGCGGTAATTCTTCGATCACCGGCAGAGGGGGGCGGCATGGATCAACTATTTCCATGCTCACCCCCATCTTTGACCAAGCCATCAGATCGCCATCACACGTTTGGCGGCCAAGAATGGATGGAACGCCTAGGTCTTGGGCTGCTTGTCCGGCTGCGGCGTTGGCGATGCTGACGTCTTCGGTGTATGTGCTGACCTGAACTTGCGCGGCTGGCAAGCCTGCTCGAGGTCCCCAGAAAGCGACTCGCCTGCTGCGGCAGTGCCAAGCCATCTGTGACAAGATTGCTGATGGATCGCCGAATGCGACGCCCTTGGCGACACTGCGGGATCGATCAAAAATACGTTGGCAGATGCTGGCCTGATTGTCGCTGTGGCGTAGGGTATCGATCGCGGTCCAGTTTTCGTTTTCAACAAAATAACTTGATCGCTTGACCTTGGGGAAAGCATCGGCCATCTCGGGATCGGTGAAGCCAAGTTGGCGGCCGAAGCATAAGTCGGGGTAGAGGTAGGTGGCTATAGGCCAGTCAGAAGAGCCTACTGTGATCGGTCCTGACGGAATTAGCGCGGCGCCGGATGGTGTCTTAACGCCGGTTTGGCTGAGCAACTTGGTATATAAGCCGGCTGGCTGACTGGATTGTACTAAGTGCTGCCCCATCAAGGGTAGCGAGGAGGCGAATAAACGCGGTTGACCCAACACCACGTAATGCACCTCGCAGCGGACATGTAAATAATTCCAGGCGTTGTGATGGTGACCTGAGATCACTGTTGACCCAGTCGGTGCAAACAATGCACCGGAACGCGGTGATTCCAGATAGCACTCGAATAGGGCTCCTGCGTCTTCTGCCATCCAAGCCACGCTGGGTAGTACGGCCGGGATTAGGGGATCTTCAAGGCTGGCCAACAGCAACCAGACTACCGGTCGATGTTGTGCGGTTGGGGGGGCATGAGGTGTGGGGTCGCTGCTCATGTCTCCAATATAGAGACGAAATGCGACATTGCAAGATCCCGTGCTTGCCTCCGGGTTGGCCGGTCCACGCTGCTTGCCATGCCGAAAGCCTCGCAGCCGCATTTGAGTTTGATCAATGGTTTGGCCGTGTTGGAGGCGGTGCTGGCAGCGCCGACGGCTGTCGGTTCTCGGGAGTTGGCGCGTTGTTTGGGATTGGATCGTAGTGTGACTAATCGCCTGTTACTGACCTTGGCCTCACAGGGGATGCTGCTGCGTACCCCGCGGGGACGCTATGTGCCGGGCCATGGCGTGCACGGTTTGGCAGCGATTAGCCTGCGTTCATCTGGCTTGTTGACGCACGCTCTACCGCTGGCTGAGCAGTGGTTGGATCGCGGTTGTCGCTTTACTTTGGGTGTGCTGTGGCGCCATCATTTGTGTCATTTGATCGTCGCGCGGCCGGGGCAAGCGCTCAACGAAAGCCTTGGCGCAATGCCACCGGGTGACCCGTTTGTTTCCACCGCCGGCGTGGTTTTACTGGCCCAGGCCGAAGGGGATATGGTGGCCAAGGCCCTGTCGGCGTGGCCGATGGATGCAGCCCTCGCCCAGCGGAGGCTCGATGCTGCTCGATCCAGTGGATATGCGTCCCATACCTATGATGACGGGACACGTTCCCTGGGGGTGGCGGTTGGTGCGCCAGCGCTGGCGGCCATAGCCGTGAGCCATCAGGATTGGACGGATCTTGATGTTACCGCCGTGGTGGGTGAGTTGACCCAACAGGCCGCGGCGCTGGCGGTGGGCTGTCAGGATGTCGCATCCACACTGTCGCCGGTGACCGCGCCTGCTGACTGATTTGGCGTGTTATCCATTTGCGCTTGGGTCAAGTGAATCTCGCGCGCGTACCCGCGATAGACTTGCGTTTTCAGATCCTGCACGATGCCCGTTAGCATAGCCTGCAGGGTGAAAAAAATCACGCAGCCTCGCGAGTATACGCATTCAGCCTATTCCCGATCCTTGCGTATCTAATAACGTTTCCGTCGTTCATTGAAAATCTGTCGTGAGTGGGCGTAGGTGGTCGACGGCCCTCGG
>JAQIBG010000036.1 GCA_027859175.1 Planctomycetota bacterium | reverse complement strand
CGGCTGCGCCAAGCCCAAGCACAGCGCCAACGCCAAGCACTGCGCCCGCCCCCAACTTAGCCGACGCTGAGCCCGCACCTGAGCCGCTCACTGAACCTGCCCTAAGCGAGGCAGACAATCCTGCCACAGACCCAGCCCCGAGCGCACCACCCGCCGCCGTACCGGTCGAACCTGGCGAACCGGCCGTCACCATTGTCGCCAGCGCCAGCGAGGCTCCGCTTCAGGTCACGACGGTCAGCCTGGATGCCCCGGTGTTTGTCGATGAATCGATAGTCCTCGCTGAGGTCCCCGAAGAACTCATCGGCGCCAGCCTGGTGCAAACCGCCAACGCCGACCGCCTCGTCGACCACAGCGGAACATTCTTGCAACTGCGCTGCGCTGAAAACGCACGAGCCCTGGTGGCCTACGACAGTCGTCTGTCCTTGCCCGACTGGATGGCCCAGACCGAACTCGATCGCCGCTTCGTTGCCACCAGCAATGGCGTGCGCTATCGGCTGTTTGTCGTTCCGATGGCCGCCAACCAAACGGTGACCCTCGGCCCCAACCTGACCAGCGACACCAACACGCCAGGCAGCCACTACTTCGTCATGGTCACCCACGCCGCCGCACTGGCCCCTGCCCTGACGGACGATCCCGCAGACACTAGCCCAGAAGAGGGATTTGATGTCCCTGCGCTTGCCGCTCTGGCGCCAGATGCCACCCCTGCAGAGCCACCAAGCATGCCGAGCCAACCAACATCAAGCCCTGCCGATGAAGCCCAAGACCAGGCCGCCGAACGCGCAGCCAAGGAAGCCCAGCGGCAGAGCGCACGCGCCGCGCTCGCGGCGATCCTTGAGCAACCCACCACGCGCCTTCCCGCTGACCTCGCCCCCGAGTGGACACCGCTCCTGCAAGCTGTCGCGGCCGCACGGCCACAGATCAAACAGCATTTGATCGCCAACAGCGAGCGCATCGCACGACGTGAGATCGACCTCAAGCTGGGCCGGGCCAGCAGTCGCATCATCGCGCTTGACGCCAACGCCATTCACTGCCGCCCGCAAGGCATGAAAGACGGCTCAGCACCCCTGCCCTGGAATCGCGTTTCCACGCAACAACTGATCGACATCGCGACCCAGCTTCCCCGAGCGCTGGACGAAGACACCAAACAAACCATCACCCTCCTGCAAGCGGTGACCGGTGACCACAGCACTGCGCCTGAAGCCTGGCGCGACACGCTCGTTGCCCTCATGACCGAGCCATCAGAGCGCCAAGAGATCGCCCTCCTGCCCCGCGACGCAAAACTCCGCACCACCTCGGGCCGCAAGAGCGAATGGAAGGCCCTCAATGACAGCAACACCCTCACCAGTGAAGGGTGGCTCTCAGTTGACGCAAAAACCAATCTCGCCGAGATGAACCCACGCGTCGCATTGGAGCAGTCGTTCTTACGCTATCGCTTTGAAGTCGACCCCGACCTCGTCTATCGGGTTTTCATCCGCGCACGGTGCATGGCCAAGAATGACCGCAGCTCCCGCGACGCCGTCACCGTGGTGTTTGAGGATGCCGACGCCGACATTCAAGGCGAGCCATTGCGGTTCAAACTGCCCAAGGCTGCCGCCTACTGCGACGGCTTCGCCAACTACGACGGTTTCATGTGGATCAGCGGTCAGCTCAAAAAGGACAAGGACAAGCTGATCCAACAACACCCGATCGATGTGCGCTATACCAACGGCGGCGACAAATCGATCCGCATCCACCTAGCCCAGGGCCCGATGCTCATCGATACGATCTGGCTCAGTGCCACCCAACGCAAGCGGCCCAGCGCAGACACACGCCCGCCACCGCTTGCAGATCAACAACCCTGACCGGGGCACCCGCACAAGGCCGGCCTCGGCCAGAGTTATCCGGCTAAGCTCTCAGTGAGCCGAGCCCTCGGCGCGCAAGTGGACCTCGTTGATGTCCTCCACGTAGCCCTTGGCCGCGTAGGGATCCTCACCGGCAACTTGGAACACCGCGCGACAATCACTGCGCGCGATGCCAACACCGTTCTGATCGCTCGACCACGGCAGCAGCGAGGCCGAACTCATGTAGTGGTTGACCAAAGCCCGGCGATAGCGATCGCGGGTGTGGTTCGGCTTGGAGCGATGCAGCAGGTAGCCGTTAAAGAACACCACCGAACCAGCCGGCACCTCAACCGGCACCTCGTCGCTGTCATCAAAGCCGAAGCTCTCTTGCGCTGAGTCGAAGTGTTCGCTGTTGTGATCGCGCTGCTCATACAACACGCCGCGGCGATGGCTGCCAGGCAGCACCCATAGGCAGCCGTTATCGATGTTGGCATCATCAACGGCAATCCAGGCGCCCGCGAGGCTGCGGTCACGGGTTGGGATATAGATCTCGTCTTGATGCCAAGCCTGCCCAGGCTTGCCCGGGCCCTTAGCGAAAAACATGGACTGCATACACTTCACCGATCCATCCCACCAGTCTGCGGGTAAATGTGCAGCAACCACCTTGGCCAACACGGCGGCAATCGACGGATGCTCACAGAAATGCCGGATCACGGGGCTGATGCGGTGGGGTTGATGCAAGCATAGCACCCGAGACAGGGCCTCGTCGTCGTCGATGCCGGCCGGCAAGGGGTCCAAATTGGGGCACGGGTAACCGCCGCGAGCCAATTTCAGGATATCAGTGCGCAGATCGGCGATCTCATCGGGGCCAATCAGCCCCTCGATGACCAGATACCCCTGATCACGGTAATGCGCGACTTGTTCGTCGGTTACCTGGTAACCGGCTGTGGCGATGCTCATGGTTTCTCCTCCAGTAGCTCGCCTCATGATAAGCACCAAAGGCCAGTCCCGAATGGCCCCACTCGACAAATACCTGTCTGGAATTAACATTCCGGGATGGACCTCAGTGCCATCCAGATCGATCCCAGCGGCGGTGGCCTGGCCGAATACCCGGCTGGAGCCACCTTTGGCCCGCGCAGCACCCACGACTGGGAATGGGTGTGGATCGTCAAAGGCACCGCGCTCTGGGCCGGTGACGACACCGAGCACCAACTCCACGCCGGGTCTATCCTGCTGATTCCCAATGGGATTCGCGACACCTTCCGCTGGAGCGAGCAGCGCCGCACCCGGCACGGCTTCATCCACTTTACCCTGGGTGACGTGCCGGCAGGCTTGCCAGCGCCCGAGCACTGGCCACGCGTGATGGATCCTGGTGGCGACCATCTGCTGCCGCCCCTACTGCGACATGCGCTGATTATGTTTCGCCGCGGCGACCCCCACAGCCGCGCGGCCTGCATCCACAGCCTGCAATTGGCACTGCACTGCTTCATCACCGGCAGCGGCCGCATCGACGACGACGATCACGGCATCGACGGCCACCCCTTGGTAAGCCGGGCCCTCGATGCGATTCGCACTCGCTGGCGCGAAGGCCGCTATGCCCCGCTCACCTTGGGCGAACTTGCCGCAGCAGCCGGCGTCAGCCAAGGGCATCTGATCCGCGTGTTTCAACAACACCTCGAGATCAGTCCGCAAGAAGCCCAACGCCTGCTGCGTCTCGACCAGGGCGCCACGCTGCTGGCACGCTCCAACCTGCAAATCCAGGCCATCGCCGAGCAATGCGGCTTCAGCTGCCCGTTCCACTTCTCGCGCAGCTTCAAAAAGGTTTACGGCAAAAGTCCACGTGCCTTCCGTAGCCATCTGCTCGCGGGCGGCAATCGCCCTCTATCACCCTTGGTGCGCTCGATGATTCGACACACCTAGCAAGCTGCTGACAGCGAGAACGCTACGGCAACACGTGCTGGATCAGGCCCTCGGGCAGGGTCAGCGCTTCAGCAGTCTCGAGCACCGCAACGCCGCCGCGCGTCTTGACCAAGCGCTCTAGGACCTCGCGGTGGCCGTCCATCACCATGGGGGCGGCGCCGCCACCCGAGAAGGTCAAACGCTTCCAGCCACGCAGCAAGCGTCCGAGCTCGCGCCCAGACAGTTCTGCCACCAAGGCTGCGTCGGCGTCGGCGCGAGAGAGCACCAACACCACCGGCACGCCGGTCTGCCAACGCTGACTGCGCCCCAGCAAGGCGTTGCGCAGAAACTCCCTAGTCAACTGATCAACCGGAACAGACTCGTGCGCTACCGCAATACTGGCGCCCGTAAGATCCGTGATGCCCAGCAGCACCATCACCACCAAGCCACACCAATGCATTAGAAATCAACCGTCGTCCGCACGGCAAACAGCCACCAACGCTGCACCGGGTCGGCGCCATCGGCGCCCGAAATAACGCCCTTGGTACCGTCGTTGTATTGCACCTCACCCTTGACCAACCAGTGCTCGGTCAGGTCGTAGCGCGCCGCACCAACATAAGACAGACGCCGCGCATCCGTATCATTCCACGAGCCAGGCCCATCGCTGGTATAATCGAGCGCCGCGTAGCAATCGAAGCGGTCAAGCGCATGCCAAGTTGCGCTCACATAGAAGCCCTCGGCCTCGTCGGAAAAATCGGTCGTTTCCACAACGCCAAGCCCCGTGACATCACTGGCAACCTCGCCATCGCCAAAAACGCGATAATACTCGCTGGCAAGCGTGTAGTCATCGGCTTCATAGACGACTGAGGCAACACAGGCTGGAAACCAATCGATCTGCAAATTATTCGTCAGCTGTATGCTTGGTGACAATTCGGTGGTGCCACGCATCTCAAAACCTTTGAGCGCCGCCATGCTCAAACGCATGCCGAACCCCTCAAGCGGAGTATTCCAATGCAGCATGCCGCCAATGCCGGGCGTGCTGTCGATCTCCAAGTCGTCACCCAGGCCGAAAGAGCGGAATGAATCAGCGGTGCTGCTATCTTCGTCTATCGTTTTTACGCCACCATACAGCGCATAAGAAATCGAACCCGCGGCGTCAGCATCAAAAAATCCTGCGATCTTCGCGCCATCAACCGAGAGGTAGAGGTCGCGCTCCTTGCGCTTGTACACCGAGTCTGGCAAAAACACCGGCACTCGCGCCGCATCCACATCTAGGACCTCGTTATACAAGCCAAAGGGTACCTTAACGCGCCCAAGCTGGCCATTTATCGCATCGCGATCCCTGTATTCAACGAAGGCCCAATCGAGCTGAATGCGACCATTGTCAGAATCGCCGAAATCACGGGCAAACACCTGCGCCCCAACACGCACCGAATCAGACGGGCGCCACATGCCATTCAGCGCAAACTCCCACAGTTCAGTAGTGCCCTCAGTTGACTCTGACGAGATATACTCGTTCTCGGTAGTCACCAGATAGCCCAGGCTGGTAAAGCCATGAATCTCAATCGGAACGTCGCCCTCAGCGCCAGTCACGCCACACGCGAGACCACAGCACGCAAGCATGCGTGCATAACGAGGAGGTCTGTATTGGCGCTGGCCCATCGCACTGATTGTTGACCCCCAGCGTTAAAACGCAAGGGCTCGCAGGGAAAATAATCGGGCTACCGCGGCCCCAAACCCGAGCGATCTGCTTTGGGGTAGCCGTACTTGGCGGCCGGCGCCGCCTCGGGGATCGCGATCCACAACCACCGAACTCCCCAGCGCCGGGCCTGCTGATGGGTCTTGAAGCGCAAATCGAGATGCACGGTGTGCTTCTTGGCGCTCTGCCGCATGGCGCCGCCGGTATCATCCACCATGTGTTCGCCATAGCCCGGCACGTTGAGCCATTGCCGATACGGAATCAGCTTGGGCTCCACCGCGATGCCATACGGAAAGCGCAGCACATCACGATTCAAAGACGTGCGGCCGTCTGAATCCTTGCCGCAACAGATGGGGCACGGGCAGTAGCCAGTGGTTTTCACCTCAACCCACTTGGTACCGGGCGGCGGCGGGGTTTCAGGCGGCGGCGTGCGGTGCACCTGGCGCAGCACGGCATCGGCCACGCGCGGGGCCAGCGCATAGCC
>JAQIBG010000443.1 GCA_027859175.1 Planctomycetota bacterium | reverse complement strand
GACCAACATCGACGTGCGTGCCTACCTCGCCCGCGCCGTCGCCGGCCTCCACGCCAGTGAAGACCCACAATCGCTCACGCCCAAGGCCCTCCGCAAACAGTTGCCCAAAGCCAAGGCTGCCTGAAGTCAAATAGCAAAGCCCGGCGACATGCCTGTCAAATAGCGGTCACCGAACGCTTACAGTTGAAGCGTGCTTCGCTTTTGCGCAATGAGTTGGTTCGTTATGTCGAAGGCTGCCACAATAGCGTCAAGTAGATTGCGGCGGACACGCGACAGCTCTACGCTGTGTTCTTGTCGGAATCGGATGTTGTGAATCAGTACTGTGATCACGGCGATACCGATTCCGCCAAAAAGTGTCCCAATGGCTGTCAGAATAGCGATATCCTTGGGGTCCACTTAAATTCTCGCTCTCGGTGAATAGGGGGCGCAATCTGGCGCAGAAAAACAAACGGATTCTAATGGTCAAAGAGCCAAGTGCGACCAGCCGCGCAGGTGAGTGCGTCTTCGGGTGCATTGCGCTCTCTATTCCCGCTCAATAACAGCAATGGTCAGATTGATTTTTTCCTCGTCGAATCCCAGTTCGTCGAGGATTATCCGTGCGTGTCGCTTTGCTTCAGGTTTGTTCGGGTACTTCTTGGTTATGAAGGCCCTGAGGTCATTTTGCAGATTCGGTAAGGAATTGTGAATGAGAAACTGGTTGCGGTAATGCTGGCCCGCTGCGCGAGTAACTCCGCTGTATGGGTGACTTTCCTTGTAAGCATAGTGTTCCTTGAGGAGTTCCTCAGGCATGCTATCGAAGGCGTTCTTGGGATCGTAGTTTTCGACCTGATTCGATTTTAGCTCTTGAATGAAGCCGTTGACCATATCGACACGTTCTTTGATGTAGGGGAACCCACGATCGACTGTCAGCGTGTCATAGTATGCGCGATTGGTGCGGAGGATTTTTCGAGCGACTTGCTCCCTTGAAACCCAGGCAACGTCCGGGTTCTTGCTGTCTGAGGTATTTCTGTTCAGACTTGCTCTGTAGATGTCGTTAATGGAATTGTAGGTCACCTTGTTCGGTTCAGTCCCAAAGGTGACCTGATCCGCAAACTTCATGCCCCGGGTGATCTGTTTTGAGAGTTCACCTTCCTTGGCTGACACAATGGCCTTCTCCAGCGCAGACCCAATGTCGGCTAGTCCTTCGATGTTGTTGGCATGAATAAGCGCTGCTATCTGGTTCGTCAGTGGGTCCTCTACGGCTGCAGTGCATGCGCAAGCCGCTAAGGCGAGGATGATGCAGCTCGTGCGCATTATTATGGACATGCCAGCTCCGTCTCGCCCGATGGAAACCGGTCGGCCTTGGCTTCGCCGCCTCCAGGGCGTCCGGATTTCTCCACCCACATGGTCTTCGCTCATCACTCCCGCTCAATCACGGCGATCGTCAGGTCAATTTTCTCCTCGTTAAACCCGAGTTCGCCTAGGATTTTCCGTGCGTGTCGCTTTGCTTCAGGTTTGTTCGGGTACTTCTTGGTTATGAAGGCCCTGAGGTCATTTTGCAACTGGGGGAGGCTCTCCTGGATGAAGTACTGATTCCTAGAGTGCTGGACCGCCGCCGGTGACCGCCCACCATAAGGATGTTGCTTTGCCCATTGACGCTCCCGTTCGACCAAATCCTCAGGCATACTCCTTCTAGAATTGCGGTGATCAAAGCCTGGGACCTGATGGGCCTTCAGCTCCTGGATCAGCTCATTCACCAGGTCGACGCGCTCCCGGAGATAGGGGAAGGCTCGGTCAGCGTTCAGCGTGTCATAATAGGCCATGTATTCGTGAAGCATCGTCTTGGCGACACGCTCTTTGATGTCCCATACGATGCCCGGATCTGTGCTATCGGGGGGCACATAACGGAGGCAGGATTTATAGACCCCATTAACCGCATCGTAAACCGGCTTGCTTGGTTCCATTAAAAAGAGAACCAGGCTGGCAAACTGGAGTCCAGCCCCTGCCCGGGATGTGATTTGGCCGACCTTCGCTGTCTTAATTGCCTTTTCGTGTTCCTTGCCAAGCGTCGCTATCCCAGCCAGATCGTTGTTGTCGGCTAGCTGCGTGATCTGCGCACGGCGTGGGTCGACTTCTGCTGCTATGCCCATGGCCATGAATATGGCCAGAATGAAGATAGTACTTCTCATCAGGGGCACGCCGGCTTAGTGGTTCCATCAGGATGACGTTCGGCGAAGGCTTCAACGCTTCCCCTATCGCCAGTCTTCTCCACCCACATGCCACCACCTTTGAACATAGTGAAATCCTGATATACTTGCGTGAAGAGGATCCCGTCTTCGCTGCGCACATCACATGTGTATTCCATGGGGATTACCCACCGGAGTTTCCCCTATTTCCAAAAGAGGGGTTTGTTGCAGATGTCCGTATAGATGCCACCGTCCTGCGTCCCTGGAGCCTTCGCTTCATCATCATAGCTCTCGTTCGCGCAGGTGATCTCCGCCCAGCCGCCTGTTGGGCGATGTGGTGGATTACAGGGTTCTTCATAATAGCCTTCCCCCTCTGGGTTCTCCTGGCCCAATTCGCGAATGAATATCCGCCGAAAGCTAACGTTCAGTGGAAGAACTGTTCGCGTTACGTTCATGCCGACACCAGCGTAATCCACTTGGTAGTCACCTAGGATGGTGCACGTTTTTGCGAGGTCGATACTGCAAACGATGCCCTCAGGCGGGAAGACGTTCACGGTGATTGTGGCCTCACCGTTGGAGTTGCTGGCGGTAATAGTCACGGTGCTCTTTTCGCGCGGAGCTTTCCATTGAAACTCGGTACCCGATGCCTGTTGGTCGCCACCGTCTGACCAGTCAGCGGCGGATCCGTCGGAGAGCTTGAAGGTAACGCGCTCACAGACACCGTAATCGGTCCTGTCTCGTTTCCCGTTTTTTGGATCGGGACATTCCGTTTTGGGTTCGATTACTGCGATTTCAGTTGCGGCATATCCGTCCCATTCAGGGGGCGTGCCGCCGCTTCCTCCGTCGCAGGCATAGGTCCCGATGAAGTTGCCTGTGTGTGTTCCCGCGAAGCTACTCGGGACGTATAACACGTAGGTGGGCCCACCTGTCCATCCTTCGTCACTTATCGGGTCGACCTCTGCTGAGGTGACTCTGCAGCTCCCATCGACTACGTGCAGCTCAAGGGTGCTGTGTGTAAATGCAGTCCCAAAGCCGTGGCTGAAACCGTTGTCTTCCGGTATGGCGAACGAGGGGGCGTTGGGATCTGCGGCCGACGCCGTCATGGCGATTAGCGAGAGCATGACGGTGATGATGCATCCAATTCTATTCATTGGGGAGCTCCTTGGGCAGTGCGTTGATCTTGTTGATGAAACCTTGTGCGACCTTGGCTTCCCAGCTCTCGCTAGGGGCGATCTCAATGACGGCTTGGAGGGTCAGAACGGCGGCCTCCGTGTCATCGGTAACGTATTCGTGCTGTGCGAGCTTTAGGAGGCAGGCGGCTTTGTAGGCCTTGTTGCTGATCTTGGGAATAGCCTGGCGTAATGCTGGCACACCTTTGGCTCGGTCGATATCTGAGCAGACGATCAGGGCGCGGTGCCAAGTGGGCGTACGCTCGTAAGGGCTATTCTTTTTCGTGAAAACAGTGAGCTGTTCGTTGCGCGCTTTTCGGTCCCCTGTGGCGCCTTGTGCGAGTGCCGTCACAAACGTGAGGTAGGCTTTCCCCTCGCGGCTGAGCCTATTCCAGTGAGCCCGTTTGAGCTCTCGGTAGGCCGCTAGGGCGCGATCCCACTGCTCAGTTTCGAAGTACATCTCAGCGTAAAGAAAGGGGAGGCGGGCCTTTCCTTTGAAGTGCGCCATTTCTTCCTTACTGGCCATCATTCTGCCAGTCTTGAAGCCATCGCGCAGGCGCCGGTAGTTGCTTGGGAGCCCTTTGTGAACGAGCTCGGCGTCGGCATCATCAAGTGCAATCATGGAATCGAGGTCAGCCATCGCCTCGTCGGTCATTCCTGCGGCAAAATGACAGAGCGCGCGCTCTACATAGAGGCGAATGAGTAGGTTTTTCATGTACCACGGGCAGGTTCCGCGGTGGACGATCGCGGTCGGCCCAATCTTGGACCACCTGACATTGCCCCAATTATCAGTGGAGCGCATATCCGCTGCCGCTGCGGTTGCCTCCTCTGACTGCGGCGGAACATCGAAACGCTCAGCAACGGGTGCGGCCGCATAGCGCTCAGCCCATCGAATCCCGTTGGTGTAAGTCTGAATTGCCTTGGGCAGCTTGTTGTCACCCTCTTGGCCATACTGTCGACCTGCGATCAGATACGCTTCGCCTGTGTAGGGGGTGTCGGCCGCTTCGTTCGTGTACTCAAGAAAAGCTTCTTCGAAGGCGCGTGCGTTGCCGAGATGGGATATGCATTCCATGCGATAGAACCGTGCTGCCTGCGTGTAGATCGGCTCAATGAGTTCAGACCAAGGCCCTTCCTCTTTGGCCGGCTCCAGGCTGCGTGCCAGCAGTACGTCGAAGCCCTGAATCGCACCGTTCCAATCCTGCCGCAGTTGTCGTTCTCTGGCCTTCTTAAATAGCACGAATCCAGGGCCATGTACAATGAGGGCCTCATTGTTGGCGCAGCGTCGTGCAACCGTGTCCAGTTCACTTCGGAGAGCATCGCTCGGTTCACTCAGGAGTTTGAGCAAATGCCTAGCATGCGCGAGGACCTCTCGAGAGGCTGCGAAGTTTAGCTCATCTTGGTAGCATTGAGCCAGCTCAAGGAAGGCACGGATCGTATTCTCGTCGCTGCCCTTCAGGTGCTGCTGTGCGAATGCGATTGCTCGCGTTCTGCTCACGTGGTTAAGCGCCTGGAGTGTGTGGAGTTCGGCGAGTGAGCCGGCGGCCTTCCAGTCTGTTTCGGCGATCTTGGCCTCTGCGTCTTCAATGGCCTTGTCGCGGTCTTCAACCCGTGCGATTACGAGAAGGACAAGCGTCCTATAGAGCCCGGTTTCATCAGCCTTAACGACGCTCTCTGCGTACCGGCGAGCCTTTCGATCAACTGGTTGCCCTGTTTCGACGGCAAGTTGAATCGCGGTGAGCATCGCCTCAAACGGGTGAGAATTCGCCTCGGCGGCTTGAACCTGCATCACTCCAAAAAGGCTCAGGACCACAATCACAAGGGATCGATGGGCGCCTAAGTGTCTATCATTATGCATTAGGTTGTTTCAACTCCTAACCATGGGGCGACAATGAGATTACGTACACCAGGGGCTTTGCGGGGCGTGACAATCCAACCCGTATCTTTTACATTCGGCGCTGTCGTTGAAGCGATAAATTACCAAGGCCCTAAATCGGACAGATCCCAATGGGGGTGTCGCGGTGTAGTGCGTGGTGATACCGCGCAGCGTGGCCGCGATATGTGGCCTTGGTGTCCTCGTTTAGCCAGGCTAAGGGAGAACGGGAGGCGTGTCTTCGGAGGCCCAAGCCTCGGCGCAGGACGATGCCACCGGAAGCCCCGGTGGCAGGTCCGAGGCGCTAGTACGGCAGGCGACACAGATGCCGAGCACCGGCCACCGCAACCGCTCCGGCGCCTTGAAGGGCGCCTCCACTCCCTTCGGCGAAGGGCCTCGGGCTGCAGTGAGCCTGCCGTTCGGCCACGGGGCCTCCGGCTGCTCTCACGGGTTTCTATAGAGAAAAGGGGGACAGAAAAAGGGGACAGGAGAGAAAAAGGGGACAGGCACTTTTTGAGGACACCCATTGGGGAACGGGTCGGAGCCTGGTCTGGGTTGCGGATTATTATAAGAATTTGCAAACAAACAATTTATGACATAGGCACAGGGTTTCGCCTTTCACGTCGACGGAATCCGATGCAACGCCAGCTGGCTGGCGTGGTATCACGTGAGGGAGATTGGTTGAAAATGGTTGAGACACCGGTTGACATTGGTTTAGTTCCCCGGCGCCCCCGCGAGCAGGCCCTGCACCAGTTGCGGGCCTGGATGGCTGAGGGGGTCTGGCCGCCTGGGATGGCACTGCCCTCGGAGCGCGACCTGGCCCAGCACCTGGGTTTGCCGCGTCACCAGGTCCGCTTGGCGCTGGAGGACCTGACCGGGCAGGGCTTCCTGGTCGGGCAGGGCCGCCAGCGACGGGTGGCCCGGCCGCCGGCGGCGTCGACCTCTCTGACGAGTGGGGCCCTGGCCATCGTCTGCGATCAGCGCGAACCTTTGCCCGAGGGTGGGGCCGGTGCCAGCGCTGGGCTGGTGGCCGGAGCGCTGGCGGCTGCTGAGGCCTGGTCTGAGGCGAACGGCGGCCCGGTGATCCTGCTCAAGCGGCCGATCAGCGCTGCGGCTGTGCGCGAACTGGCCCTCAGCGGCCTGGCCGGGGC
>JAQIBG010000275.1 GCA_027859175.1 Planctomycetota bacterium | reverse complement strand
GCTGATTGAAGAGTTAGCTGTTTTGGCGCCCTTGCTTGAGGGTGACAAACAGGTGCGCGCTGAACAACTGCGTGGTGAGTTAACCGATCGGCGCAAGAAATTCATGACCGCAATTGAGGCTGCGCAGGTTTTGATTGATGAAGATTTATCCGCGGCCCAGCTGAAGCTGGCTGGGCTTCGTGATGAGGCGCCGCGGTGGAAGCGTCAGGAGTTGTGGCAGGAGCTAGACCAACGGGTTCATGCCGACATGGCAGCGGCCCGTGCTGGGTTGACCCAGTTGGGCGCCGATCACACGATCGCTGAGATTGTAGCCTTCATCGCGGCCCATCCTGCTAGTAGTGAGGCGGCCAGTGCGCAGCGGCGCTTGGTGTCATTGCGTTCTGATCAGGAACGCCGCAAGGCCCAGCTAGGTGAGTTGGTGGAAACGTGGACGACCGCGCGGCGCGACAAGAAGTTTGAGCGCTGCTGGAAGGTGGGCCTTGAGTTACTGCGGTTGTTCCCCCGTGAATCTGACCAGGCAGGCGTGGTGGTGCCCTTACGGCTCGATACCGGTGCGGCCGGATCGGTGCTTGTGGTTGACGGTAGCGAAGTGGCTACCGCCGATGACCAGGGAGTGGTGCTGTGGTGGCGTGGCGGGGTGAATCCTCGAAGTATGGAACTCAAGAGCGCCGGGTTTGATTCGCGGGTTTTGTCATGGCGGGATTTGCAGACGACATGGACCTACGCGGCGCCACTGGAGCGCGCAATAAGTTGGCAGTTGCGGGGCGCGGGGCGCGTGCACCGGATTATCCCGCTTGGTGCGCAATGGCTGGCTGTATCGGGTGCCGATCTAATAGCATTCTCGTCCGCTGGTAAAACCGCCTGGCGGCGCCACACGGGGACCCAAGACGACATCAATGGTACGGGTATTCCTGGTTGGGCCAAGTTGGCGACCGCTGGTGACTACTTGTTGGCTCCTAAGGGTGCTGGCGGCCTAGTGCTGATGGAGCACGACGGCACAACGGTGCTGGAGGTGGCAACGCCGCCGATTCAGGCTACGCCCGCTCTCTACCAGAATGAGCTTCTTGGCGGTGATCTGCGGGCGGCCTGCGTCGCTGGCGTGTTGCATCATGGCTCGCTTGAGTCAGAGCTTAAGTCGGTGCCGATTAAGGCCATTAGCGGCCCTGCATTGGTGCAATCGGGTGTCGATCGCTTCTTACTCGTTGGCAGCCTCGATGGTCGTCTTGTGGCCATTGATGACAGCCAGGGCACCGAGGCCTGGAGCATTGATGTGATGGCCACCGATATCGGTGAGATCCAAAGCCTTGGGCCACAACGTTTTGTAACCGTGTTGGACGGCAGCCGGATTGTCTGCATCTCGGCCGAGGATGGGCGTGGTCAGATCAGTTGGGAGCATCCCGTTAAGGGGCAACTGCATGGAATGCCACAGGTAGACGGCCAGCGGGTCATCATCACGGTCGGAAACCAGGTGCTGGCTTTGGAGTCGCGCCTGGGTCAAACCAAGGTGCTGGTTGACTTGCCCGGCCCCGCGGCCGGCCCCGCTGTGGTGTACGGCGATATCGTAGTCGCCTGCTACCATGATGCTGAGGGCTTGACGCTCATAGAGTATCGGGGTGGTCGGAAAAGTTGGCAACGGAAGCTGACGGCACCGGTTACAGCAATGGCTGCTGGTGAGCAGTTGATTATCGTCGGCATGGCTGACGGACAGATTTTGGCGCTACAGCCTTGAGGGAGTGGCACATATGCTCAATCGCGCACTGATTGACGAATTCCGACGGGTTAACAGCGAAGGCCTAACCGGTGCGCTGGAAGCATGGCGTGGCGAGCGTGCTTTGCGCTTCTATTTCGAGGGCGGCGAACTGCTGTTACTCGATTACGGCATGAATAAGGAGCAACTGCTCCTCAGGCAATACCGCAACTACCACAAGATCGGCTTTGAGATCGAAGCCATGGTCACGCAGACGTTGGCGTCAGGGTCTGGCGTTCGTGTCCGCGACTTCCTGATTCAGCAGCAGGTGGTTACCGAAGAAGAAGTCGAACAGGTGACGCGCACCTTGGTTGAAGACAGCCTGTGCGAGTGGTTTGGCAACGCCAGCGATCGCGTGGTGTTTGATGCTGAAACCAGCCCTGAGTCGTTCAATCTCGACACCACTGCTGTGAAGCTGCGCATTCAAGTCGATCTGTTGCTGACGATGGTCGAATCGCGGGTCAATGAGCGCGATGGTGTCATGAACGAGATCCCAGATTGGGAAGTGACCTACGCTTTGGTAGAGGGGGCACCGTCTCCCGCCAATCTCAACGAGATGGAGCTCAACGTGCTTCACTTCGTAGATGGCCGCAAAAACGTAAGCGACATCGCCATGGGGATGCGTGAAAGCTGTATTAACGCCGCCTGCTATTTGCTGAGCCTGCAGATGCAGGGATTCATATCTAAGGCTGTGCGGCCGAGCAGTGCGGCATCGGGGCGGCGACCTGCCGCGTCTGGCGCCAGCCAGGCCGTTCAACCCGAGCCAACGCCAGCTCAGGCAGCCGCGGCCATTGTGGAGAACACTCCAGTTGAGCGGGCAACCTTGACCGCCGACATCAATCAAGGGCGTCAGATCCCACGGATGCCGTCTACCGCCCCAGCCATGGCCGAGAAGCAGGTAGTGGTGCGGCGTAATCAACCGACCCGTTCGCGGGCGCCTATGGTGCTTATTCTGCTAGCGGTGCTTGGCGTGCTGGGCTGGGTTGGATGGATGGTTATGGAAGCGCGCAAGCGCAATGAACTCGTTGAGAATTTACGTAATGAGATTGAATCGTTGATTGAGGCCCAGTCATGGCAGGCGGCTGCGGCTAAATTGAGCAGCGCCCGCGATAAGGCCGGCAATGATCTCTCGTTGCAACGAAGGTTGGATGAATTTATCGCAGCGCAACAGGTTCAAAGCGCTGGTGATTTGGACGGGTTAGCGAAGGCGATTGAAGAGGAGCGTCTTGGTGATGCCAAGCGTCTGTCTCAGTTGTTCCCAGACGATCCCACAGTCGCAGAGGGCCTCTGGAATGACGCTTTGACCGAGCGCTTGAGCACGCTGCGCCTCGATCTTGAAGACCTGGAGGTCGACCTTATTGAGCGGACGCAGGTGTTTCGGCGTCAGGTTAATGATTACTTGAACGGTGGCTTGGTGACCGTTGCCCTCGCTCGTATTGACGAAGCCCACCCGCGCCTCAAGGAGGTCGGAGATGAGGCCTTGAGTGAATGGCGTGTCCAAGTGCTGACTGAGGCCGGCGACGCCTCGCGCAGTTTGGATGACCGCGTGCGCCTCATTGGGTTGGTGCGGCAGGCACGCCCGTCTGACGACAACGCAACGATGATTGCGGATGTCGAGCGTGATGTTGCGCGCGTGCGAGCCGAGGTGGTGGCAACTGAGAATCGCATGAAGAGTAGTTTGGCCGCGGGTGACTACGCATCGGTTCTGACCGATGCCAATGGGGCGCTTGAGTTGGCTAGCGGGAGCGAGATTGCCAAGCGTATTGAAGGTTTGCGCGACCGTGCTGCTGAGCTGAAGGCAAGTCGAGATTCTTTGGTGGCTCGAGGCGCCAAGCTGGCCGAAACCAGTCGTGATCCATCTGCTATCAGCGCCCTGCAGGCAGAAGTTGATGGGATGATCGAGGCATTGCCCAAACTGACGGGTCGCGAAGAATTGGTTGTCGTGAGCCGTTTGATGGCAGCCTTGGTCGACAGCCTCTCGCGCGAGACCACTGCTGATGAATTGGCGGCGCTGAGCGTGATTGCCGATGTTCAGCCGGCCGATGGCGCCGTTGCCCAGGCCCTTGCCGCGCGCCGTGAAGAACTCGAAACACGCGAAGAACGCGCTCAGCGTGAGGTGGCTTCTGCCCGCGATCTCTTCAATCGGGGCGATCTTGACCAAGCCGAGGCAGCGTTCCGTGCTGTGGTCGCGCGTGAAGATTACCGCCGCACTGCGTCATTTATCGATGCTGAAGTCGGCCTTGCAGAAGTTACTGCCGAACGGCGGCGCCGCGCAGCGCGCATGGGCGCCTTGCGCACGGCGATGCTTGCTGGCGATATCGACCAGGTGACGCGTCTTGGGCGCGAACTGGCTCTGCCGCGTTTGCCTTTGCTAATCTCGAGTGAGCCAGTTGGGGCCACGGTTGTGGTGGACGGCAAGGAGTTGGGTGTCACGCCGCTTATCATCGAAGACTTGGCACCCGATCGCGTTGAAACTGAGTTCACGATCAGCATGGATGGCTTTGAGCCTATGATGGTGAGCAGTGCGGATGCCGCTGCTGGCTGGAAGGTTGCCGTTGATCTAATTCGTGCGCCGGCGCGTGATGTGGCCCTAAAGGTATCGGTGACAAGCCGACCCGCCGCGATTGATGATAAGCTCTACGTGACCGGCAGCCGTGCTGTGTACGCGATCGGCCTTGATGGCTCCGTTGCAACAGTTGGTCTTGATGCTGGTGGCGCTCTCGGGCGTAGCCTGCGTGAGCCGGTGTATGCGCCCGCCATCAAGGAAGGGGAGGGCATTTATGTGACAACGCGCGATCGTATCGCCTTGCGTATTCGTGATGGGAAGATCGAGCGCCTGCCGCTAGCCGGTGAAACCAACTTCGCCCTGGGACGTTATGTCAGCCCCTTGGTCCTCGACCGTGAGGTGCTGATTGTTGCCGGCTTGGATAAGCGCCCTGCTGCGAGTGACAATCAGGACTCGCCGATGTTATGGACGGGTGCGATTGGCGCCGAAATTGCTTGTTCGCCGGTTGTGGTTGGCGATTCGGTCATGGTGCTACGGATAGACGGCAACGGCGAGTTGTATGCTTGCGATACTGGGTCGGTAACGGCGACGGTGTCGATGGATGGCCGTGTTGTTGATGCGTGGCGTGATGGCGAAACGCTTGTGGCGGTTACGCCGCTGAACCGCGCTGTGTGGGATGGCGAAGCGGTAACCATGTCAGAGCCATTCCCGCAGACGGTGATTCGGGCCGGACCTGGTGTGGTTGTGAGTGCAGACCGCCAGGTGCACATTGTGGCTGACGATGGTACCTGGACCAGCCTCGGGAAGATTGAGGCCAACCGCAAGCTCACCGCCCCGCCGTTGCGCTGGGGTGATAGTGTGGTGATTACCACCGCCGATGAGATCAGCGTTTATGGCGCGAAGTCGTTCTCGATAGCACTGGAACACGAAGCCTTGCCAGCCGCGCTGTTTAACGGGCATCTCGTGGTTGGGGATGTGTCGGGTCGGATTCGCATCTACGCGCCCTGAGCCTGGCGCACGTTATGGCGTTTGATTGCAACAATGGCGGCCGTTTCGGCCGCCATTGTTCATTGGTTGCTACCAAGCAACGATGAACATCTGATGCGCATGATAGCGCAGTTCCCACGGTTCAGTGACGCCGCTTCTGGTCAGTTCGGCCAGTGGTCGCCCGGCAAGATCAATTACCGCGGGGGCTTTTTCAAGCCCAGGAATGGCCAGGGCTGCTATGCCGCGCTTACCGGTGGACTCGATTAAGGTGAGTTCGGTGCGGCCGTCACCGCGGCGTCGAATCCACACTGGAACTAGATTTTCAGCACCATGCAAACTGAACGGTGCGGCGCTCGCCTCAGCATTGAAGGCACCACGGCCAGGTTCGCCGGCCGCGAGCGCTAGCAGCGGGAGTGACCATTGATCAGGGCGGCGATCACCAGCGGCGATGGCATAATTGGTGCCGTCGGTGCAGTGAACGCGAACGCGCCCGCTCTGTACCGTGGTGTCGAGCGGCGACCGGAGACCAATGATTCCTAGGCCGGCATCTTGAGCGCCGCCCGCCCCAATAGAGAGGCAGCGAATATCGAGCAGGTGGCGGCCCGTCGGGTGGAGCGCCGAAGCGGCCTGCTCAACATCGGCGCCAGCGCCATCCCACCACACCTGGGCCGAGCCAGAGCGCCACGCGGTGGCATGCTCTAATTCGAGGCCGTGCTCACTGCGCCAACTCACCCCAACTCGCAGCAGCTCCTCTTCGGCATAGAGCGAGTAGGTGAGGCTCAGCACGCCGGCTGGATGCTCCATGGTCACCAAGATTCGCCCGCGCACAGGCCCGTCTTCCAAGACGCTTATCGTGCTGTCTGTTGGAATAAGCGTGTGTCCGTCAATTTGGGGCCGCGGCATGGGCGCCGATAGGGGCAGGAAGCGGCCATCGATGCACAGCCGGGCAATCAGGCCGCTGGCATCGATTTCGGCGCGAACGCGGCCGTTGTCGAGGACCTTCTTGGATACTTCCCAGTGGGCGCCCGGAACTGGGTCATCAATCGGTTCGAGCCGGCGGCATTCCAGCGGGCCAAGGTCGACCACGCTGAGAAATTGGCGGCCAAGTGGGCCTTCGGCGAGCTGAATTGGGTAGCTGCGCCCGCTCGCATCGCGCAGGCCCCATGGCGCAAGGCCAGGCGTGGCGGGCACCGAAACAGTGCAGCGGCGTTGCAGGGCGAGGGGGTTCCAGGCATGGATGACGGCCTCGTTGTGGCTCTGGCGACCTGCCACCACCGGGGGTGGGCTGGCGGGGTCATCGATCGACGCGATAAGCAGGTTCCAGGCTACGCCGGTGCCGCCGCTGAGCACAGCTGCGGCATCTTCATAACGGGCCAGATGGCATTGCCGCTGGAGGTTGGCAAGGGCTTTGCTGCGTTGCCCTTCTGCTTTGCTCGGCACTAGGCCGGCGTGATCAGGGCCGCCACCCTTGCCTTTGGCGCTTGCGAACACTTGAGTCCGCGCGCCACTGGGAGCGGTCCATCGCCAATTACGCGGCCAACCACGTTGGGGTGAGGGTGCGACCAGGCCTTCGATGCCGGCAAGAGAGAGCAACTCCGGCAAGATGGGGTTGGCGCCAGGCCAACGTGCACATTGCAGGCGTTGCGTGCCGGTGCGGGCGTGGAGCTCAAGGAAGCGTAATAACCAGGGAAGCGGCGGCAGGTGGCCGCCGTCGTCGATTGGGAGAACCACGGTTTTATCGGCCATCAGCGATCTCGGGCGAGTGCGGCAAGGTCTATGCGCAGTCCGGCCGTCAGTTGCTCCAGTTCAGCAAGGAGTTGTAGCAGGCTGCGTGCCTCGGTGGTGTCGACCCGTCCGTCTTCCAAGGTATCGGCGATCTCGGTTGTGATGCGACCAACGACGCGCAGCATTTCGCGCAGGTTTGAGGGCACCATCAGCGGGTGGCAAGCATCGCGATTGGAGGGCGACAGAGCCTTCGCGATGGCGTGGGCAATGGTAGCGTAACGGCCTTTACTCAGTTCATGGCGAGCTAGGTCGAACACCTCTTCAAAGGCCCAAGGTTGGCTTCCGCGTACGCGCCGACGCATGGTATCGACGCTGACACCCACCTCGGCTGAGGCAGTGCCGTAGCCCGTGTCTTCAACATGTTCGTTGAGGCTGTCAAAGACGGCCTTGAGGGTTTCGCCGCGCGGGGGGAGGTTCATGGACGGGTCTCCGGTGCCAGACAGGTGCTCAAATCGCTGTCGCGAAGGGTATGGTATGGCCCTCGGCGCAGGTCGCTAGCCGTGATCAAATCGCTGTGGCGGAATCTGGCTCAGGGCTCTATCGGCGACGGTTGTGCTTATGCACGGTCACTGCTGTGTTGGGCGCCTTGGTGGCGATCCAGACGACGAATCGGGCGATCTCGGGTTCATTGCGCAGGGCCTCAATGGTGTTGTAGCTCAGCGCCAGTTGCTGCTCGCTGAGTACGGCGTGCACCTGCTTGTGGCAGGGCGGGCACAGCGGTGCTAGGCGTGATAAGCGCTCTTCTTTGCTGAACAGCTTTTGGATGCGTTCGCGCCGATGCTGACTGCGCGGAATCAGATGGTGCGCAGTCAGCTTGGTGCCGCTTCGCCCGCACAGGGCGCAGGCCGCTTCACTCACTAGGGGAGGATCTCTAAGACTGACTCGGGCGGCCGGCCGATGCGGGCCTTGGTGCCAGACACCACAATTGGGCGCTCAATCAGAATGGGGTTGGCAAGCATGGCCTCGAGGGCGGCTTCGTCATCGGTGAGCGATAACTCAGCGGCCGCCTCGCCGCGGCGGACCAGCTGATGTGGGGCGATGCCCAGGCGCTCACAGAGGGCTTGCAGGGTGGCGCGATCGGGTGGGTTGTTGAGGTAGTCGACAATCTGGGGCGTGACACCCTGTTGTTCTAGCAGGCCGAGGGTGGCCCGACTCTTGCTGCAGCGGGCATTGTGGTAGATCGTAACGTCCATGCCGAGAGCATGCCCAAGACTGGGATTCAGGCAATGACATGGGCCGCTAGTGCTATGTCCCATAAATAACTGTAAGAGCTAGAGGCCCCTGGCGTCTTCTTTTGCAAGGAGACGCTATGGGCACTGTGGGACGACCATCTATTGCCATTCATCTTTCAGACAG
>JAQIBG010000166.1 GCA_027859175.1 Planctomycetota bacterium | reverse complement strand
CGTGCCAGTTGAGGTGGTCGCCCGGGGCGACGGGGCTCAGGAAGCGGGCCGAGCGGACTTGGTCGGTGGCGGTGCCGCAGTCGGCGGCGCAGTGGCAGGCGGCGGCGAGGAGTTCGGCGGCGGGGACAATAGGGCGGCCGGGGAAGTGGCCGGCAAAGCCGGGCCAGTCGACGGGGATGGCTTGTAGCCAGGTGTCGCCGTGGCGTTGTGGGGTCACGCTTGGTGCTCGCGCCAGGCCTGCAGCGCGGCCTCGCGTAGGCTCGCGAAACTGCGACCGGTGGCGGTAGCAATGGCGGCTAGGTCTTGGGCTTCGGGCTTCGCGCGTTCGCTGCCGTCGGGCAGGGTCACGACCTTGAGGCCAACCGGGTGACCGTCGATGCTGACCTCGACTTGCCGGCGCGGTAGCAGGCGGCGCTGCCAGGTGCCGATGCGCAGGCCAATGCCGGGCGTGTGGCTGAGGACCCAGTCAGCTAGGCGCTCGCTGTCACTAGCGGCGCACAGCACGACTAGTTCATGGCCGGGCCGGCCGTGTTTCATCACAATGGGGGCGGCCCAGGCATCACGGGCGCCGGCGCTCAGTGCGCCGCTGATAGCGAGGCCGAGTTCTTCGCCGCTGCAGTCATCGAGGACGCAGCGCAATTCAGTGACGCTGTCGTGGTGCCCGGCGGTGGATTCGCACAGCGAGACGCGCACGAGATTGGCCATGCGCGGAATGGTTTTGGTACCGGCGCCGTAGCCGATGGTGCGCACCGCGCCGGCTTCGCTGGGCGCAAAGCTGTCGGCGAGACCGCAGATCAAGGCGCAGCCGGTGGGGGTGGTGAGTTCGCCGGTTTCGTGGTCAACCCGGCGTTGCGGCGCGCCACTGCGCGTCAGCATCTCAACCACGGCGGGCACCGGTACCGGCATGCGACCGTGGGCACACCACACGGTTCCTGAACCGAGCGTTAGCGGGCCGGCGATAACTCGGTCGACGCCGAGTTGCTCAAGTGCCAGGCATACGCCAACCACATCGGCGATCGCATCGAGCGACCCGACTTCATGAAAGTGGACGGTTTCTGGATTCGCGCCATGCACGGCGGCCTCGGCCTCGGCCAGCAGGCGGAAACAGCGCTGCGCACGTTCTCGTACCCGCGGTGGCAGCTCGGCGGCGTCAAGCATCGCCCGGATGACGGAATAGGGGCGGTGGTCGTGGCTGTGTTGGTGACCGTCTTCGTGCTTGTGGCTGTGGCCATGCTCGTGTTCGTGTTCATGTTCATGTTCATGTTCATGTTCATGTTCATGGCTGTGCTCGTGCTCGTGCTCATGACTGTGATGCCCGTGCTCGTGGCCGTGCGCATGACTGTGGCCGTGCGCATGATCCGCCACGGGCTGCCAGTCAGCGGCCTGCGTGACGTCAACATGCACCCGCAGCGCGGCAATGCCACCCGGCTGCACGGCTTCGCTGCGCAGGGGGATGGGCCCGGCGCCGAGGCCTGCCAGGGCAGTGCTGATAGCAGCTAGGTCAGCGCCGCAATCAACCAGGGCCGCCAGCAACATGTCGCCGGCCACACCTGAGGGCATTTCAATCAGGAGCTCGCTCATTGCGCCCAGGATAGTGCGCGTTGGCGCCTGTCTACTCGACGCTCAGCACGAAGGTGCGGTCGTCGCAGGTCAAGCGGTAGGGCTCATCTGGGCCGGGCCGGCCAGCGATGGTAGTTTCGGTCCACGACTGTTCGCCTGATGCCACAATTGGTCCGGCGAGCACGAGGCGGCCAGTGATGTCGGTATGAGCGCCGTCAAAAGTCGCCTGCACGTGAAGCGCGGTGCCCGCAAAGCGCCAGTCGCGGAGTACCAGCCCCTTGTCATTGCCCATGGCGAGAATCCCATGGATCTGTCCTGGGCTGAGATCAACTGCTTGGCCATCGCGCACGGGCAGGCTGAACAGTATGGCTCCGCCTTCGCGCAGAGTCAGGTTGCGCGACGCAAGCTCGTCAAATTGGCTGTCGTGAACAAAGGCGAGCCCACGTGCCATATGGTCGCTGGGGGCCGATATTTTGATCCAGTTCCATGCTTCTTCGAGTGCGAGGTGGTTTTCATTCCAGTCTTCAACGTCGTAGAACAAGCTGTCTACCAGACGAAGCCCGTTGTCCTCACGCAGCTCGTGGTCGGGTCGTTGCAAGCGGCGGCTAGGAAGCTGGCCGGTGCTAAGTTGGCTTGGGGCTTCCACGCTAGGGCCGAGCTCGGTGATGGTTGTGTCTATGAATTGGCATTCGATGCCGCCGTTCGGTTTGGCCGTGACGAGGTAAAAGCCGTCGAGTTCTTGCAGTTCAAGGCCGAGTGCGTCGAGCAGCTCCAGGGGCTGGGAGTCTGCAACCAGCAGGACGCCAACGAGGCTGTCGTGGTGGTCTGGAGCAACCACGAGGCCACGCTGAGTGTCTGCGGCATGGGCGCGTAGCCCATCGAGTAAGGTGTTTTCCGCTGCATGGGCCCCGCAGCACAGCACGGCGAGGAGAAGTGACGCGAATCTCATGGCAGCACCTCCACAACCAAAACGGCGAGAGCATCATTGTGTGGCACTGCAAGCACGGCGGCCATTCCATGCGGAATGGCGAGGTCGAGCTGAGGGTGCCACTCCCAGGTTTTGGGAAGCTCAGCCACGGTCTCGGCCTGTGTGGTGCTTGTTATGTCGAGCAGATCAACCCAGGACAAATCCAGGTAGATCCGGTTGATACCCCGGCCGGGCTGGAGTAGCAGCTGGGCCTGGATTCCGAGTTCGAGCGTGGTGCCACTGAAGGCCTTGGGGCCTTGCGTGGTAAGCGTGCGATTGGCCCCATCACGCGTACTGGCGGACCCTCGGTACTGGCTGCTGAGTTGGTATGAGCGCGAATTGTTGAGGTTGTTCCGCCAAGCGGCCGCATTTTCAGGCGTGCAAATGCCGGCGGGTCGTTGCACCCCCGTGCTGCTGGTACCGATAGTGATTCGGCACTTCCAGCGTTCGGTAATCGCAGCATGCAGGTCGGCATAGATGGCGTCTATGAGTTCAAGCGTGCGCGCTCTGGCGCTTACCACCACCGCTGCTCCAACATAAGTGATGTCGTAGGTGTCAAAAGAGTCGGTAAGAAACGAACTCAGAAGGTCGAGGTCAAAGATGGTGTTATCCATGTCATCGTCGTCGACTGGGCGCGCCTGCGGTAGCGGGCCAACTTGTCCCATTACCACGCTTGGTATGGGCAATTTGCTAGCAGGGCTCATCAGGGGGCCCAGTTCATAGCGCCGCTCAGCGACGTCTTGTGCCGGAGCGATGCGCATCACCCCAGTTGAAATACTCAGGTGGAGGTCAAGGCTCGCCTCAAACGCGCGAGCGATGCTCAGGCTTGGCAGTGGCTTGGGGCTTGTGAGTGTCATGGTCTGCTGGCGCAGTCGTTGCTGCGTTTGCGCGTCCCATTCGACCTGCACGGCCAGATCGGCGGCGAAATCATTCAGCGCCTGTTGGCACGGCACCCCGCGCCAGTCAGGTTGCAGTTGGCGCTCGGGTATGCCCTCGGCGGCGCCAAGGATTGTGACGAGCACTGTGAGCAGGGCAAGCAAAGTGAGGCGCATGGCCTTAGTCTGATGGTGCATCGACCGATGCCAGATCGAATCGCTTAGTGGCTGCCCTTTTGGCCATCACTCGCTTGTTTGCCGAGCGCCAATAATTCACCCACATCTTGCAGCAAGCGGGCATGGCTGAAGGGCTTGGTCAACAGGCGGTGGCGCCGATCACGTGGGATCTCGTCGGGTTCGTCGACATGGCCCGAAACAAATAATACCGGCAGCTTTGGATGTATTTCGGTTAGGCGCCGCGCCAGTTCGATCCCGTCCATCAGGGGCATGTGGATATCGGTGACCACCATATCGCAGGCAATGTGGTCGTTGCTGAGCTGGGTCCAGGCTTCGGCGCCGTCGGCGTAGCTGGCGACGGTGCAGCCGTAGTCGGTCAACACTTCGGCCATCATGGTGCGAACATCTGGTTGGTCTTCTACTACGGCTACGTGCCCTTTGATTGCGATGGCTACATGGGCTGCGCTTGAGCTGTGACTGGGATCGACGCGGAGTTCCTCGTCGGCGTCGAGGCTCGGTAAAGTAATAAAGAAGGTACTGCCCGCGCCGGGTTCGCTGTCAACGTTGATGCTGCCGCCGGCTTCGTGCACGATGTCGCGCACCGTTGCCAGGCCGAGGCCAGTGCCTTTGCCTTCGCTCTTGGTGGTGTAGAAGGGGTCGAAGCAGCGCGCGCGGGTTTGCTCGTCCATGCCGCAGCCGGTGTCGGACACGGCGAGCAAGACCTCGTTGTTTCCGCGCGGATTCGTTTCTGCGCTGGCCGAAACGGTAATCGTGCCGGTGCCGCCCATCGCGTCACGCGCATTGACCAGCAAGTTCAGGAGCACCTGTTCGAGCTGGGCCTCGTCGCCCACGATGTGGATGGTTTCGTTGGGCATGGCGAGCGCGGTTTGAATGCCCTCGCCCAGCAGCGGCGCGGCCACGTCAACGGTGGCGCGAACCACGGCGATGAAGTCGATCGCGGTGCGCTCAATTGGCTGGCGGCGGCAGAATGCGAGCAGGCGCCGGGTCATGGCCGCGCCTTTGCGCGCCACCGCGAGGATTTTACTCAGGGTGCGCTGGGCTTCGGTGTCGCTGCCAATACGGGCGCGCAATAATTCGCCGTGGCCAAGCACTGCGGTGAGCACGTTGTTGAAGTCGTGCGCCACGCCGCCGGCCAAGCGGCCAACCGCCTCCATCTTCTGGGCTTGCAGAAACTCCTCATCGCGCAGGCGTAACTGACTGCGTACCCGGTGCTCGCGGGTGACGTCGTAACCAACGCCGATGACCTCGCTCACCGAACCGAGTTCGTCGCGAATGGGTTCCATGCGCAAGGTCAGGTGGCGATTGCGAACCACCAGTTCGTCCACCGACACCGGAGCCCCGTCAAGCGCTCGGTGGCACAATTCAACCAACTCGGGCACGTCGGCAAACAGGGCGTTAACGGTGTGCCCGGCCATATCGGTGTGGTCGAGTTCGAGTTCCGCCAGGCCCTTGCCTTCGGCTAGGGTAAAAATGCCGTCGCGGTCGAAGGCAAACAGGATCACCGGCGCTGCTGCCACCAATGCGGCGATGCGGCGCTGTTGCCCGGCCATGGCCGCGGCGTCGTCCATGCGGCCGGTGATGTCGCGTGACATGCCCACCAGGCCGATGATGGCGCCCTGGTCGTCACGCAGGGGCACCTTGGAGGCCGACACCCAGCACTCCGCACCGCTGGCGGTGCGCACCTGTTCAACGCGGTCGAGCACTACGCGGCCGCCTTCAATAACCAGGCGATCGTCGTTGCGGTAGAGATCGGCCAGTTCTCGCGGAAAGAAATCGTGATCGGTTTTGCCTAAGGCTTGTTCCTGCTTGCTGACGCCGAGGACTTGCAAGTGCTCTGGGTTGTTGAGCACAAAGCGGCAGCGGCGGTCTTTGATGTAGATCTGGTCGGGCAGGTGCTCGATGAGCGTGCGCAGAAGATTGGCTTCTTGCGGGTCGGCAGTGAGGCGCCGAAAAATGTGCGTTGATTCGGCGGTGGGCTCAATGGTGACGATCTGCGCGCCGTCTGGCAGGGCCACCCGCGCACAGTGTACGCGGTTGCCCTCGTCGTCGCCGGTGAACAGTTCGGCATTCCATTGCCCGCTTGGAGTCATGTCGTCGAGCACTGAGCCGAGGATGTCACTGACCTGATGGCCAACCACGGCCCCATAGGGCAGCCCGGCGAAGGCGCACAGGGCCGAATTGCATTCTTCGATGGTGCCATCGACGGCAACCACCATGCACGGGGCCAATTGACCGGCCGGCAGGTGACGGATGCCGTGGCGCCACGCTTCGAGTTCCAACTGGTCGCGACGTTGACGCAGGACGTAACGGAGAGTCCGGCCGAGAGCGCCGGCTGACAATTCACTGCGGGTCAGCACTTCGCTGGCGCCAAGCTCGGTGGCGAGGCGGTCGAAGGTTGGGTCACGCCGATTGGTCAGGATGATGATCGGCAGTTGGCAGGCGCGCTGCTGGAGGCTGGCCAGGAGCTGGGTGCCGGTGTGGTGATCGAGGCAGTCGTCAACGATCAGGGCATCATGCTTGCCGGCAGTGGCCTCGGTGATGCCCTCTTCGTAGTGTTCAACGACGGACAGTTGGTAGTTTTCGGCTTGGTGCCCGAGGTAGGTTCGGACCACCGCGGCGGTTACCGGGTCGTCATCGATCAGGAGTACAGGAATCGGCGTAGCCTGCGCCATGGAGCAGATGCTAGGGGCCTGCGCGCGCGGCGCACTGACGAACCGGCGCTTGGCAGGCGAGCGTGTCGCCATCATGGCGCGGGGCACGGTGGCGGTTGTTGGGCATTTATACCTCTGCTACGCTCACGCCCATGCGAGCCACCCTTCTGCGCCTTGAGCGTCAGCAACAGGAGTCCGAAGAGCTCGGCCTCGAACTGCTGCAACGCACCTACGACGAACTGGCGGAGGCCGTGCTGGGCATGGCTGCGACACGTGGCTACCTGGGCCGCGATCCACTCGGCGCAGTGACCCACCTTGGTGGCCCCGACCAAGAAGGGGTCCAACTCGGGTCCTTGGTACTTGAGCTGTGGCGCGCCTTCTTTGACGGCTTTCGGCCCGACGAGGCGCAGTTTGAGGCCGCGCGTTTCCGCACTGCCGCCGGCCATATCGACGAAGAACTGCAGCGGCTGGGCCCTGGCGAGGTGCCGGTTAGCACCCTCACGGTGCAAATGCTCGAGACCCTGGTTGGTCTGTGGGAAGAGCGCCAGGAAGCACTCAATCAACGCCTCGACATGCTCATTGGTGAGCTGTCTGAGCATCAGCAGCGTCTGGGCTCGTCTGACTTGCAGCGGGCCTATACCGAAGATGAACTGGGTCAGGCCCTCGGCTTGATTCGCGGCGTGCTGGGTGAATTGGGCGAGAAGCCCAAGCCCGACGACAAGATCGCCGCGCTGTTAGCGCGCCTGGTCAAACGCTGGCGTGATGAACTGCACGCGCGCAAGCACGAGGCCGATACGGTGGCGGCGCAGCAGCGTGATTTCCTCGCTGCCTTGTCGGCCGTTGCGGTGGGCAAGTCCTGTGATCCGAGCCAGTTGACCAAGTCTGGCGCCAGCGTGGTGCGGGCGATTGGCGATCTGGTGGCGGCCAATCGTGAGCAGGAGCGCATGACGCGCGAGCTTGAGCGACGCTGCGCCGAACTCGACGCGCGTAATCGCGAGCTCAGCGCTGAACTGGGTGCCCGCGATCAGCTGATCAATCGCTACGAATTCACGCAATTCTCGCAAGACGCCGAAGACCAGCGGCTCGAGCTGTATCGGCAGATCCTGGCCGGCCAGGATCGCGGCAACGACATGACGGCCCTGGTGGAGCAGGTTCGCGAGTTGGAGCGCGTGTTTGTGCTGCCGCCGAGCGAGATCAATCAGGCTTTGAGTCTGATAGACCGCCTGCTCGACAGCTTGGTCAAAGGCTTGGCAGAGTTGCGTCGCACCATGCCGCTGACCGAAGACCCCAAGCGCTATCGCCCGCGCCTGCTCGGCAGTACTCCGTACAAGCTCAAGACCTTATCGGGTGGCATGCAGGCCTCACGCGATGCCGCGCGCGACGTGCTGGCCTATATCGGCCGCGCGCGTTGGGCTTTTGGCGTCAGCCTGTTGGGGAAGGAGTTCCCCAAGCTCCGCAAGATCTTCACCGAGATGGTGCGTCTGGTTGGCGACACGCGCGACAAGCTCGGCGGCCCGCCGCCGGCGTCCTGCACCATGAACATCGGTACCGACGACGGGCTGGCGGCTTTACCCGCGGTATTGGCCACCGACCTCAAGTCGCTGATGCGGATTCGCGGCGTGGCGCGGCATGCGCCCGAGATCGCTCCCCTGCTCGAAGAGTGTGTGGGCCTGTTCCATGCCGCCTTGCAGCGCGCGCGCGGTGAAACCGTGGTGCGCGCCGAGGCGCCCAATCGCGAGACCAACACCAAGGCGATCGGCCGCTTGGCTGAAGAGTTGCTCGACCTGGCCGGTCTGATGGAGGCGGTGTTCGCCGAAGCCAAATCGCGCTCCTGGCAGTTGCTGCCGGAAGAACAGGCCCTGCTTCAGCTCGACTCGGTGCTGGGCTTGGCGGTGCGTGATGTTGACGGCATGTGCGATGTGCTGGCGGTGCTGCGCGGTGCGCCCGCCACCGAATTCCCCAAGATGCCCAACGCCCGCAGTGCGACCGCGCGGCGCGGCGATCTGGATCGTCTGCTCGCTGCAGCCAAGGCCCGGGTGACCTGGCTGGAGGATGTGGCGCGCTATCGGGTGGAGATGGCCTGATCGTTCAGCCGTCACCGCGTCGAAAGATGCTGCAACACCCATCGTCATTGGAATGCACGGTGCACTTGGTAGCGTCCGGAGCCCCCTGCGGAGGATGCCCATGAATCAGGCCAAAATCGCGCTGATCACCCTGGTTGCCGTGTTGCTCGGCTTTCAGTTGCTGGATCGCTTCAACGAGCCAGCCCGGATGAAGGCGGTCAAGGAGTCGCTCGACGCCCAAGCACGGGCTTTTGAGCAGTTGTCGCAGGAACTCAACACCCTGAGCCAATCGATTGCGGATCAGCAGGCGCAATTGCGCTTTGGTAACGAGGCCCGAGAGGGCGCCGCCGAAGCCGCCCAGGCGTCGCAAGACAAGATCTACGCTGAGCTCGGGCGTATCCGCAAGAATCTTGAAGGCCTCGAGGTCCGCGCGGTGGCGTCAGGAACGCAATCGGATGCTGGCAGCACCACGCAAGCGCCGGCAGACCAGGCCGCCGTTACTGAGCCGCAGACGCCGGGAGACGATGCGGCCACGACAACGCCGCTCCCGGCTGGCGACGGCTTGGTGCGCGAGAACGGCAACTTCCTGCTCCCGCCGCGTACCGATTACTTTCATCCCGACCGCATTGGTGGCACCCTCCACTCGTTCAGCAGCACACCGCCTGGCTTGAACCCGATTATTGAAAATGCTGCGGACGTGTCGTCTTTGCACGGCCTCTGCAACGGCAGCCTAGCCACGCGCGATAGCGCCGAGCCGGCCAAGTGGCGTAGCGAACTGGCGACCTCGGTGCTGATCGAAAACGATTACCACACCTATACCTTCGCCCTGCGCCGCGGCGTGATGTGGCAGGTGCCATCCTTGGCCCGTACCGACCCCGAGAACTTCGGCTGGCTCGATAAGCCGTTTGAGCTCACCGCGCATGACTTCGTGTTCTACGTTGAGATGGCCAAGCACGAGGATGTGCAGGCGCCGCAAGCCAAGGCCTACTTCGATGATCTCGATCGCGCCGAAGCGCTCGACGACTACACCCTGCGCCTGCACTGGAAGCGCAAGGTCTACACCTCGCTGGGTACCAGCATGGGCCTGGAGCCCCTGCCGCGGCATATCTACAGCAAAGACCAATCCGGCAATGCCTTGCCGGCCGAGCAAATCTCGCTGGCCTTCAACAAGCACTGGTTCGACGAACAACGCGGTATGACCGGCGTCGGTCGCTATGTGTTGTGGGATTACGAGGCTGACAAGCAGATCCGCCTGCGTCGTAACCCGCGCTTCTGGGGCGCTGGTGACCACTTTGATTATCGCGATTATAATTGTTCGATTCGTGATCCCGAGGCGAAGTTGACATCGTTCAAGAATGGCCAAGTCGAGAGCTACAGTCTGACGCCAACCCAATATAAGACCAATATTCTCGATGGTCGCGAAGGTCGCTTTAATGCCGACAAGCCGCGCGAGGGCGAAATCGCCTTCGAGCGCACCAAGGGGTTGGTCTACTATTACATCGGCTGGAACATGCGCCGGCCACTGTTTAGCGACCGCCGGGTACGCCAGGCCCTGAGTCATGCGTTTCCCAAGCAACGCATCATAGACGAAGTGTTTTTTGGCCTCGGCCAGCCTGCGGTTGGCAACGTTCACCCTGACAGCGCCTACTTCAACGACCAGCTCAAGGATTACGATTTTGATCTCGACCGCGCTCAGGAGCTCTTATTCCAGGCCGGCTGGGAAGACAGCAACGGTGACGGCCTGCTCGACAAGACCATCGACGGCACCTCGGTGCCATTCTCGTTCAAGGTTAAGTATTATGCGAATTCGCCTGAATGGGATCGAACCCTGGGCGTTTACCAGGCTCAATTGCGCAAGCTCGGCATCGAGATGACCCCGCTGCCATTGGAGTGGAAGCTCTTGGTGCGGGTCTACGAAGATCGCGATTTCGATGCGGTGGGCGGCGGCTGGCGCATGAGTTATGAGGTCGACTTTGAACAATTGTGGCACAGCAAGTACGCCGAGGAGCCGCGGAGCTCCAATCACTGCGGCTTCGCCGACCCCGAGGCTGACAAGTTGGCGGAAGAGTTGCGGGTGACCTTTGACCTGGAGGAACGCAAGCGCGTTGCGCGCGCGTTCCAGGCCATCATCCACCGTGAGCAGCCTTATACTTTCTTCCGCACCGGTGAGGGCGTCTTTGCGTGGCATAATCGAAGCACAGACAGCGCCAATCTCGGCGGCGTGGTTGACGCCTTAGAGACGCTGCATCCGTTCTATAATCGCGACAGCTCGTACTGGTACATCAAGGAATAAGCGCAGGTGTGGGCCTATCTGCTCAGGCGCGTATTGTGGATGATCCCCACCTTTGTGGGGATCTTGGTGATCAATTTCGCCGTGATTCGGTTGCAGGCGCCGAGCCTGTCTGACCAGCTTTCGCAGCCGAGTAGCGGCGGCGGTGAGGGTATGGGCGGCGAGCGCAACGCCGACGAACGCGTTGCCAACATCGAGCAGTACATCGGCAAGTTCCGGCGCGCCGGCAATCATCTGCCCGCGGTGATCAACCTGCGCGGTTTTACTGATAAGGATGATGTGCTGGCCGAACTGCGGCGCATTGAGCGCGGGGCGAATGAGTTGCGGCCGTCGCAGCGTTTGCGGGTGGAAACCGACCTGTGGATGAGCGGGCATTTTTATGTCGCACCCTTGGTTGATATTCTGGCCGATGACGCCCTGGCTGAATACCATGGTCCGGCTAGCGAGGCGCTACGCCTGTGCGCCTATGTGCCGCCCGATGAGGTGAGCCGCGCGGTGACGCGTGGTGACGCCAGCGATGTGGCAGTGGAGCAGGTACGTGCCACCAATGACCTGCTCAAGAAAAGCGTTATCGCGTATCGCAATACCGAAGAGGCAGGATTCGAGAGCAGTGATTCGGCGGCGGCTGACAAGCGCGCCGCGATGCTGGCCTGGTTTGGGACTAATGAGGCAGAATACCGAACATCGTGGGGTCGCGCCTTGGGCGCCACCCTGACCGAGACCGGCTTTGTTGACTTGATGGGCAAGCTGTTCACGGGTCGTCTGTATAGCTACTCCAAGCAGCAATACGTGTTCACGATGATTGGTGACCGCTGGTACGTCACCTTGTGGCTGAACATCATCTCGATCTCGATCGCGTGGGGCATATCGATACCGCTGGGCATTCATTCGGCGCGGCGCTTAGGGAGCCTGGAGGACAAGGTTACCACCAACATGCTATTTTTCCTGTGGTCGATCCCCTCGTTTTTCGTGGGTACCCTGCTGTTGCACCACCTGTGTACCGATTCGAGCACTGGCGTGCAGTGGTTCCCCAATGCGGGCCTCGCGAGCAAGGATTCAATTTGGTATAGCGCGCCGCGCTTACTGCTCGACTTGATCTGGCATGGCGCCTTGCCCTTGTTGGTGTTGACTTATGCCAGCTTTACCGCGCTGTCGCGCTACATGCGCGGCAACATGCTTGATCAACTGCACGCTGACTATGTGCGCACCGCGCGCGCCAAGGGTGCCTCCGATGACCGCGTTGTGTACGGCCACGCCCTACGCAACTCGATGGTCACCATGATTACCCTCGGTTCGGGTTTGATTGCCGATCTCTACGGCGGCTTCTTGTTCGTGGAGATCATCTTTTCGATCCAAGGCCTGGGCTTGTTGGTGTACGAGGCCGCCTTGGATGCCGACGCGCCACTCTTGATGGGCTCGACGGTGATTTCGGTGGGCCTGCTTTTGGTCTCGATATTGGTGGCCGACATCATGTACGCAGTGGTCGACCCGCGCATTCGGAGTCGGTATGCCTGAGGTGGACGGCCGTTCTCCGGTAGCCCTGGCCTTGGCGCGTTTCCGCAGTCAGCGCAGCGCGCGTGTTGGCTTGGGCGTGATCATCGGCTTCGCGCTGCTGGGCATCTATGCGCCGTTCATTGCCTCGGAAACCGCGTGGGTGTGGTGGGATGACGCCGGCCTGCGTTTTCCGGTGCTGGCTGAGTTGTTCAACCGCTTGCGCTATGGCGAGCGCTACGATTTATTTTTCAACATGCTGGCTCTGGCCGTGCCGCCCGTGGCCGTGGTGGCCGTGGTGCTGCGCAAGCGCATCGCTCCGGCCCGGATCGTGCGCTGGGGTTTGGCGCTGACCACGCTGGTCTGGATTGCGTTTCAGATTCCGATCTTGCCGCCGCAGGGCGAGGGCACTGCGTGGCGCGCGGTGTGGACCAATCGCCCCTTGGCGACCGACACCTGGGGCGGCTATCAACAGATCGACCGCTTGCGTAGCGAGGGTGTGGCTAGCGCTGCGCGTCGGCGTGACTTGCTGCGGACCAGTGATGGTGAACGGGTGCGGGTGTTGTTCAAAACCACGCGCCCGGTGGCATCCGATGGTAGCGCGATCATCGATGGCAGCGCTCCTGACGCCGCCGCACGCGCCACCTTTGTGGTGGTGCGCCCCGATGGCCAGCCGCGTGCCGAACCGCGTTATCTGCCGCCCGATCAACTCGAGGCGGTAGTCCCGCGTCTGACCCTGTTCCCGCCGGTGGTGCACGATTACGATACCCCGTACAGCGGCACCGTGCTGGTAACGCCCTTCACCAAGAACGAGCAAACTGGCCAGCGTTTCTGGCTCGGCGCCGACGCCTCGGGCCAAGACATCTTCGCCCGCATGTTGTTCGGCGCCCGCATCAGCTTGACCATCGGCGTGGTGGCTACCGTGATTGCGATGTCGATTGGCATCTTTATTGGCGCGGTGTCGGGCTTCTTTGGCGGTTGGATCGACATCGTCCTCCAGCGCATCGTGGAGATCATGATGTGCTTCCCGTCCTTCTTGCTGATCCTGGTGATCGTGGCCATGGTTGGCCGCGACATCATGGTGATCATCATCGTATCGGGCTTCACCGGTTGGGCTGGCACCGCGCGCCTGGTGCGCGGCGAGTTTTTGAGTCAGTCGTCGCGCGAGTATGTTTTGGCCTGCCGCGCGATGGGCCTGCCGCGCTGGCGCATCATGTTCAAGCACATCCTGCCCAACGCGCTCACGCCCCTGTTTATCGCCGCCGCCTTCAGCGTGGCCGGCATGATCCTGGCCGAAAGCGGCCTCAGCTTCCTCGGCCTGGTTGACTCGCGCACCCCGAGTTGGGGCCTGGTGCTATCCGGCGGTCGCCAGAACCCAGAGTACTGGCACATCATCTATGCCCCCGGCCTCGCGATTTTCGCCCTGGTCTCAGCCCTCAACCTGGTCGGCAACGCCCTCCGCGAAGCCTTCGACCCCAAAGGTGCAGCGTGATGCTAGATTTGATTAGCAGGAGGGAGTCGAGGGAGTTGAGGTCCGAGGGAGGATTGATTAGCAGGAGGGAGTCGAGGGAGTTGAGGTCCGAGGGAGGATTGAAGGGTGGAGAATGTTCCGGCCGGCCAGCCGGTGTCGGTAGGAGCCCTCCAGCGATCCCGTCCCCACACCCTTTTATCCCCTCATTCGGACCTCAACTTCCTCAACTCCCTCCTGCTCCTTCAGTCGATATGCTCGGTTTGATTAGCAGGAGGGAGTCGAGGGAGTTGAGGTCCGAGGGAGGATTGAAGGGTGGGGAATGTTCCGGCCGGACGGCAAGTGCCGCCCCGCTATTCCAAGCGGTCGCGTACTCGTCCGCTTTTATCCCCTCATTCGGACCTCTACTTCCTCAACTCCCTCCTGCTAATTCTAGGAATATCTAATGCAGGAAGCCTTGTTGGAGTTTGAGGATCTGCATGTGGACTTCGTCCAGCGCACCGGCACCACGCATGCTGTGCGGGGCTTGAGCTTTGCGATTGCGCCGGGGGAAGTGGTGGCCTTGGTTGGTGAGTCGGGTTCGGGTAAGAGCGTGTCGGCAATGAGTGCGATGCGGTTGCTCGAAGAGCCGCCGGCACGTTACACCGGCGGGCGGATTCTGTGGCAGGGCAAGAACGTACTCGAGATGGATGCCGAGCAGTTGCTTGAGTTGCGCGGCAATGATATCGCGATCGTGTTCCAAGAACCGATGACCTCGCTGAATCCAACCTGGACGGTCGGCCGGCAGGTTGCTGAGTCCTTGGAGTTACACACCGATCTTGATGCGGCTGCGCGTCGTGTGCGCGTGGTGCAGCTCTTGCATGACGTGGGCCTGCCTGACCCTGAAAGTCGATACGACCAATACCCGCACGAACTCTCAGGCGGCCAGCGGCAGCGCGTGTGCATTGCGATGGCTTTGGCCTGCGATCCGGCGCTGCTGATTGCCGATGAGCCGACCACCGCCTTAGACGTAACGATTCAGGCCCAGATCTTGGAGCTGCTGCGCAGTCTTCAGGCCGACCGCGGTATGGCGGTGCTGTTTATAACCCACGATTTGGGTGTGGTGGCCGATCTGGCTGATCGCGTGGTGATCATGTACCAGGGTCAGCAGGTAGAGGCCGGCGCGGTAACCGAGGTTTTCGCTAATCCGCAGCACCCGTACACCAAGGGCCTGCTCGCGTGTCGACCACGCCTGAGCGAGCGGCGTGATCGCCTGCCCACGGTGAGCGATTTTATGGATGCGGATTAGCGACCAGCACTCAGTGGGTCGTCAGAAGCTCATTGCTTCAACGTAGCGATCTTGGAATTCCATGTCGGCCTTGAGGCTGACGTGGCTGACCAAAGATCGGATCGCAGTAAACGCGAGGTCGTCTTCGAACAGGGCGAGCTTGGCGCCGAGCAGGGCGGTGTTGCCGGCCGTGGTGATGTGCTCTGGTGGGGCGGTGAGTAAGCCAATGCGGCAGCCGGCGCTCTGATTGACGTAATTACCGAAAGCGCCGGCGAGATACACGCGGCCGAGATCCTTGGGCTCGAGGCCACGGCGCGCCAGCAGTACCGCAAGACCGCCAGCGATCGCGCCTTTGGCCAATTGCAGTTGCCGGATGTCGGTTTGATCGAGCACCACCTCGTCGCGCAGCGGAATGGTTTTAACGCCATGCGCCATGCGGCCGCTGGCTTCAACCAGGCCGAGATCAAGGCAGGTGGCTACGATGTCAACGAGGCCGCTGCCGCAGATGCCGCGCGCCGCGCCGCCGCCGATCACCTGGTAGCTCGGCACGCCGCCGTGCACGCTGCACGCGTGGATGGCGCCCGTTGACGCGCGCATACCTTGCTGAATGCCGGCGCCCTCGAAGGCCGGGCCGGCGGCGGTGGACGTCACCTGGATGCCGTGGCGGTCGCCGAGCACCACTTCGCCATTGGTGCCGAGGTCGAGCAGGGCCACCGGGTGCTCACTCTCGTGGAGACGCGTCGCCAGGATACCGGCGAGAAGGTCTGAGCCAACGTAGCCGCCAAGATCGGGCAGCATGAAAACGGGCGTGGCTGGCGGCAGCGGCCAGCCGAGTTCGTCAGCGCGGTGTTCGCTGAGGTCCATCTCAGACGATTCAAAGGGATAGCGCGCCAGGCTGTCACAGTTGCGGCGCGCAAACAGGTGGTGCATGGCGGTGTTGCCGACCACCACGGCCCGCTGCACCCGCTCCAGGGGATGGCGTTCATCGGCAAAACCGGCAATGAGTTCAGCAAGAGCTTGGTGGATCTGTACCGCCAGTTCATCCAGGCCACCCTCTTGGGTTGCCTTATCAAGACGGCTCATCAAGTCGGCACCATGCACGGCCTGCGGATTAAGGCCACTGCGCACGGCGAGCACAGCGCCAGTGCTGAGGTCGAGCAGTTGCGCAACCAGGGTGGTGGTGCCAAGATCAATCGCGATGCCAAGCCCGTCACGCGGGGTAAAGGTGAATGCCGTTTCATCGGCCAGAACGGGCGCCGTATAGGCTGCCAACTGTAAGCGCAGGTCACTGGTGGCCCGCATGGTGCAGGCGAGGCGCCACCCAGTTGCCAGTTCCTCGTCTGAAAAAACTTTCTGATCGGCCGCGCTCATCGGCGCAGCACCCTCCGTGACTCGCACCCGGCAGCCACGGCACCGCCCCTTGGCCCCACACGGAAACTCAACCCCATGCGCAAACAGCGCATCATTAATCGACGCGCCCGTCGCAAGCTCAATAACAACCCCAAGCGGGTCGAGCTGAATCTTCGGCATGTCTACCGGGCCTCGCACATGGTTTGGCTGTTCGGGATTGTACGCCAGGACGCCAGGGCGCCAGGACGCCAAGGGGGGAGGGTTGTGGTGTGAGCTTGGCAGTCCACTGCGTGGGTGGAGCGCTCTGTGCTCGCTGTTGAGTCGGAAGCCTCAACACCAATCCAAAACTGGCGTCATGGCGCTCTGGCGTCCTGGCGTAAAACTCTTTGGTAGTCAGACATTAGGGTTTGGCCTCAACGACGCGGTCGTCGTAGCTGGCTGCGATGCGTTGGCCGGGGGCCACGGTGATGAAGTCGTCGTCCCAGGGGCCGTTGAGGAGGCGCTGGAGTAGGTCCATGTCGCCGCGCACGGTGTCGCAGCGCCAGCCTTTGTCGTCGGCGCGGCGTTGGGTTTCGCGCTGGTAGCGATCGTCGGGCTCCACGCCCATCTCTACGTAGCAGTAACGGCCGTAATTGCTGGTCTGGTTCAGTTGCTCGTACAAGAACTTGGCGTTGTCTTCGCCGTACTTGTCGACCATGTCTTGGTAGCTCAGGTCGAGACCGGTTTGATGTTCTACCGACAGTGGTTGCAGCTGCTCGTCGGTGTCGCCGCGTTCGATCCAGCCAGAGGTGAGGAAATAGGTGCCGGGGTTATTGTCGAATTGTTCGCGGTAGCGCTGGCGGCTGCCCAAAAACAGCGTGATGCAGTCGTGAGCGCGCGGCATGACCAGCGGGGTGTGACCGGCGCGCAGTTCGGCCAGGCCGTTGTTGCACAAGCCAAAGCCGAGGCAGATCGCGTCGTAACGGCCTTCGGGCACCGCGTCGATGCAGTCTTGGATCGCGCTGCGCATGCGCTGGCAGCCCAGGCTGTGCAGGCCCTTGGGCAGAAACTTGAGGTCGACCTGGTTGCTGCTGCCGGCTACGGCGGCGCACAGCTCACGTGTGAACACTTCGCAAGCGATCAACTGCAGGCGTTGTGATTCCATGCTGGCCCTCCGTGACGACGAACGAATCGTCGACTGTCTGAATAGCCACACATGGGCTGCGTCGGAATCGACGCAGCCCGGGAGTGACTCAGCTCTAGCAGGCTGTTGAAATACATCAGCCTGCTATCCTCAAGAGAACCTTGGGTTCCCTGCAGGAGCCATTGTCCAAGGTTTTCATGAGGCGGCTCTTTACCCAGGGGGGTCTGACCCCCCTTCAGGGCGGCAACGGCCTGCTAGGCGACTTTAGCCAGCTTGCGGGCGCAGCTCACCGCGGCCGAAGCATTGTCGCTGTAGCCGTCGGCGCCAATCTCGTTGGCATACTGCTGGGTGATCGGCGCGCCGCCGATCATAACCTGCACCTTGTCGCGCAGACCAGCCGCATTGAGGGCCTGGATCGTGTCTTTCATCGAGCCCATGGTGGTGGTGAGCAGCGCCGACATGCAGATGATGGCCACGCCGCTCTCTTGCACCGACTGGATGAATTGCTCGGGCGATACGTCAACGCCGAGGTCAACGATCTCAAAACCGCCGCCCTCAAGCATTGAGGCCACCAGATTCTTGCCGATGTCGTGGAGGTCGCCCTTCACGGTGCCGATGGCAACCTTGGCCACCGGCTTAACGCCGGAGTCAGCCAGCAGGGGCTTGAGTACCGCCATCGAGGTTTTCATCGCGCGCGCGCCGATGAGCAGTTCGGGAACGAAGTATTCGTTGGCCTCAAAGCGGCGACCAACTTCGTCCATCGCTGGAATCAGGTAGTCGGAAACGATCACCTGCACGTCGATGCCTTCGGCAACGGCGGCTTCGGTGACGGCTTTAGCAGTGTTGGCATCGCCAGAGATCACTGCTTCTTTGAGGCTGTCGAGATCGGCCATGGGAGTCCTCCTGGCGCCTGAGGCGCACGGCATCCAGGATAGGCGCGGGAATTGGGGATTCTGGAAGCCTCGGCCAGGATTGGTAACTTGGGGTTCCTGGGGCTAGTGGGTCCTGGTACGAGCCTACGGCTCTTGGGTCCTGGGGTGAGGGCCTTGTCCTCGCTGGCCAAGTATCTTGTCGCGAGCCTAGGCTTTGTGGGCTGAGGCTCGGCGCATGTTTTTCCAGGACCCAAGAGCCGTAGGCTCGTACCAGGACCCAGGACCAATCAGCCCCCTAATACCGACCGTTCCACATGGCGTTGGCTTCGGAGGTGTCGATGGTTGGGCCCACCGTCTTCCAGGGGTCGAGTAGTTCGACGTGCCCATCCATGAATAGGAAGTTGGCCTTATTGCGGTGGCTGATGCGCAGGGCTTGGCCGATGTTGCGGCCGCCAGAGCCGTCTTCCTGGGTTGGGCTGAAGCCAGCCGGGACTTTGGCCCAGGTGCTAATGCCGCTGACAGGATGGCTGACATTGGGCGGGTCGGTCCACTTGGCCCAGGTGGCCACCTTATCGTTGGTCCAGGCGTGCTTGTCGAAGTGGTTGCCCCAATGTTCGGCTACCTGAATGGTTTTCGATGCCTTGAACCGTGCGGCGTAGCGGGTGTTTTCATACACACCGTCGATGCCCACGCCCCAACCCGGCCAGCCAGCGTTGCTGTGGTTGGTGCACACCGTCGAATTCATCCCGTAGTGGGCAAAAAGCGCCCAGTCACGGTCATAGCCGATCTGTTTTTGCATGGGGAGCGGGTGGCTGGGGCAGGCAAAGATGTTGTTGCTGTAGGTGATTGACCCCCGGCGCCATTTGTTCTTTGCTCCGGTGGCGAGGTAGGGCTCAAAGTAGTAGGTCCAGGTGTGCCACCATTCGCCGTGTGAGGTCCAGCCATGAGCTCCGGGTACTGGCTTGGGCAGCCAAGGGTGACGGCTCGAGGCCTCCATCGTTGCCGGCGGGTACAGGCCCTCGGTTTCGGTGGCGTAGTACTCAAACAACATGCCCTGTTGACGCATATTGTTCTGGCACTGCGCGCCACGCGCCGATTCGCGGGCCATGCTGATGGCGGGGATGAGCAGGGCTGCCAAAATCGCGATGATCGAAATAACCACCAGGAGTTCGATCAGCGTAAAGCCACGCCGGGGCTCTGACTGCAAGTCACAAATCATAGCTTAGCGCTCCTTCCCCGAAACGGTTTGATCTTACGGAAGGTTCGTTCGCAGGCCATCAATAGGTTGGATGACTGCAGTGTCTGTATGATCGTGGGGTTCCTGGTATGCGCTTCGTGCGGGAGCGTACGAGGTTCCTGGGTCCTCGTACGTGCCTGCGGCTCTTAGGTCATAGGGACAGCCAGGAATTCCACACTATTGGGTTGTGACGGGTATCGCGGCGGTGGTTACGGCAGCCCGCACGAACTGATTGGACGTCAGTACGGCGGCTGTCCCCACGATCCAAGCGCCGCAGGCGCGTACGAGGACCCAGGACCCCTCAAGCCTCAGCAAACACCCCAACCCGCTCAGCCCACTGTTGCCAGTCCGCGGTCAACGCAGCCAAGCGCTCGGGTTCGCTCAGGGCGCGGTCGGCGAGTTCGGTCCGGTCGCGCTCCATATCGTAGAGTTCCCACTGATCGCGGTCGCGCCGCCACACGGCCTTGTCGGCACCGCGTCGGATTGCGCGGCAACCGATGTGCTCGTAGTAGATCGGGCCGCTGCGTTGGTGGGCGGGATTGCTCAGGACTGAGGCGAAACTTTCGCCGACCGGTGTTTGCACGGCCTTGCCCGCTCGTTCGGGTAAGGGTGTGGCGCCGGCGAGATCGAGGCAGGTGGCGGCGATATCGACCACGTGCCACGGACCGTGCGCGATGGCGCCAGGCGTGCTCACCTGGTGCGGCAAGTGCACCACGCAGGGGGTGGCCACGCCGCCCTCGTGGGTCCAACTTTTGAATAGGCGAAATGGCGTGTTGGAGGCATTGGCCCAGGCCGTGTCATAGCTCATGAAGGTGTCGGCCGGGCCGGGGCGGACGCCGGGATTGTTGCCAACGTGCACTGGGCGGCCGTCGGCGGTGGGGATGGCGTAGAAGCCGGGCCAGGCGTCGAGGGGGCCGTCTTCGCGCAGGAATTCGGCGCAGCCGCCATTGTCGGACAGGAACATGATGAAGGTGTTGTCGAGTTGCCCGCGCGCGGTCACAGTGTCTAGGATGGTGCCGATGGCACGATCCATGGCGGTGACCATGGCTGCGTACACAGCCATGCGTTCGATCTCCCACTCCTTGTGGTCGGCCTCAGCCCAGGGCTTGGCGCCGGGGTCGCGCGGGCTCAGCGGCCAGGCACTGATGATGCCTAGCTCTTGCAGCCGCGCGTAGCGCTCGGCGCGTAGGGCGTCCCAGCCCTCGGCGTAGCGCTCGCGGTAGGGGGCGATGTCGGCCTCCCGGGCGTGCAGCGGCCAATGCGGTGCGGTGAAGGCGGTGTAGAGAAAGAACGGCTGTTCGGCCGGTGTTTCCTCGATCATGCGCACGGCTTCGGTGCCGATGGCCTCGGAATAATAATAATCCTCATCCGGGCCGACGTCGATGAAGGTGGCATCGCGCATCAGGGTGGGCGGCCGGAAGTAACTGCCGGCGCCACCGAGGGTGCCATAAAAAGTATCGAAGCCACGATCGGTGGGCAGGGGGTGGTCGTCTTGGCGTGCCAACTCGCGGCAGGTGTCGGGGTCGTTGACGGGGTAGTGGCCGCCGCAGTGCCACTTGCCGCTCATCAGGGTGCGGTAGCCGGCGGCGCGCAGGCTCTCGGGCAGGGTGGCGGTGTCGTCACGCAGGTAGCCCTGGTAGGGCGCGGTGCCTTCGTTGCCCACCATTTTGCCAACGCCGGCCTGGTGCGGGTAGAGCCCGGTCATCAGTGAGGCCCGGGTTGGGCAGCAGCGAGCGCAGTTGGTGAAGCCAGACAGGCGTAGGCCGCCGGCGGCGAGGCGGTCTAAATTAGGCGTCGCGATCTCAGAGCCGTAGCAGCCGATATCGCTGAAGCCCATGTCGTCGGCTAGGATGACGATCAGGTTGGGCTTAGACTCGGTGGGGTTCGGCATCGTGCTTCCTTCGCTGGCAGGGACGGTCTACCCCTTGAATCTAGAGCTTGTTCCCTGCGGATGCCATGGTTTGAATGGCAGATATGTTGCACCGAATGGGTGGTAAGCAGGTTTTTGCCTCCGGGCCAGTTGACGACCAATCGGCGGTACCGGTGGTGCGTGATGACGCGCGTTGGCTTGAAGCGCTGCAGGACGCGCGCTCGGAGATCGTGACCACGGCGCGTGGTTTGATCTCGGTTCACCCACGCTGGCACATCCTTGAGCGCTGCTTGGCGCAGCATGTGTTCTATTTCGTGACCGACGGTTCGGTGCGCGGGCACGTGGGGTCACGAAGCTTTGTGCTTGAGCCCGGCTCACTGATGTGGATCCGCCCGAGCACCTGGCATGAGCTTGAGTTGGCGCAGGCGGGCCAGCCGTTCACGATGTATAATCTGCGGTTTCAGCTGTACTGCGACGGGGAGCAGATTGCGTTCAGCGATGAACTCTATGTGCGCCGTGACGGCTGGGAATTTCAGCGTTTGGTCGAGATCCTGTTTGACGACCTGACGCGTGATCACCGCTATCAAAATCAACGCCTCAAGGCCATTCTGGCCCTGATCTGGACCGAGCTCGCCGGTGGGGTGGAGCGCGATGGCATCGGCAACCTCAACAGCAGCGCGCGCAGCCGCCTGCAGCGCTACGTGCGCGATCACGTTGCCGACTGGCCGGCGCCGTCAGATTTGGCGGCTCAGCTCGACCTCTCGGAAGACTACTTCCGGCGCGTGTTCCATCGCAGCTTTGGTATGTCGCCGCGCAGTTGGCTGCTGCGTGAGCGCATTCGTCTTGCGGCGATGCGGGTTGCGGATTCGCCCGACCTGTCGCTGACCGCGATTGCCGAGACCTTTGGCTATGGCGATCTGCCTTTGTTTAGTCGGCAGTTCAAACGGGTCATGGGGGTGTCACCGCGGGCGTATCGGCGCGGGCGGTAGTCTAAGGACTGGCGTTAGGTCGAAGCGGGCAAGGGGTTGCGACCTCTGTGCCTCTCGCGTGGCACTCGTCAGATCGGCCGACTTGCAGTCATATCGAGACTGGCGGTATCAGACCGGTTTGATATAGTTGGCTTCATGGCGACCTCTCATCACCGGCATGGCTTTACCTTGATCGAACTCTTGGTGGTGATTTCGATTATTGCGATTCTGGCGGCACTTTTGATTCCCGCCGTCGGGATGGTGCGGGAAAGCGCGAATAGCGCTGATTGCCAGTCTAAGTTGCGGCAAATGGGGATGTTTATGGAGTACTATGCCGAGGACCATGACGGCATGTATCCACCGGCGAACTTACACAATTCTTATGGATTGCCGGCAGCGCCCTACTCGAAATACCAGGAGCCGCACGGGTGGACCGAGCAGGGCACTGGTCACCATGGGTGGGCCTTGTATTTGGGGGCCTACATGAAGGTGGAGGCAAAGGACCAGTGGAACCATAAGAAGTTTAATCAGAAGCTGTTTATGTGTAAGAGTCAGCCATTTCGGCCTGACGTGACCGCCAGCAATAATAGGGCCGAGACGATCAAGATGTGCTATGGCATCAATGTTGCTGTGTTGGGCAATGTTGGTCAGTCAGGTGGGCCGGGTTGGGGTGTGGGTATCCCTGATCTTTGGGACAACCGCCGATATCAGGCACTTTTTAGACAGCCGACTAAGACCATCCAGATCGCGGAGCATTGGGGCCATAATGCGGATGGCACCTTAACGAATGCAAATTCATTTGACGATGCCGATTGGACCGAGCCGCCGAACGTGACGCGACCGTTTAGTGGCAAAGATTGGGCTCCGGCAACCGTACCAGCTGGATTTTCACCGGCGGAGGTCACCGATGTCCGCCAGGCCGGGAGGGCCACGCGCATTGCTCACCGCGGGCGTTCAAACTTCTTGTTCATGGATGCCCACGTTGAGTCGCTAGATCCGTGGAAGACTGTCGGCCCAAGTCTGGACACATCAGAAGCTAATGCGATGTGGACTGGGCGGTATTAGCGAAGCGGCGCCCCTGTTTCGGTCGGTGCTCGAGAGTCTGGAATTATTGTGAGCACCTCGCGGTCGTCGCGCGCCCGACTTGGTTTGGAGTAGGGGCACATGCGGCGGGTGTATGTCGCTGAGGGCAGCGACACTCCCAGGCGCGGTTGCGTGCGGCCAGGGATTGCTGTGTGCAAGGCGACTGGTGCGATGCCTGGTAGCCAAGCTTGGCTTCGCTGCGTCGATGGTGCTTCGGCTGCACTAATATTCGGGCAGGTAGACTGAGAGGAAGCCGTGCAGGCCGGCCAGTTGCTCGCCGTCCATATGGCACCGCTGTTCTTTGATTCCCGAGGCTTCAGCCCAGGCGCAGATGGTGCCGGGTGTTTGCACGACCGCGTGCCAGGCGCCTGGTTCGATCACGTACCAAGTCTGCGGCAACATGGGCACGGCGGTGAGTTCACCGGGCTTCGCTTCGCGCCCGGCAAGCACGATCACCGCTCGGCCTTGGCACAGCACGCCGCATTGGCGGCCGCCATGATTGCACGATAGTTCGGTGGTTGAGGCGGGGAGGCGATCGGGGCTGGGGTTGGTGAGGCCAAGCTGCCATGGCGCCGGCGGATCGTTGATCGAGCCTTCGGCTACGCGTACGTAGCCCGGTTTGCGATTGCGGCCGACCAGCAATTGATCGGTGAGTTGCCGTTCCATGAACAGGGGGCGGCGTTGAATCGCCAAGCCGATTATTCGCGTGACCACTTCGTTGGGTGTCATGCCGTCGGTTTGGATGGGTACCGCATCATCGGCCTGTAGCAGGGCGCCGACTTCACGCTCGGTGTCACGGCGATCGCGTTCGCGGATGGCACGGGTGACTTCGTCGAGATCAGGGGTTACGCCTTTGGAGCTGTCCCAATCAGTCACGCGGCGCCGAGCGCGCTCTTCGGGCGAGGCATCGAGGTAGATTTTGAGGGTGGCGTCGGGGCAGATGACGGTGGTAGCGTCGCGGCCTTCAACCACGGCGTCGTGGTTGCCGATGATACCTTGTTGCAGGGCCACGAGGTGGTGGCGGCAGGCTGGGTTGTTGGCCACGCGGTAGACTTCGCTGGTGATCACTGGGCCACGGATGTGCTCTTCAACGCCGACGCCATCAAGGGTCACCTCAAACTGGGCGTCAAAGTTGATCGCGCGCTCGCACACATAGGCGGCCACGGCGGCTTCGTCGTCGAGATCGATGCCATCGCGCATCAGGCCAAAGGTGGCGGCGCGGTACATGGCACCGGTATCGAGAAACAGGATGCCCATGCGGCGCGAGACCGCCCGCGTAATGGTGCTCTTGCCTGCGCCGGCGGGCCCATCGATCGCGATGACGAGCGGCTTGGCGCTGACTGGATTGCCGGTGTCCATTCAGCCATGCTCGCCACGCGGCAGGCAAGGCAAGCATGCGCTGGCAGCACGCCCACTCGTTGCAGGCGCGGGATCGCGCCTACCCTGCGGCCCACGATGACAGAACCGATCAATATCGCGGGTTTGACCGCCGAGGATGTGGCCTTGGCGGCGCAAGAGCGCCTCGAGCGTGGCGCTGGGCGGGCGCGTGAGTTGTATCGGCACAGCATGCGCAGCGGGGTCTTTGATCCCGACGCGGTGCAGTTGAGCGAGCGCGGGCGCGACCTGTGGCGCGAGCATTTCACCTTTGCCCTGCCAGAGGTGGCGCAGGTGGTGCAGGAGCCGTTTCCGAGCGAGGTGGAGCAGGAGTCGACCGCCAAGGCCGTGCTGCGTAGCGCTGATGGGCTCGAGTTCGAATGCGTGCGGATCCCGATGGGGCGCGGTCGTCACACCCTGTGCGTGTCGTCACAGGTAGGCTGCAAGATGGGCTGCGCCTTCTGCGAAACTGGCCGCATGGGCTTGCTGCGCAATCTCAGCGCGGCGGAGATCGTGGGTCAGGTGTTGGTGGCGCGCCATGTGTTGGGGTGGTCGATCCGTAATGTGGTGTTCATGGGTATGGGTGAGGCCCTCGACAATTGGGACAACCTGCGCCAGGCCTTGCTGGTGCTGACCGACCGCCCCGGCCTCGCGTTTAGCCATGAGCGCCTGACCGTGTGCACGGTTGGCAACGTCGATGGGATCCGCCGTCTGCGTGGCCTGGGCTGGAAGCGACTCAACCTGTCGATCAGCCTCAATGCCGCTAACGATGAGTTGCGTTCACGTTTGATGCCGATCAATCGACGGGTGCCCTTGCAGACTCTTCAGGCGGCCTTGGTGGATTACCGCGCACGTGCCAACTTTGCCTTCGCGGTTAATTATTGCTTGATGCCTGACATCAACGATCACCCCGGGGCTGAGCAGGAGGTGGCCGACTTCTGCGCCCCGCTGGGGCGCTGCTTGGTGAATGTGATCCCGTATAATCCGGGCACAGAGGCGCTGACCCGCTCGCCGCGTGATGATGAGGTGATCAATTTTATCGAACGCCTGCGGAGCGTGGGTTGCGCCGTGCGACGCCGGGTCACCAAGGGCCGGAGCGTGATGGCAGCCTGCGGACAGCTCGGTAACCTAGACCTGCGCCAACAAGCGCGGGGGTCTTAATGCGTCTATTTGGCTTGGTGCTGGTGTGTGTCGCGATGCTGGCTGGTTGCCGTACCGAAACGCGGACCACCCATGATGTGCGGGCCAGTAACGAGCGCGAGATCCATGGCAGTAGCGGAAATCGTGAGTTCACGCCTGAAGAAAACGTGATGCGTGCGGTGCAGTTGAAATTCAGCTTGCTTGACACCAATCGCGATGGCGCGCTGAGCTTTGCTGAATTCATGGGCAGTCAGGTGGCGCGGCAACCAGGCGGCGCAGCGATTTTTGATGTGGCTGACGTGAACGGTGATGGCTTTTTGACTCCAGAAGAGGTCGAGGCCTGGGTGCTCGAATCGCAGGCCAAAGCGCTGAAATCACAGGGCAGATCACCCAAATAGCGACTATTCGCGGCGCAGGCGAACGATGTAGAGACGATTGCGGTGGAATACGTCGAGGACGAGCTCCGTGCGTTCATCGAGGGTTTCGATCCCGTCGAGCCCTTGCACGGCGCCGTGCTGGTGAATTTTGAGAATCCGATCACTGGCCTGCAGCCCGGCTCTGGCGGCGGGGCTGTCTTCGGCAACACGTAGCACCACCGCGCCGCGTTGTTGGTCTTCGCCAAGGAGCAGGCCGTAGCCGGGCCAGGCCACGCGCTGTTCGGTGGCGGCTTCAAGGCTCAGGGTGCGGATGCGCTCACGGAGGTCTTCTTCTGCCACCGGCACCACTGCGAATTGTTGTTCCACGCCCGTGCGCCACACCGTGAACTGCATCTCTTGCCCAATACGGGCCGCGGCAATGCGGCTGCGGAAGGGCTGGATGCCACCGATGGGGCGGCCATCGATGGCGAGCACAATGTCGTCATCTTTGATTCCTGCGTCTTCGGCTGGGCTGCCCGGAAGTACTAAGGTCACGCGGATCGCATGGGGGCTGGGGATGCCGAGTTGGTCGGCCTCGGTTTGGTCGATCTCGCTCATCTGAATGCCGACCATGGGGCGTGATACCAGGCCATCGTCTTGCAGGTCTTCAGCAACGCGGCGGGCAAGGTTGGCTGGGATGGCAAAGCCGATACCCACGTTTCCGCCGCCACGGCTGACGATGTTGGCGTTGACGCCGATCACCCGGCCGCGCAGGTCAACCAGCGGCCCACCGGAGTTGCCGGGGTTGATGGCGGCGTCGGTTTGTAAGAACGACTCATAGCCACGTGCGCCGTAGATGCCGGTGCTCTTAGCGGTGGCTGAAATAATACCCGAGGTGGCGCTATAGCCGATGCCCAGGGGGTAACCGAGGGCGAGCACCCAGTCGCCGACTGCGGTCATGTCGCTATCGGCCCAGCGTACGGGCGGCAGCTCCACTCCCTCGATTTTGAGGACCGCGAGGTCGGTTTGCGGATCAGCGCCAACCGGAACGCCCTGGTGCATGCGGCCATCGAGGGTGGCCAGCTGTACCGAGTCGTACCACAGCGGTGCGCCGGTAGCGCGATCGCGGATAAAACGCTTCTCGCGATCGGTGCGAATCACCACATGGGCGTTGGTGACGATGTAGCTGGCGCCATCAGCAGCATGAAACACGAAGCCAGAGCCTTCACCGGTTTCGACTTCACGCTCCTCAAGGCCTTGGCCCCAGCGGGCCACCATGAAGCGTTCGGACGTGTGGATCGACACCACACTCGGGCCCACCAAGCGGTGGATGAGCCGGAACGCGCGCGGCAGCTTGACGCTGTCGGCAATGGCATCGAGCTCGGTTTGCATTTCCGTGCGGTCGGTGGTGTCGGCCCCAGACAGGGCCATCGCGGCAAGGAGGCACACAAGAAGGCTGAGACGCATACTAATTCACTCCCAAACAATGCCGTAGTCGGCGATCTTCTTGAGGACGGTGGGACGGCTGATTCCTAACAGGCGAGCTGCAGCGGTTTTGTTGCCGCCGGTGCGCTGCAGCGCGGCGCGCACGTGCGCGGCCTCGACTTCGGCCAGGCTGAGAAAGGGCCCGCTGTCGTCTACTGGTGCCGCTGGGACGTCGCGCAGGGCGAGGTGGTGCACATCAATTGGCCCTTCGGCCGCAACTAGGGCGCGGGTCAGTAGGTTGGACAGCTGTCGTACATTGCCGGGCCAGGGCGCTTGGCTTAACACATCGAGCGCGGCCTCACTGATGCCCGCTTCGGCGATGCCGGTTTCGCGCGCCGCTTGGCGCAGCAGGTGGGCGGCAAGCGCGGGGATGTCGTCGGGATGCTCGGCCAGGGCCGGGGTGTGAATGCGAATGACGTCGAGTCGATAGAACAGGTCGGCGCGGAAAGCGCCCGCGTCGACTTCGGCCTGCAGGTCGCGATTGGTGGCCGCAACAACGCGCACGTCGACCGGGATCTCGGCCACGCCACCAACCGGCTCAACCACGCCTTCTTGCAGCGCGCGCAGAAGCTTGGGCTGCAGCCGCTCAGGCAGTTCACCAATTTCATCAAGGAACAGGGTGCCACCGTCGGCCTGGCGAAAGCGGCCGGGGCGGGCGCTGTCGGCACCGGTGAAGGCGCCCCGTTCGTGGCCGAACAGCTCGGCCTCAAACAGGCTCTCGGAGACCGCCGCGCAATTAACGGCGATAAACGGACCGGCCGCGCGGCCAGACAGGCGATGCAGGGCGCGCGCGACGAGTTCTTTACCTGTGCCACTGGCGCCACTGACCAACACGCTGGCGTCGGTGGTGGCGATGCGGCTGATGCGCTCACGCAGGAGTTGCATCACCGGCCCTTGGCCAACCAGCTCGGGGAGATCGCCAACGGCGGTGAAGGCTTCGCTGAGCTCGGCGGCAAAGGCGGCGATCAGGCGCAACTCGGCGGCGGTGCAGGCTTCGTCGTCAACCGAGCGCGCCGCGACCAAATGACCGCGCGTACCCAGGGGTGCCGTGAGGGCCGAGCCTACCGCTTCGGCGGCAACGGTTTGGCCGTTGAGTTCACGGCCGAGGCGCAGCAGCCGTGCGCTGTCGCCCTGGGCTAAGCGATGCGCGAGTCGCCGACTCATGGTGCCGGCCACGCGGCCACGCAACACCACGGCGCATAGTGGGCAGCCAAGCTCGGTGGCAACGGCTGCGGCTACGGCGGCCGGGCGTTGCGCCGGCTCGGAGGCCATGGCCACTTGTTGAATGCGATGGATCGCAGCGAGATCGTTGGGGTCGTCACCGGCGCGCCAACTGCGGGTGTTCTGCTGGTCGGCAATCGCCATCGCGATGCCGCGGTCGGTGAGCACGCGGGTGTCGCCAGCACCGCCGGCGAGATCAACCACCACGAAGGTGACGCTGCCACAGCTGAATAATTCGCCATCGTGCATGACGCGTTCGTCGATGCGGGTGGAGCCCGACCAGGTGCCATTAGACG
>JAQIBG010000046.1 GCA_027859175.1 Planctomycetota bacterium | reverse complement strand
CACGAACAGACGTTCGTCGGGCAGCATTTGCACTTCGTGGGTGGTGAAGCTGTGGCCATGTTTCACGCCAAGTGGCGGGTCGTCAAAGGGCAGTGTGCGGGTTTCATCACCGATGGCGATGGGGCGTGGGTGTCCGGCGCCGGCATAGCGCAGCACCAGGCTGCGGTGATTGATGACGCCATAGAACATGGTGATGAACTGCATCTGACGACTGCTCATCGGGAATGATTTATTGAGGCGGTCGAAGACTTCACCGGGTTCAACCACGCGAAACCAGGGCGCGTCTTCGCGGGGTTCTTTGACCACCTGGCTTTGGCTCATGTCGGGAATCATCAAGCGCGATAGTTGTGTGGCGAGCAGGGCCGCGGCTACGCCATGGCCAGAGACGTCGAGCACGTAGAAACCGAGGTGCTCTTCGTCGATCGAGAACAGATTGAACAGATCGCCGGCGAGGTGGGCACTGGCATCCATGCGCCAGCCGGCCAGGAGGTTGGGTATGCCGGGAGGCGATTCCGGGAGCAGGCTGCGTTGCACGCGCTCGGCGGCTTCAAGGTCTTCACGCATGCGCGCGTGGGAGTTTTGCAGGTCGGTGTGCATCGACATGATGCGGCGGGCTGCCGACAGACGCATGTCGAGGTCTTGACGGGCGCGGTGCTTGAACAGGAAGTCGTCAACGCCGGCGTCCATGCCTTGTTTGATCAACTTGGGGTCATCTTCGCCCGTGAGTGCGATAATATAGGTGTAAGCGCCGGCGTGGTGCTCGCTCTCCTGCTGGCGCAGGTGCTTGACCAAATCGATGCCGTCCATGCCGGGCATGAACCAGTCGGTGATGAGGATCGGAAAGTGTTGTTGCTGGACGATGTCCCAGGCCTCTTCGCCGTCACTGGCGCGGGTGACGGTGTAGCCCATGCGTTCGACCAAACGGCCCACCGCCAGACGGACCGTGGGGTCGTCATCGACTAGCAATACTGCCATATCATAGCTCATAACCACGGCCCCAAGCGAAATACAACGGCGGCATTGTAGCCAGCATGCGCCAGGGTGCTCGTCGCTAGGCCCTGTCGTAGGAACACGTAACCATACAGCAGGCCCGCGATGAAGCGGCGCATGAAGCTCGACCAGGTGAGTGGCTCGGCCGCAGCGTAGTGGTTGATGACCTCGGTGTGGGCGAGGCTGAACAGGGCCGCGGAAACGGGCAGCGCCACTAGGTAGCACCAGGTGCGGGTCAGCCCGAAGGCGCGCACCACAAGGCACAGCGCGCCAAGGAGCACGCCGCGGAACACCATTTCCTCCTGCAGGGCACCCGACATGGCGATGCCGCATTGCCCGATCGCAGTCATCGACTCGGTGGGGTCGGCCGTGAGGTTGGCACTGCCGCCGTGCACGGTATCGGCGGTAAAGGCCATGGCGTAGCGCACCACGGCCCACAGGACGCCCCAGCCCACAATCATCAAAACGGTCCGCGCGGTGGGGAGTTCCCACGGTGTGCGCTTGATTAGATGCAGGCCAAGGCAGCCGAGCGCGAGTAAGATGATCGGCACCATGGGCGCGTCGATGCCAACGATGGCGCCCAGTTGGCCCCATTGCTCTTCAGCCAGCAGGGTGGCTTTGCGCTCCGACATGAAGCGATACAGCTCGGCCAGTAAGCCCAAGGGCGCCAATACGATCAGCACCGTCAGTGGCTGGCGCATCGCTGCGGTGGGGTCTTCCGACAGATCAAAGCGCGTGGCAGTATCGCCCAGGTTAGCGCTGGGTTTGTCCTCGCCCTCGTCCTGTTTGCCCTTGGCGTTGCGCTTGGCCATGGCGCGAGTGTAGCGGCATGCCGCGCAGGAGAAAGCCTGGGGCTGAATGTAAAAAAACGCCCGGGTCAGATGACCCGGGCGTTGTGTGTGCTCGTGCGAGCAGCCTGCTGGTGCAGGTGGTGTCAGTCGCTGCGCGGGCGACGGTCACCATCACGGCGCGGGCCGCGACGATCACCACCGCGGTCACCACCGCGACCACCACGGTCACCACGGTCACCGCCGCGGTCGCTGCCACGACGTTCGGCCGCAGCAGCGGCGGCTTCGTCGTAGCCTTCGGGCTTGTCGAGCAGCGCACGGCGGCTCAGGCGGAAACGACCGGTGCGGGCGTCGACCTCGATCAGCTTGACCTCGATCGGGGTGCCGGCCTTGGCTACGTCGTCCATGTTCTCGGTGCGGCTCCAATCCCACTCGGAGATGTGAACCAGACCTTCGGTGCCGGGGATGAACTCAACAAAGGCGCCGAATTCCTTAACCGAGGTCACGGTACCGGAGTACACGCGGCCTTCTTCGGGCAGTTCGGTCAGGTCGGAGATCCACTGCTTGGCCTTCTCGATCGAGTTCATGTCGGGCGAGGCGAGGGTGATCACGCCGTCGTCGTCGATGTTGACCGAGGCGCCGGAATCTTCCTGGATCTTGCGAATGGTTTCGCCGCCCTTGCCGATGATCTTGCCGATGAACTCGGGGTCGATCTGCACCTGCACGATTTGCGGAGCGTAGGGGCTCAGCTCTTCGCGGTGGGTGCTGATGCTCTCGTTCATCTTCTCGAGGATGTGCATGCGGCCTTGGCGCGCTTGCTCAAGAGCCTCACCCATCAGGTCGGCCGAAATGCCGGCGATCTTGATGTCCATCTGTAGGGCGGTGATGCCCTGGCTGGTGCCGCAGACCTTGTAGTCCATATCACCGTAGTGGTCCTCGTCGCCGAGGATGTCGGTGAGGACCGCGTAGCGATCGCCTTCTTTGACCAAGCCCATGGCGATGCCGGCAACCGGCGCCGCCAGGGGCACGCCAGCGGCCATCATCGACAAGGAGCCGCCGCACACGGTGGCCATCGAGCTGGAGCCGTTGGACTCGGTGATGTCGGACACGATGCGGATGGTGTAGGGCCATTCCTCATCGCTCGGCAGCACGGCCGACAGAGCGCGCTTGGCCAGCGCACCGTGGCCGATCTCGCGACGACCGGGGCCCGGACGGCCACCGCATTCGCCAACCGAGAAGCCGGGGAAGTTGTAATGCAGCAAGAAGCGGTCGAAGCGCTTGGGCTTCAGGCTCTCGATCATCTGCTCGTCGTCGGCGGTGCCGAGGGTGCACACCAGCAGGCCTTGGGTTTCGCCGCGGGTGAACAGGGCCGAGCCATGGGCGCGCGGCAGCAGGTCGAGGTCTACCACGATCGGACGCACGGTTTTGGTGTCGCGACCATCAACGCGGGTGCCCGACAGGATCAGTTCGCGGAACACCACATCTTTGGCGGAACCGAAGGCGCTCTTGATCTCGCCTGCCAGTTCTTCGTCGTCGCCAGCTATTTCGGCCATGATCTCGCCGCGCACGGCCTTTACCGCATCGCCACGCTCGAACTTGCCGGAGGTTTGCAGGGCGGTGCGGATGCGGTCGGTGTACTTGTCGACCAGCTTGCTGACCCACGCGCTCTCGGCGGCTTCTTCGAAAGCGACCTTGGGCTTGCCGGCGATCTTGATGTCCATCTGTAGCGCGGTGATGCCGTCGGCAGTACCGCAGACCTTGAAGTCCATATCGCCGTAGTGGTCTTCGTCACCGAGGATGTCGGTGAGGACCGCGTAGCGATCGCCTTCTTTGACCAAGCCCATGGCGATGCCGGCAACCGGCGCCGCCAGGGGCACG
>JAQIBG010000382.1 GCA_027859175.1 Planctomycetota bacterium | reverse complement strand
GTCTGTGACCCCCCTTCAACCCCCCGCAGGCTGTATTTCAACTGCCTGCTAGGGATCATTACGGACGGTCAGTTGCCAGCGCCCGTCGTCATCGCGTAGGCGCAGCACCACATACCCATTGGCGTTGCCTTGGATATGCAGTGGCCCGTACGACCATTTTCCGCCACCTGGTAACCGTAGTTGGGTGTTGCCGCGGCCTTCAATTCTCAGTATCTCGCCGTTTGCGAGATCGAGGGTCACGTCCGCACCGTCGGGATCTGCTAGCAGGCCTTCGAGCTTGAAGCTGCTGGTTTGATGTGGCCACCAGCTGATTGCTGCGAGCAACCCAGCGGCGCACAATAATCCACCGGCCACACTGCCAATAATCGGGCGTACCGCCGCGCTGGTGGTGGCAGCCCGACGAGCGTGTGAGCTCGGTCTAATCAAATCCAACACGGCTTTGGCTTGAGGGCGATGGCGCGGATCGAGCCGGCACATCTGTTGGCTAAGATCTAACCAGCGTTGCCGGCGCGGATCTCGACTGGGACCCTCGCCGAGGCACTCTTGGAGCAGGCGGCCAAAACTAAATATATCGGCAGCACTCGAAACTTGGCTGGCATCACCCAGTTGTTCCGGCGCCACGTAGGGGGGCGTCCCAAGTAAGCTACCGACCGGCGTCATGGTTTGGCCGAGCCGGCGCCCAGCGCGATCAACGTCAACCAGGGCCAAACCAAAATCGATCACCACGCAGCCTTCGCCCTGCACCACAACATTCTCGGGTTTAATATCACGGTGCACGATCCCGCGCCGATGGCAGTGGTCGAGTGCGCGCGCCAGATCGTTTGCGACTCGTTCGGTAAAGCCCAGGGGCGGCGTTCCGCGCTGCAACACTTGGCGGAGGTTGGGCCCATTAATGTGCTCAAGCACCAACAGCGGCAGGCCATCACTGGTGCTGTCGATATCGAGCAAGCGCACCACGTTGGGATGATCGAGGCTGGCCAGGGCCTGCGCTTCACGGGTAAATCGTAGCCGAGCCTCGGCGTCGCGCTGTTTCGGTGCCTTCAAAACCACCGGGTGGGCATCATGGGTACGTTGTCCATACAACAGCAGTCCCATGCCGCCGCTCGCCATCCCGCCCATGATCTGGTAACCGCCGGGGGTGACCGTTCCATGCTCAGGGGCTTGGTTGGCTGCGCCGGGTCCATTTGGTGTCGAGCACGTCACCGCGAAGCGCGCCCCGCACTGAGTGCAGGGCGTACCTGTGGTAATGGCATGACATCGAGGACACGCTGGCATACGGCTCCGGAAGCACGTCAATGGTATCAATCAGGCGTGGTTTGCCCATCAAAACCAGACCGAGCTCACAAGCCGGTTTACGCCACTCCCGTGCCAAGCAGATCTTGTCTCGCGGTCCCCCCCGGCTCTGCTGCTGGTTCATGCGGTGCGAAGCTCTCCAGGTAGATTTCTCCCAGCCACCCTGGGCCCTCGCGGCCCCGGTTGTCGCTGGTCTGACTGCAGCCGGCCATGTGGTGGTGTTCGTTGGGGGCTGCGTGCGTGATCATCTCTTGGGCCGCCCGATCACGGATCTCGATCTGGCTACCGATGCCAGTCCCGACCAGGTGGAAGCCCTGTTCGAGCGTTGCGTAACGGTGGGCAAGCAGTTCGGGGTGACGGTTGTTCTGGTGCCAGGCGGCGAGGTCGAGGTGGCGACCTTCCGCAGCGATGAGGCCTATATCGATGGCCGCCGCCCGACTGGCGTGGTTACTGCAACCGAGGAAGTCGACGTTGAGCGCCGCGATTTCACCTGCAACGCTTTGGTGCTCGACCCGGTTCGCAAGCAACTGCGCGATCATGTCGGCGGTTTGGCTGACATCGAGGCCAAGTGCTTGCGCGTGGTTGGTGACCCCAAAGCGCGCCTAGAAGAAGACCGCTTACGGGTTCTGCGTGGTTTGCGTTTTGCGGCTCATCTGGGCTTCACGATTGAACCCGCCACCGAGCAGGCCTTGCGCAGCGTGGCAACCACAGGTCTCAGTCGCGAGCGGATCTGGGAAGAATGGCGCAAGGGCGTTAGCGATCCGTGCCGCTCACGGTGGGTTTGCCTCGTCAATGAACTGGGTTTGGGATCGGTGTTGTCGCCACTCCTGGCTACTGCAGATCTGCCCAGCCTCGATCACCTGCCCGCAGACTGCCCAAGTCTGAGTGCCTTGGCTGCTACCCTGGCCGCTACCGAGCCCGAGGCCCTGGCCGCTTGGCTCAAAACCGAACCGATCAGCCGTGAGTGGCGTCGCGATCTGCCGTGGTTGGTCTGCCACCAGCATCCCGCTACCTGGGATAGCAGCCTGGCTGAGCGCAGAGCGAAGCTGTTAGCACCTGCGGCCGCGAGCCTGATGCCGCTGTTGGTCAACCGTGAAGATTGGCCGCAAGCGGCCAATCTTCACGCTGAATTCACCCATTTGAGCGCTCATCGCCCGCAGCCCTATCTGACGGGGGCGGATCTCATCGCGCTAGGCGTTGCGCCCGGGCCCCAGCTTGGCGAGATCCTCGCTGCGCTCTGGAAAGCGCAATTAGCTGGAGAAATCAGCGATTTTTCCACGGCCAAGGAACACGCCGTGGCCCTCGCCGGGCTTTAAAACCGAGCTTCCCTAGCCTCTGTATCGGGGCCGAAGAGCGTTCGCTGCTTAGCAGACGTTGACCGCTCACAAAGCGCACCTAGCCTGCTGAGCCTTTTGACACGATCTGATACCATCTCGGGTCAGGCGTGCCTAGATGCTTCCGCAAACCTTCCTCTCCGCGATCGAGGACCAAGAAACATGGCCAAGAAGGCTCCCAAATACGTCTACTCTTTCGGCGGCGGCAAGGCCGACGGCACCATTAAGCTCAAGCCCCTTCTCGGTGGCAAGGGCGCGAACCTCGGCGAGATGTGCAGCCGCGGTTTCAACGTGCCCCCCGGCTTCACCGTCACCACCGAAGTCTGCACCGAGTTCTACGACGGTGGCCGCAAGTTCCCTGCCGGGCTCGACGCCCAGGTGGCCGCTGCAGTCAAGAAGGTCGAGAAGATCACCGGCAAGAAGTTCGGCGACAAAAAGAACCCGCTCCTCATGGCCGTCCGCTCGGGTGCCCGTGAGTCGATGCCGGGCATGATGGACACCATCCTCAACCTGGGTCTCAACGACGAGACCGTTGAAGGCCTCAAGGCGCTGACCGGTGACGGTCGCTTTGCCTTCGACTGCTACCGCCGCTTCATCCAGATGTACGGCGACGTGGTGATGGGCGTTCAGAAGAAGAACGAGAACGATCCCGACCCCTTTGAGCACGTGCTCGAAGAAGTGAAGGAAAAGAACGGCGTTGAAGACGACGTCGACCTGACCGAAGACGGCCTGCGTGAAGTGGTTGCCGGCTACGTCAAGCTGATCAAGAAGTTCACCAAGAAGGCCTTCCCGCAAGACCCGATGCAGCAGCTGTGGGGTGCCGTTGGCGCCGTGTTCGGCAGCTGGATGAACGACCGCGCCATCATCTACCGCGCCAAGTACAAGATCCCCGCTGAGTGGGGCACAGCCTGCAACGTGCAGGCCATGGTGTTCGGTAACATGGGCGAAGACAGTGGTACCGGCGTGGCGTTCACCCGCGACCCCGCCACTGGCGAAAACATCTTCTACGGCGAGTACCTCGTTAACGCTCAGGGCGAAGACGTGGTGGCTGGCATCCGCACCCCCCAGAAGGTGCAAGAGATGCAGAAGATCAAGGAATGGAATAAGACCTACAAAGAGCTGGAAGCCGTTCGTAAGAACCTCGAGAAGGAATTCGGCGACGTCCAAGACTTCGAATTCACCATCGAGAAGCGCCGCCTGTGGCTGCTGCAAACCCGTAACGGCAAGCGCACCGCTCAGGCCTACGTCAAGATCGCTCACGATATGGTGAAGCAGAAGCTGATGACGCCTGAGCACGCCATCCGTTCGGCTGATCCGGAAGCGATCGAACAGCTGCTGGCCCCGATCTTCGACCGCAAGGCCTACGCCGCTGCGCAGAAGAAGGGCTTGGTGCTCACCACCGGCCTGCCGGCTGGTCCTGGCGCCGCCTCGGGCACCCTGTGCTTCTCGGCTGAGAAGGCTGAAAAGTGGGCCGCTCATGGCCCAGTGGTGTTGGCTCGTATCGAAACCAGCCCGGAAGACCTGCGCGGCATGATCGCCGCTGCTGGTATCCTCACCGCCAAGGGTGGTGTGTCCTCGCACGCGGCCGTGGTCGCGCGTCAGATGGGTAAGGTTTGTGTCGCCGGTGCTGGTGAGCTCGAAATCGACTACGATAAGGGCGTGCTCAGCTGCAAGGGCCACAGCATCAAGGAAGGCGAAGCAGTCTCGATTAACGGTTCAACCGGCGAAGTGCTGGCTGGCCGCATCGATACCGCCCCGTCTGAACTGATTCAGGTGCTCATCGACGGCAAGCTCAAGCCCAGCGAGAGCGATCTGTTCAAGTCGTACGACTTCGTGATGAAGCTGGCCGACAAGTACCGCACCCTTGGCATCCGCACCAACGCCGACCAGCCCGACCAGGCCACCAACGCGGTTGCCTTCGGCGCCGAAGGCATCGGCCTGTGCCGTACCGAACACATGTTCTTCGAAGGCGACCGTATCGACCACATCCGTGAGTTGATTATGTTCGCTGGCGAATACGCCGAGTATAAGGACAAGCTCGCCGAGCGTCCTGACGATGCCACTTTGCTTGGTAACGAGTACAAGCCGGCTATCGATCATTTCACCGGCGCGCTCAAGAAGCTTCTGCCGATCCAGCAGAAGGACTTCGAGGGTCTGTTCACCGCGATGCAGGGCCGCCCGGTTACCGTGCGCCTGCTCGACCCGCCGCTGCATGAGTTCCTGCCCAACAGCAAGGATCTCAAGAGCAACCTCGCCAAGAAGCTCGGCATGAAGTACGAGCAGGTTGAAAGCATTTGCGCCGGCCTGCACGAATCGAACCCGATGCTCGGTCACCGTGGCTGCCGCCTCGGTGTGGTGTACCCCGAGATCACTGAGATGCAGGCACGCGCGATCTTCCGCGCTGCGCTCTCGGTTGCCAAGAAGGCCAAGAAGGCCCCGGTGCCCGAGATCATGATTCCGCTGGTCAGCTTCGATCGCGAGCTCGAGCTCCAGCTCGAGGTGGTGCATCGCGTTGCCAAGGAAGAATTCAAGGCAGCCAAGAAGACCCTGAAGTACCTGGTTGGTACCATGATCGAAATTCCGCGCGCCGCGCTGACCGCCGATCAGGTTGCCAAGCATGCTCAGTTCTTCAGCTTCGGCACCAACGACCTGACCCAGACTACTTTGGGCATGTCGCGTGACGACGCCGGTGGCTTCCTGCCCTACTACGAGCGTCCTGATGTGGCGATCGTCAAGTCCAACCCCTTCGCCAGCCTCGACCAGAGCGGCGTTGGTCAGTTGGTCCAAATGGGTGCCGACAAGGGCCGCAGCGTCAAGCCCGACATGAAGCTCGGTATCTGCGGTGAGCACGGTGGCGACCCCTCGTCGATCGACTTCTGCCATCGCGTTGGCCTCACCTACGTCAGCTGCTCGCCGTTCCGCGTGCCGGTTGCGCGTTTGGCTGCGGCCAAGGCTGCGCTGGTCAACGGTAGCGCTCCGGCCAAGAAGAAGGCTGCCGCCAAGAAGAAGACGGCCGCCAAGAAGAAGGCTGCTGCTAAGAAGTGATCAGCCTGAGCTGATAAATCAAAGCCCCTGGTGTCGTACGACGTCAGGGGCTTTTTAATTGGCAAAAAATCGGCAGCGCTCTGCCATCTTGGATCCTAAACGGATTCAATACCCTCGTGCACCACCGCACTGCGGTCACGCGGTGACGGGCCGTCACGTGTGGCATCCAAGACAATCTGGAACGTAGTTCCGAAGCCAAGCTTGCTACGCACGGCCACATGCCCGCCATGCACCGCCGCCATCTCTTTAACCAGCACCAAGCCGAGGCCCGTGCCAGCGATTTGTTGCTCATTGAGCAGACCGGCGTTGAGCGCAAAGGCCTGCCCTAAGCTTTGGACTACCTCCGGCACCATGCCGCGCCCATTATCCCTCACATCGATCAGCACTCGTGCACCATCACGGCGCGCATGCACCTTCACGTAGCTCGCTTCAGCGTGACTGATCGCATTGGCGACCAGATTATCAAATAGCTGGCACAGCGCCGCACGGTCGCCACGAATAGTTCCGGCCGCAAGCTTGTCACATTGCAGCGCGGTTTGCGTGCGTGCGGCGAGGGCCTCGTGCCGCAGGCAACATTCCGACAAGAGCTCGTCAAGGTCCAGCTCCTGCCAGGCCCATTGCACCTCGCCGCTTTGCAACCGGCTCAGTTCGAGCAAATTATCGACCACTTCGCTCATGCGCACGGTGTCTGCCAGAATCTGATCGATGACTTCACGGCCGTCTGCGCCCAGCAGCATGCGCCCGGCCTCTACCATCGCTCGAATCCCAGCAAGTGGGGTTCGCATTTCATGGCCAAGGACGGTGAGCACCTGATCGAGCGCCATGCGCGCTTCGGCCAGGTGGGTAGCCGCGCGTTCGTGCTCCAAATCTTGCTCGACCTCGCGCAAATCACTCAAGGTTAGCACCACGGGTGAACCAACGCAGGCCGGCGCAGCTTGCAATAATACCGACACCGAGTCGCCCTTACCGGTCAAAAAACCACAGCGCCAATGAAAGCCGATGCCACTGCTACGCAATCTATTCCAGCGCTCTTGGGCTCCGCCGCGTTGCTCGGGTACCACAAAGTCGTACCAGGGCTGCATCTGGAGATCGTGTTCGCTGCGCAACAGCGTCACGCAACAGCGTGGGTTGACCCGTTGCGCGATTCCGGAGGCATCTACTTCCATCAAGCCAACCGGCAGGTCATCACACCAACATTGATGCTCTGTGTCGCTCATCCATGGCTTCCCGCGCGCTTGCGTTTCAGCGCAATGTTCAGCAGCGAGACCAGGGTCTCGGTCGCCACCGGGGTGCGATTGACTAAGGTAGTGCGCCCATTGAGAAAAGTTTCGTGCACTGACAGGCTCGCGGCTGGCGTCAATAAGATGGTTGGCAATTGACTGACACCGTGTTTTTGCTCCAGATGCTGCAATTCGGCTAACTGCTCTTCGAGCCGGTCTGAATCTTCAACATGCACGATGGCGCAATTGGGGGTTTTGTCGCCGTGGTAAGGGTGCAAGCGCTGGCAGAACATAGCGAAAGGATCGGCTTCGCCGAACAGGCTCACTACAAGCGGTACAACTTGGCCCTCAATCTGTTTGCGCACCGTCTCGTCGTACTGATCCCAATCTTGCGCATGGAGCTGGCTCAACAGGGCCAACTTGATGTCTAAGGCTTGGGCTGGCACGCGTTTGATGATTGGCGCCGCGTGGGCGTTATCGATGCCCAGGAAATCGTACCAATCCTGCAAGGGGTACAGGAACTCGTTGTAGCTGTAACCGATCAAGAGCGCGTGCGCCAAGTGGTTGGACAAAGCTAAGATAGCAGCATTGCGCGCGTCTTTGGTTGGCAACTCCGACAATTCTTGAAGATTGTCGTGATGATGCGCAATCATCGAGACGACTTGGTCACCGTAGCCCCAATTGCTGAGCAGGCTGTTGATGGCGGCGCCATGGCCACAGGGCATCGTATAGCGTTCAAGCAGATTGACCGGCACCTTGAGGGTATCGCTGCGGTCAAACACATAGCCATAGCGCGACCACTCACGGTGGAATAACACCAATTTGCCGATGTCGTGCAGAATGCCGGAGGTAAAGAAAATTTCGGCGTCTGGTATTTTCAGCAGATTGGCAAACTCGCAGGCCAGCAGGCCAACTGCCACGCTGTGTTCCCAGAACATGCCGGCGTCAACCATGGCGAGCGGGTCGCGGCGCAAGAAGTGATCAACCACGCCAAGGCTGCGCAGAGCTTCGCCAATCTTACCAGTGCCAATCCGCATCACGCCTTCTTTGAGCCCGGTCACCATGCGGCCACCGCGGGTGTAGGCGGCAGAGTTGGCAATCCGCACCACTTTCAGCGCGAGGTGATGATCGGTTTGGATGACTTCAACAATTTGCTCGATGTCGACACTCGGATCGGTGAGCAAGCGAGCCAGCATGGCGATGGCTGGCGAGAACTGCTCGATCAAGCCCTTCTCGGCTTCGCACGCGGCCTCGACGGCCGCCATGTCCATTGCCATCTCGTGGGATTTGAGTTGGGATTCGTTCACGCCGAGCACTTTGATCCGGCGCAGCGCGGGCATCTCGCCGGAAGACGGCAGCGGCTTGCGGTCGGTGGTGTCGCGGGCCGGATCAAACATGCGCTGAATTTTGTCGACCAAGCTCGGCAGGTGCAGGTTAGATTTGAGGACGTAATCCTTGATCCCAAGCTTTAACAATTCCATCACGGTCTCGCGCGAGGCTAGCGCGGTGAAGATGATGACTGGAATATCTTGCAGATGTTTAAAGCGCTTGATCGTTTTGACGAAGGTCTTGCCATCCATGTTAGGCATGGCCATGTCGCACAGAATCAGGTCGGGCTTTTGTTCCTCGACTTTTTCTAAAGCGTCGAGGCCATCAACAGCAGTCGCGACGCTCATGCCAGCTTCACTAAGAGCCTGGGCGACGGGCTTGCGGAATACCGCCATATCATCGATCACCAAGATATGCGGCATGTGGGGCTGGCTCCCTCATCAAGAGGATGGCTGATGCGGTGACAAGTCGCCTTGTTGGCATCTAGGGGGGTTTTCAGTTCGTATACTAAGGCCGCCAGCGCACGGTGCAACCATCCCCTTACCAGTTTGGCCTTGCCCAAGCAGGCCTGCATTAATCGGGAGCTCGGAATAATCCTGACCGTTGCATATCCCCTTCAGATCGATCGGCGCGCTGGGTGGTCCGCACAAAGGTGCCGCTGGCACCGGCCTCGAGGTTGTCGTCGCCGGTGGCTAAAATGACCCGGTTGCGGCCGGACTCCTTGGCCTGATACATGCTGGCATCAGCGCGTTCGAGCAATTCGGCGGCGGTTTCATCCATGCGGCAGGCGGCAACGCCGATGGAGACCGTGACCGAGGCCGGCAGGTCGCCGAGCGATGCAACGCGCTGGCGCAAGCGCTCGGCCACGGCGAATGCCGCAGTGGCGCTGGTATTGGGTAGCACGATGACGAACTCTTCGCCACCCCAGCGGCTGACCAGGTCGCCGGTGCGCAGATGCCCCACCAGGCAGCGGCCAACGGCGCGTAAGACTTCGTCGCCGGCGCCATGGCCGTGGGTGTCGTTAACTAGCTTGAAGAAATCGATGTCGACCATCGCTACTGCCAGCACCAAGCCGCGCTCAACCTGTTCGCTCAGGCGTTCGAGGCCGTACCAGCGGCGATGACAGCCGGTGAGGGGGTCGGTGCGGCCGAGGTCTTGCAGGTTTTGGAATAGGATCACGCGGCGCAGTGACAGCGCGAGTTGACCACGCAGCACTTCGGCTACGTAACGTTGGTCAGATTGGCTGCGGCCTTCGAGCGAGGGTTGGGCGGTGGCACCGCGCAGCACCACCGCGGCTTGGCCGTCTACCGCTGGGCTCAAGTCGAGAACCAAGTCGCCGCTGCCTTCGCCGGGCAGCTGCACCGGGCCGGTGAGCATCGGCTCCTCGCCCAGCGCGTCGCCACCCAGGCTGCGCCAGGCGCCGCGCTCCCACACGAACAGGTCGACACCCTCGCAACGCCACCAGGTGCGCAGGGCTGCGGCGAAACGCGCCCGAGCATCGGCTTCATCTACGCAGCTGACCAACTCAGACGACACTTCGAACACGCTGTTCTGGAGCTCGTAGGCCGCCTGCAGAATCGCCATGTCTTCACGTAAACGGCCATGGTGAGTGTTCAACTGGGGCGCGGTGGCACGGCGCGAACCAGAGGCCGGGCCGGTGTGTCGACTCGGCACCAGGGCTAAGCCGGCGATTCCAGCGGCGGTGGCGGCAGCACATAGGCTGGTAGCCGGCAAACCGCCGAGGATGCCGAGCCCAAGCCCGGTGCCAGCAGCCACCGCGGCGGCCACCACGGGCCAGCGCCAGCGCCGGAGCAGGCCCGGTCTCATCCGGCCTCCACCCGATTGCGGCCGCCGTCTTTGGCGCGGTAGCACGCGGCATCGGCCCGGGCCATGAGGCAGGTTGGCAGCTCATTGCCGTCACTGATGGCCCAGCCGAGGCTCGCAGTTAGGCACAGATCGGGGGCCGCTTCGAGGCACTTATGGCTGCGGATGGCCTGCAACAGCGCGCCGGCAATGGCCTCGGTTTGCGCCGCCGCCTCGGGCGGGATCAGCACGCCAAATTCTTCGCCACCATAGCGGCACGCGATGGCGGCACTCGGCAGGGTTTCGATAATCGCTTTGGAGACCAGGCGCAGCGCTTCATCCCCAGTGGCATGACCGAAGGTGTCATTGACGCGCTTGAGGTGATCCATGTCGCACATGATTACGCCAACCGGATCGTCTTCACGACGCGCCCCGGCCAGGGTCTCTTGCAAGCGGCGGAAGAATTCATGGCGACCGAACAGGCCAGTGAGTTCATCTCTGAGCGCGAGCGACTGGGCCTCGGCAACCAAGTCGACTGCGGCCAAGCCCAGACCACCGAGGCGGCCGAGGGCGTGCAGGATTTCCAGGTTCAAGACATCTTCCGCGCCCTGGCTGCGAAACCGAACCAAGAGTACGCCGCGATGGTGCGCGTCTTCGGCTTCGGGGTCAGAGCGTCGTTCGCTGCGCAGCGGTAGGCAGGCCAGCACATTGATTGGGCCACGGCGGATCAGCGGTCGCAACTCACCAGCGACATAAGCGATGTCCTGACTCAGGTCTTCAATCTCTTCATGGTCAGGATCTTGCAGCCGCGCACGGATGCTTTGGCGGCCGCCGGTGCCGAGGTACACCTGAATACTGAGCCAGGCCGGCACAATGCGCTCAACCGCCCGACACAAGACATCGGCCAGCGCATCGGGATCGCGCGCTGAGCTCAGCGATTGGCAGGTGTCCATCAGGGTCGGGTAGCGCCGCAGGTGGCGCTGCAGCACGCCGCACTCGTGGTGGGCGATGCCGACCTCGCGCAGAAGTAAGCGTTCATCGGCACCCTCGATGCGCTGCCACAGTTCCCAGCACGCCGGCACGGCAAGGCCCAGGGCCGCGCAGGCAGCGAGCACGGTCCAACTGCCAGTCGGCAGCGCCAACAGCGGCACCAGCGCGGCCACCGCCCACGGACTGCGGCGCAGCCCGGCAATGCTGGCAATGCCGAGACCAAAGGCGTGGGCGGCCCACCATGGTGGGCCGCCGGCTACCAGGCACATGGCCACACCAGCAGCAGCCGACAGGCCGATGGCAGGTCCTTGGATGCCAATGATGCTAGTTGGCGGCGCGGTGCCCATGGCCGGTTAGTGTGCCGCATGGGCGGGCCGGCGGCAAGTGCGGGATACGAGGCTGCTCGCTGACTGCCCACGCGCTGTTAGTTGGCAGAACCCTGCGTTACCGGCCGGGTTCGGGATCAGCCATCGGGCCCAGGTGGGCGTCGATCCAGGCGCCGCGGCACAAGGGGTGCTCGGGGTAGCGCCGGCGTAGGTCGCGCAGGCGCGTGAGGCCGTGGTCCCAGTAGGCCTCGTCTTTGGCACGCTGCTGCCACCACCAGTTGTGTCCGCCCAGGGCCTTAGACGGCTGGCACAGCCAGAAGTCGCACAGGGCTGCCGAGTACAGGGCGCGTGGCGCCTCGGGGCTGTGTGGCCAATCGCGTGCAATGCCGGCGAACAGGTCGCGCGCCCGGGTGTAGGGGGTCATGCGCTCGAGCTCGGCGCGGGCCAGCACCGCTTCCGGGCTGGTGCCGGTAAGCGCGCCACGCGCAGCCCATTGATGCCAGTAGCGATCGTAGACCAACAGCTCGGCGCCCCGGTGGTACACAAAGGCAGCTAGATCATAGACCTCGGTGGGCCCGGCTTCGCGCTGATCGGCCGCCCGTTCGAGGGCCAGCAGCGTGCGCACATTGGCGGCACGGTCGCGATCCAGATAGGCGAGGGCTTCTTGCGCGCGGCCGAGTCGCGTCAAACGAACGCCCAGTCGCAGACGCAGTTCGGGCGCATAGTCGTAATCGCTTTGCGGATGCTGGCCCCAGCCACTGTGACTGTCGTTGGCCCAGCCGCGCAGCTCGGGTGTGGAGTCCAGAAACCGACGCAGGTCTTCAACCGGCATGATGCCGTCACACAGAATCGCCACATCGAGCCAGCTGTTGCCGCGCACGTAGTGAACCAGGGCTTGTTGATAATCGTGCTCATCTTCAAACGCAGCACCGATGCGCAGACAGAGGTCGCGCATATCCGGCGCACTGGGGTGCAGCTCGTGATAGCGCGGGAGCGCTTCGGCAGCGGTACGCGCATCGCCGCTGGCAGCGAGACTGCGCAGGTACAAGTAGCCCTGACGGGCATCGAGCAGGGGCTCAGTGCCCAGGTGACTATGGAGGGCCTGCGCACCGGCGGCGTCGCCAGCGCTCAGGTGCAGCAGGGCGAGTTCGATCAGCACGCGGTCATCGGCGTCGTGGGCCAATACCAGCTCATCGGCTTGCTGAAAGACCGCCAGCATATCGCCTTGACCATGCGCCAGCTCGGGCCAAGCGCCGGTATCACGGTACCACTGGAGCAAGAACAGGGTCATCAGTGCCGGATCATCGCGGACCACCGGTGGCGGCTTGGGCCGGAGCCGACGCAACACGATGCGCAGGCTGTCGAGCCCGAGCAAAAACCCGCTGCGTAGCTGCGGATCGCTCACCAATTGGCGGTACAGGGCTACGGCTGCGGCCGAGCCCTGGTGGCGGCACACGAGGTAGGCCTGCCAGCCGATGGCATCAGCGCGCCACGCGCCCTGTGGCCAGGCTTTCAGATAGGTGTCGAGTGCCGTGCGAGCGAGCTCTGCGTCGGCGCCATAGCGTCGATGCTGGTTGACCGTGAGGAGGGCCTGGAGGTAGGCCGTCTCGTCGCGGAGCGCGGGGGGGGCCTGGGCGTTGTCGTTCAGGGCGGTCAGCAAGTCTTGGGCGGCATCGGTGGCAGCTTCGTCAACCGCTTGGCGCAGCGCGCACAGCCGCGCCCGGTCACCGGCGGCGTCGGTTTGATCCAGCAAGTCATTTTGGGCCTGGCCTGGCTGCGGCCCGAGATCCAATTGACGCCACCATTGGTCTTTGAATGGACTGAGCGCAGCCCAACTGCCAGCACGCAAGGCCGCACGCTGGTGGGCTTGCAGCTCAGCGAGTTGGGCCAGGGCGCGCTCATCGGCCACAACGCGGCGCTGCGGCAAACTCAAGTGGCTGCGCTGCGTCCACAGCTGGTCCCACACCGTAGCGTCGGGCTCTGTGCCTGCGAGGCAGGCCTGCATGGTGTTAAACAGCTGGTCACGTGGGGCCGGGGCCTTGGCGTCGAGCACCGTGTCGGGCGCAAACAGCATACGAACGTTGTTGGCGAAGCGCGCGGGAACCGGCTCATCGAGGTACATGTGGACGTGGTTGAAGCGTGGGCCACAGGCCAAAGCCAGAACCACCAGGCTCAGCAGCAAGGCTAGGCTGCGCTTCATGGGACGCTCCCTGTTGGATCGGTGGTGGTGAGTTGGAGGCGCAGCGTGGTGCCGGCGCGTAGCAGCGGCACTCGCACCAAGGTGCTGGTGGCACGGTGACGCGACACGGTCAGCCCCGCGTGTTGGCCAATGGTGCGCACGTGGGCTGGTACGCCGCGTAGGCGCTCTGGCGGATATGGCACTAGTAGACTGCCGGGGGCCTCCGGCCAGATGCTGCCTGTGGCGGCTTCGATGAGCAACTCGCTGGGGTCTGAAGTCTGACGACAGCTCAACATGGCTCCCTCGGCCTCACCGGCTGGTACCGCCCGATCGTCGCCAAGGAGGGCCTGCAGACTCACCACGGCTTGGCCACCTGGAGCCTGCAGGCGAAACAGCATCACGCCGCGGCAGCGCTGGGGCTGGGCTTGCACCAGTGCTGCGCGAAATGCCTGAATCGACTCACTGCGGATACGACTATGGGCGAATTGGGTGCCAGCCGGAAAGTGGTGCCCGCTGACGCTGCGCGCGCCCAGCAAGCGAAAGCGCGTTACCACTTCGGTGTCACCGTGGTGGGTGTCAAGCTGGGCAAAATCTGGGCCGAGCAATGCTTCGAGCCGCACCGGCACAATGCTGCGCAGGCAACGCCCGGCTTGGTCAAACACGCTGGTCTGCTCAAAGCTGGCCAGACCGATGCGATAGCCACAGGGCAAGGCCTCAAGGTGCGGCAGTAAGCTGAGCGGGTCTGTTTGCGCAATCAGTCGCTTGGCATCCCAAGCTGGTTGGCTGTCGTGGTAACATTGCACCACCACCTCGTTGAGCTGGGAGCACACCGCAGCGAAGCCAGGCTGGGTGAGGTCGGACACCAAGCAGGTGGCGCTCAAGGCGCCGGCCTCAGGCCCTCGGGCTGTGCGCACGGCCCGCAACAAGCGTGCGTAATCGGGCAGGAGACGGTGTGGAACATCCCAGTCGATTTGCAGGGCGCGTTCGTCAGTACAATGGCGTTTGATGAGGGCGACCAGCTCGGCGGCCTGCTCAGTGCTGGCTAGCGCGGCGTGACAGCTGTCGTCTATCCGCAGCACCGCACAGCGTGCAATCGCGTCTGAGCCGGCAACGGCCCCACCACGGGTCTCAAAGCGTAGGCCCTGGGCCCCGCGCACGATGCTGCCGGCCCAGTAGCCAATCAGGTCAACCTGCAGACGCTGCAACTGATCGACTTCGCGCGCACTGAGACTGCGGCCGCGATTCCAGTGCCAGAATCCGATGGCCTGAGGCGCAGCGGTAACAGGCTGCTGGGGCAGACTGCCACAGGCCGCTATCAGCAGACACCACACACACAGGGCAACACGCAGCATTCTGCCTCTTGTTGGCGGGTCGCACCGGTCTTCTTTCGCTTGCGTCGCTCGAGTGCCACCCGCGTACATGCTTGCAGCCTGTCAGACGGCGGCTGGCAGCATAGCCGTGGGTGGGCGCAGCCCCGCCTTGTGGCCGATTCACCGCCCTGCTACGGTTGTGTTGTGAGCACCGACCCAGCCCCCGAGGACACCAGCACCGGTTTGCCAGACCTTGGCGCGGCCTTGCGCCTGTTTGATGAAACCACGCGCGCCCTGGAAGCCCGGGCGCGGCGGCTTGAAGAAGTGCTGACGGTCAAGCAGCAGGAGCTCGAGGCCGCCAATAGCGAACTCGCGGTGCGCTATTCCGAGCTCGACCGGCTCCACGCCTGGCTGGAGCTGATTTTGTCCGCAGTGCCCAGTGGCGTGGTGGCGGTGGATCGTGACGGCCGCGTAACCACTTGTAACCGCGCCGCCCGTGAGGCCTTGACGGTAGAGCTGCCCGAACCAGACGGCGCCGATTACCGTGCAGCATGTCCTGAGTCGCCGTTGTGGCAGGTGCTTGCCGAGGGCGTCACCAAGGGCCCCTACGAACGCCGCATCAGTGCCGGGCCCGATCAGCGCGAGCGGGTTTTGGCTGGTCACGCGTCACCGGTGTGCGCGAGCGATGGCGCTATCCTGGGCGCGGTGGAAGTATTTGAAGACGTCACCGAGTTGCGCGGCTTGGAGCAGCAGCTGGAGCGCGTGGAGCGGCTCAAGGCGCTGGGCGAGATGGCGGCCGGCGTCGCCCATGAGATTCGTAATCCGCTCAATGGCGTGGAAGGCTTTGCCTCGCTGCTCGCGCGCGATCTGGAGGATGGCAGCACCCAGCGGCGCTATGCCGACGCGATCATTGACGGCGTGCGCCACCTGAATCGCACCGTGACCGGCCTGCTTGAATTTACCCGGCCGCGTGAGCCGCAGCGCCGACCGGTGCCGCCGGATGAACTGGTCGAATCCTGCGTTGAGTTGGTGCGGGCCGAAGACGTGGCGCTGGCCTCGCCGCGCGAAGGCGAAGCCGATGAGCAAGCCCGCGCTCGTATTGAATTTGTATCACGTTGGGATCGCGGCCGCATCGCCATCGACGGTGGGCAGATTCGCCAAGTTTTGCTCAACCTGATTCAAAACGCGGTGCAGATTTGTTCGGAGTACCGCGACACGCAGGGTCAGGTGGCGGTGGCGGTGAGTGCGATCAGCGATGAACAGTTGGGCGCCTGCTGCCAGGTTACCGTTGATGACAACGGCCCCGGTGTCAGCGAAGATCAACGGCCCAATATATTCTTGCCCTTCCACACCACGCGCGAACGCGGAACCGGCCTGGGTTTGGCGGTGGCGCATACCCTGGTGCAACTGCACGGGGGCAGCTTAAGCGTGGATACCGCGCCCGAACTAGGTGGCGCCCGGTTTACGATGCTGTTGCCGATTGAGGCGACAGGGGGCTAAGGCCGGGGCGCCTAGCGTTTACACCGCCGTTGGGCTGCAGTGTTTGGTGAGATAGGCCACGGCCGCGCTTGCGCTGTCAGTCGCGCTGGCTTGGTGTTGGTCCCACTTCTTGTCGAGTTCGAAACATAACCAGCCGGTGTAGCCGTGCGCCAGCAGGCGATTGGTGGCTGCCGCAACCTGTAATGCACCGTCGCCCTGACCGAGCTCGCAGAAAGTATCGCGACCCCAGTGGTAATCTTTGATGTGGGTGTACACGATGCTGTCAGTAAAGCGGTCGACAAAAGCCGCGGCATCGTCGCCTATTGCTTCAAGGTGAGCGCAATCCCAGCACAGTTTCAGGCTTGGGATACGTTCGAGCATGAAGGCTGTTTCGGCAGCAGTCTCAACAATGCAGCCACGATGCGGATGAAATGCCAGCGCCATGCCGTGCTCGTTGGCACAGCGTACCGCCGGTTCGAGGCTGCTAGCGAACAGGTCGTAATCGCTGGCATGAGTGGTGCGGCGCTGCGAGCCCATGAAGCCGCCACAGCACATAATGGTGTCTACGCCCAGTTCGGCGGCGTAGGCGATGTCACGCTGCCAGGCCTCTACGTTGGGTTGCCACACATTGTAGGTGACGCTGGCAAAATACGCGGCGGCTTCGAGTCCAGCCTCGGCCAGTGCTGCCCGCGTCTCAGTAGGCGTGCCGAACATGCTGTGGGCATCGGCCAGTTCGACCCCGGTAAAACCACAGGTGCGCACTTCATCGAGCCAGGTGCGCGGATCGAAATCCTGTCCTTGCTGCTTGGCCCAGCCTGTGAACAAGCCCATGTTGGCGGCGAGTCGTAGGTTCATGTCAGGCTCCTACCGTGGCGCGTTCAAGATTGACCGGAAGCACCGCGCGGCGTTCGGTGGCGTCGAGCGCGAGTTCGCTCAAGGCCACGATGGTGCGGCCGTGGTGGCAGTCGGCCACCGACTCGGCTTTGCCCTCGATCACATCAAGGAAGTGGCCGTGCTTGTCGAAGCGTTCATAAAGATCGGTGACCTGGCGATCTCCAGCGGCATCTTTAATGTGCAATTCACTGCCCCAGTTGCGGGTGTGCAGCGAGCCGCCGTCGCCCACGATGCCCTTATAGAAATCGGCGATCGGTGCGTTTTGCGCACCTTCAATGGTGCCAGTTGCAGTGCCAAAGCCGAAGCTCAGCCACACGTGGTCGTTGGCGCGCGGGTGCTTGTCACCCTCGGCTAAGACCCGGCAGCTTACCGAATCCGGCAGGCCGGCTGCGGCTACCATCCAGTCGATTTCATGCGCCAGCAATTCGGCCATCACGCCGCCGCTGGTGGCATACTGACCGCGCCAACCCGAGGGCTTGGTGCCGCCAAAAAGATCGCATAGGCGGCGCGACCAAATGCTGCGCAGGGGGCCAACCGCGCCGTCACGGTGCAGGCGAATCATGGTGTGCGCAATTGGGTCAAACCGCACGCTGAAGCCAACAAAGCTGTGGACGCCGGCCGCGTCTACCGCATCGCAAATACGGTCGGCGTCGGCGGTGCTCAGGGCCATCGGTTTCTCAATCCACACGTGCTTACCGGCCTGGGCACAGGCAATGGCCTGATCGGTATGCAGGTGATTGGGCGATGAGATCACGATCGCGTCGACGTGGTCGAATAGTTCTTCATGACTGGCAACGGCGTGCTCGGCTGAAAAGTCTGCGGCTGCGCGGCTTCGAGCATGGGGTCAGCCACGGCCACCAGTCGGCAGCGGTCGCTATGCTTGACCAAGTTGGTTATGTTGCCGATGCCGTTTTGGCCGGCGCCGATCAGTCCAAGACGGATCATGGTGAGTCTCTCTCTGGCCGCGCGGCTCCAGGAGCCTTTGCGCAAACGTTTGTTCTAGTGTGGCGGGAGGGGCCAGGATTTCAAGTCGGAGAGTTCCTGGTGCGCGCTTCGCGCGTTGGATGCCGGCACGCACTCTCGCGCGTCAGTCGTTGGTGTACCGAGGTGGCCGGGCGGGAGCGGTGACCATGCCCACGACGCGCCGAAGGCGCGCACCAGGAACCAGGAACCAGGAACCAGGAACAGAAAGGCCTACAACTTAGGCTTAGGATTCATCAACCCGCGCACCGTTTCGGTAAAATCACCGATGGTAAATGGCTTACCGATAAAGGCGCAGTTCGGCGCCATGCCATCCTCGTTGGTGCCAGTGACCTCGTTGTCACCATAGCCGCTCATGAAGAGCACCGGCAGGGTGCCGGCACGTTCGCGGATTCCGGTGGCCATGTCTACGCCACCCAGGTCGGGCATCACTAGGTCGGTAACCACTAGGTCGTAGCCGCCAGCCTTGTGGTCAACCGCAAGCAGTCCGTCTTTACCATTGGTGGCCACGTCGACGCTAAAGCCGGAGCGTTCTAAAACTTCCCGCACTAATTCCAGCACGCGTTCGTCGTCTTCAACCAGCAGCGCGTGTTTGCCGGCGCCAATGCGTGAAATAGCGCTGGTCGACAAACGCCCAGAGGTGGTGTGCTCGCGCGGGCCGGTAGCGGCCGGCAGGTACACCTCAAAGCGGGTGCCGCGCCCCTTGGCGCTTTCCACCGACACAAAGCCCCCCGCGCTGTGGGCAATGCCGTGCACAATGGCGAGCCCAAGGCCGGTGCCGCTGCCGGCTTCTTTAGTTGTAAAAAATGGTTCAAAAATATGCGCCAAGGCGTCGCTGCTGATGCCAACCCCGCTGTCGTCTACGCTCAAGCGATGGAAGGTGCCGGCAGTGGCGTCGGGCCATTTTGCGGCCCGGGTTTCATCGATGGTTACGGCCTCGGTGGCAATGTGAATGCGCCCGCCGCCAGGCATCGCATCACGCGCATTGAGCATCAGGTTCATCACCAATTGGCTGATGCGTGCCGGGTCGGCCTCAATCAACAGGATTTCATAGTGCGGTTGATGTTCGATGCCGATGGATTCTGGGATCACCCGGCGATTGAGTTCCACCGCCTGCTGCACCAATTGGACGAGATCAACAATCTGGGGCTTGTCGCGATTCTTGCGACTAAACACCATCAGTTGATTGGTTAGTTCGCGCGCGCGCTCACAGGTGAGCACGATATTATTGATATATCGGCAATCATCGCCGCGCGACTCCATCTGCATCTGCAATAACTCAGCGTTGCCGTAGATGGCTGCCAGCATGTTGTTGAAGTCATGCGCAATGCCGTCGGCGAGACGGCCAATGGCTTCCATCTTCTGGGTCTGGTACAGGTGCTCTTCAAACACCTGACGATCACGCAGGTCGCGCAGGATCAGGCAGGTATAGGTCGCATCATCCTCAACCACAGCCGTGGCACTGAGCTCCGCTGGAACCCTATTGCCGTCAAAGGCGAGCAGGTCGATTTGGCGCACAGCGCGTCCGCGCTCGGCCACCATCGTCAGCAGTTTTTGCCACTGTTCGTGATCCATGCGCACACAGGTGTCATTGAAATGGTGACCAAGCAGGGCGCTCAGAGGCCCGCGCATCAATTCAGCAAAGGCTTCATTGGCTTGGACCAAGTTGCCGCGCGGATCGAGCCACACCACGCCGTCGGCGGCGCTATCGATGCCGTGTTGAGTTAACCGCAGGTGCTGTTGGGCGCCACGCAGTTGGTCAACGGCGGCGCAGAGTACCAAAACCGGCACCGCGCTTGAAACCAGATAGGCCTGCAGCACCACCCACTCGTGATTGAGATCGGCAAAGCCGCCAAACACGCCGAAGCCCCGAACCGACCCGGTAATCGCAATGATGGCGGCAAGGAGAATGGCCAACGAGGTGACAACGCGCCCCAGGCGCAGGGCCGACCACGCGAGCACCGGCCATAATAAGAAGGACAAGGGCGACTCGGCGCGGTCACCGGCGATCCAGAACACGGTGACCGAAACACCGAGACCGGTCAGCAACGCCAGCACCAACTCGGGGATTTTGACGCTGGGCCATTGCGCGCGCCGCAAGGGCACCAGCAGTACCACCGGCCCGAGCAGCAGAACGCCGATGCAATCACCCAGCCACCACGTGACCCAGGACATCGTGGCCTGGTCCCAGGGTGCACCCTTGCTGAGGGTGCCGGTGACAACGCCAACGGTGGCCGCCACCATGGTAGCGGAGCCGCCACCGAGGATTGAGAACAGCAAAACGTCACGGGGCGAGGGGAGATTGGCCCGGAAGCGTGCATGCCGCAGCAGCGCAATCGCCATCAAAGCCGAGCCGGTGTTACCGGCTGCCATCACCGCGGCCGACACAGGCCCGCCCAGCATCACGTTGATAACAAAGGCGCCGACAAAGACGCCGGGCCACAGGCGCCAACCCCAGCGCAACATCACGCCGAGCGCGAGGCCGGCCGCAGGCCACACCGGGGAAATCTGCGAATCAATAACGGCGAAGCGCAGCCCCAGCCAGCTGAGCGCCACATAGCCCAAGGCAAGCAACGCCATGCCAAGCCACTGCCGTTTTGGCGAGGAGGCGGGGGCCAGGAGATCGAGCGCGGGTGTTTGAGTGGTCATGGAATGAGGCGGCCTGTGGCATCAAGGGCGGAGCCGAAGTACAAACTACGCAGGGCCTAAAGGAACACAAGTAGCCACGGAAGGGGCTGCTCGGTGTGCGCATGCTTGCCGAGCGAGAGTGCCTCTTGCACTTGCGCAACCGTTCGCGCACTATCAATACACAGCTTTGGCAGCCTACACCAACGAGGGGGCGCACTCATGAAGGCGATTATCATAAGCGGCCTGATTTTGATCCTCATCGCCGGCGGCATGCTGCTTGTGATGGGCAGTGGCGACGGTGAGCTGGCCGGGTGGGACCAATTTCCCCGCACCTATATCGCGGTGCAAGACACCGGTTATGACCCCGGGCGGCTGATCATCGTTCCGGCGCGGCGCGATGACCTGCCCAGTATTGAGCGCGACGGCGTCACCTATTACCGCGCCTACACCCACCCCGATGTCCCAATGGCCCAGGGCTATCCGCTGATCTTCCCACTCATGGGCGGCGGTGAGAATGCACACACCCCGCCCCTGCCGCCTACCGGCAAACCCTTAACGGCCGCTCAAGTGGCAACCGTGAACCGCTATCACACCGAAGAGGGCCAGCGCCTGCTCAAGCAGTTTGCTGATTCGTTTCAGCCGTAATCAGCATGCCAGACTGTATCGTAGCGCCGAGCTTAAGCGCCGCCGCCAGGGCCGATGGCGTGATGCCGAGCATCTGGCGGAATTCGGCAATGAGGTGGCTTTGATCACTGAAGCCGTATTCGGCCGCTAGATCGCGCCAACCCAGGGCTTCGTGTTCCAGCTCGGCAATGGCGCTCAGCACGGCCCGCAGGCGCAGGCAGCGCGCAATGCCCTTGACGCTGTGGCCGGTGTGGTGGCGAAACTCCCGGCGCAAATGGCGCTCGCTACAACCGAGGCGCGCAGCAATTGCCGGCAAGGCCGTTTGGCCATTGTCGGCTTCAATCAATCGACATGCGTCGGTGACCAGGCTGCACGCCGTCTCCCGCGTAAGGCCTTCGGCCAACACCTGTTCCAGAGCCATCAGCGCCCCATCGGTATCCTGATGTTGGCTAAGCTCGTGTACCAGGCGCGTTACACGGGGGCCGTCCCACAGTGCCTCCAGTGCCTGCGCCTGTTCGAACAGCACATCCCCGGCCTGTCCTAACACGGATTGGCAGAAGCCTGGATGGATGAAGGCCCCCACAATGAACCGGCAGCTTGGCAGGGAGGTCATGAGGGCGCGGGCGCGGGCTCCAACCACCACCACGCGTGTTGCCGCGCCACAGCAGGCCAGCAGGCCAACCGAACAGTCGGGCAGCCAGCGCACCGCGAGGGCCTGGTTTTTATGCGGCAAACCGCTGAACATATGCACGCCGGCCCCGTGCAGATCGGGGTGCGTTGGTCGGCTTATGCGCAGCCGCAACGGCGTTTGGCCACCGTGGTCCGTGTCGATCCGGCACACCAGCGGAGTTAGATCAGATGCGGGATCGTGTGGCCATTGCGGCATGCCAACAGGATAGGATGCGGCCGATTTATACAATCGTAGCACGCGTCCAGTGACTGGCTTGCGTCAGAGGGCCTCCGGCGTGGATCGCAGGCTGCGCCCATCGTTGAATGCGGCCGAATTATCCAACGATGACCGGCTGCCGTCACTGCATCGCGGTGATACAGCGAGCCTAAGCACAGTTGCCACAGCACCTTCCGACATGCCTGGCGACAATGGGTGACAATCAGATCGCAACATGGCCGTTTTCTTCTATACACCAGCGAAATACCATGGCATCAATTGCCCCTCTGCGCCCTGCCTTTTGCAATGGCGCCAGTTGTCACATCCCTGCCTCGGGGCTCTCCTTATGCGCACTTGCTTGATCACCTGCCTGCTCGTCACCTTTTTGGCTAGCGCCCTCAGCGCGGCTGACGTGGCTCACTATCCGCCAACAGACGGCAAGGTGGAGATGGGCGCACCGGTGCTGTTCCAGGCGGTGTTTGCGGAAGACTCAGGCATCAGCGGTCACTGGATTGAAATCGATGATGGCAGCAACACCTACACCCTGAGCACCTCAACCGAGACCGCGAACGGCCAGACCGTGGTCCAAGGCTTTTGGGATGTGCCTCAGGCAGTCATCGATAACGGTTTGAACGCCGGCACCACGCTGACCGTGCAGGCGGGTCTTGATCTCGGTGGCAGCACTTACCTCACCAGTGAGTGGGACTGCGAGCTCGCCGCCGTTACCTACACGCATGGTGTGATTGAGCTCGAGGAACCGGCTAACACCGATTGGGCCGAGGCTGAGTCGGTTCGCCAACCCAACGGTACCGACCTGCGTCAGGTGATCGGTACCGCCGAGTTGACGACTAACACCACTGTTGGTCTCATCTGGCAGTACGACACCACGGCAACGTACAACGCCGGCGATACGATCACCCCAACCGTGCTGAATCCCAACGCAGCGACCTTCGGTCTCGATGCCATCACCGGCGTCACTGCGGATGCCCAGAATGGCGACGGTCTCGTGGCAGGCGTCGTGTGGGGCAGCGCGTCAAGCGTGAGCGAGGCCCACCTGTTTGTGTTCGACCCGGATGATGGCGCCAACGGCACTTTCTACGACGTAGGAGTCATCGCATCGGGGAGCGAGCTCGACGCCCTGATCGCCGCCGACGAAATGCCAGAGGTGGCCGTGTTTGAAATCGAGACCGGCCCGACCAGTTGGATCCTCAGTGACACCGTCGGTGCTGATGCGACCATCGGTGCGGACACCGAGCCAGGGTTTCGGGTCAAGGCCTTCGAGTGGAACACCAGCACCAACACCCTCGGCACCACTCTCGACGTCCACGCTCTCCTTGCCACCAAGCTTGGCGTAGCGGTAGACGAGACGCTCTCCTTCGGCGCCTCAATCAAGGTCAATGGCGGTTATGAGATCGCCGGTTCGGTTTATGATGACACCAGTGGACAAGAGGTGCCGTTCCAGATTGATGACGATGACAAGTCTGTCGACACCGCGAGTGAAATCAGTCTCGACACCGCAAAGGCTAGCATTGGCGGAATCGACTTGGCCTGGGCCCAGGGGGTGGGCACGCCGTATATTATGGGCTTTGATGCCAACGACGGCGAATTCAGCTCGCTTGCGACCTACGGCGCCAGCACCGCGGGCATCCCGGTTCCGTTCGGCGTTAATGGTTATGTTTACGAGTCTTCGTATGAGGGCGCGGGTAGCGGTGGCAACATGCTCATTGCAACGCGCTTGGTCGACGATTGGTCCGTCCTTGGTCTCTCGGGCGTCGCCGATCTTAATGCCGGCTTCACTGGTTTCGATAGCTTCGAACCGCTCGATTATCTTGTCAGCCCAATTGCCAAGGAAGAGTTGTTTGGGGTCAGCGACCCGCCGCAGGGTCGCTTCGTTGAACCAGGCGGCATTTGGAATGACAGCGGCGACGGCCGTTGGATCACCGCAACCTACAATACCGATCAGGGAAATAAGCTCTGCTTGCTCGTGCCCACTTCAACCAGCGGCATTGGTGACATGGGTCAAGGCGATGGCTGGGAAGAGCCGAGCTACGATGTTACCGTAACATACCCCGTCGCGTCCACGGTTGTGCCCCAGGGCCAGGTAATGGCCGTTACCGGCCTGCCCGTTACCACCGGTGGCGTGACTGCTACTGGCTTCGATGTCGGCGTAACGGGCGTCGGGGGGTATGACAACACCTGGAACAACATCCCACTCGATGGCGGGGTCGCAAAATATAGTTGGCTCGCAGGCAACCCAGGCAGCTACACGCTGACCTTGACCACCCACTTCGATAACGGTGAGTCGGCCGTTGACAGCGTCACCTTTACGGTCGTCAGCAAGAGCAGCTATCCCTACCAGGCGATCGACTTGGCTTGGGATGATTTCTCAGAACCGGAAGCCAGTGCCATCATTGAGCACGCTGGCGAGCATTGGATTGTTGGTGAACTCGAAAACACGAGTGGGGAGTCGGTTCCGGTATTCTGGAACGTTTCGCCAGGCGAAATCATTACCGAGGTCACTGAGATCAGCATGAGCGCGATCGATCCCGCTGCCGTTTACGGTTGGGCCAGCGACGTCACCATCATCGACAACAAGCCAGCTATCACCGGCCTTGTATCTAAGCCGGGTAGCATTGGCGGCCGCGAAGACCTGATTGTCTTCGTGTACCACATCGGTGCATCCACCGAGTATTATACCTTCTCCGTAGGCACCAATCTAGACACCAACGACGACGAGCCGTTTGACCCGCTCTTCATGAGCGACGGATCTCTGGTGTATGACGATATGAGTTCGGGCGGCCACAAGTTGACGCGGCGCACAGGTGCCGACTTCAGCACAGCAACCGATCTGCACGCTCCCTTGGCAAGCAAGCTCGGTATCTCGTTGAACCACAGCGTGCCCACCGCGGTTGATGGCACCACCATCTACGGCATCTACGTTGATACTGGCGACAACCACCTCTTCTATACGTTCGACCCCGTTGCCGATACCGGCAGTGCAATTGCCGGCCGCCCCACCCCATCATTCTGGGGCGATTACGACGATGAAGAGTTCGAAATCACTGGGGCCAATGCCAATGGCGTGGTCATGGCCGCCGAGGGTGAGAACTACGGCACTGACGAAATCCAAAGTGAATCCTGGTACCGTGCCCTGCCGGGTAGCACCAACACCCCGTTCACGGGCCTCGGCCTCAACCCGCTTGAGATGTATGTGTCAGGCCTGAACGCCGAGGGCGATGCTATCGGTGGCAGTTCATCGGGCGAAGGTGGTTACCCGGCAGCCTTGCTGTTTGCCGATGACCCCGCCACGCCTCTCGTTGTGGAGTGGGAGGTATCACCCCAGCGTTGGTGGCAGTTGGGTAATGGTTCGAATCCGGGCTTCCTCACCTATGGCATGGCATTGCAAGACCAGGGCTCGAGCACTTGGCCGGCGCTTGTCGCGGAGGGTGCATTTGGTGACTTCGATGACGTAGGCTTGTTTTTGCTGATCCCGCACAGCGGCCTTGGGCCGAACGCGGTGACGATCGACAGCGGCCCAACCGCCATCGATCTGAGCGCAGACCCCAACGGCACCTACTCGGTGTCTGCCAGCGACCCCGATTCAGCAGTGGCCAATGTGTATATAGCTGTGGACGGCGAACTCATGGCGGTAGACGACGATGGTGGTGATGGTTGGACCCCAACCGTCGACTTTAGCGACTTTGATAACGGCACCTACGATGTTACCGCGATCGCGACCGACGCGACCGGCAACCTGCTCGAGTCATCACCTCTGAGTGTGACCGTGACTGGTGGCAGTGCTCTCGCCATTGCCTACCCCAGCAGTGGCGCCAGTTTGCCGACGAATCATGGCTTCCCAGTCATGGTTGAGATCCTTGCTCTCCCGGGTACCCCAGATGAGCTTGAGCTCAAACTCGATGGCTCTCAAGTTAATACGATAAACACAGGCCTGACGGTAGGCGCGGTGCTCGACTTCAATCTTGAGCTCAGTTCAACCGGCAGCCATACGATCGAAGCAATCCTCCACTACGACAGTTACTCCGCTACCGAAACGACCACCATTACCGTGACCGGTGCAACGCCAGATTATGCCTACGATGCTATCCGCCTCGACCCACAGAGTGGTTTTACCGCCTCGGAAGGCTCGCTTGCCCGCCTCTTGAGCGGCAACGAAATTTGGACTGTTGGCGGCAGCGAAGCGAGCGCCAGTGCCGCCACCTTCTGGGTGCTTGCTAACGGTCAAACCAGTGCCGCGACCTATGCCATCGATATGGCCCCGGCGGCAACGCTGGCTGGTGTCACCCTGGACAAAGGCAGTTGGGCAAGCGACGTCATGGAGCTTGACGGCGAGCCAACCCTCTTGGTTTTGGGCGGCCACGATAACGGTGACAGCACCGAAGATGTGTGGCTATTCGCCTATCGCCCTGGTGCCGATCTCGTGAGCAATAGCGATGACACCTGGAAGCTGATCAGCCACTACGTTGATGACGCTCCGTCTGACAATTATCACGATAGCGACCCGCGCTTCTTGAGCGACGGCGGCATCATTTTGACCTCTTATGCCAGCGACGTGCATAATGTTCTTCATGTCCCCTTCTCCGGTTCCTTCACCTGGGGCGCCCCGGCCAATCTCCATACCACGAAGATAAGTGCCCTAGGCGGCTCAAAAGATCATTCCTTTCACTTTGATGTTCGCGGTATGGACATCACCGGTGGCTATGGTGATGAAACCGGGGTCACCTTGTGGTACCTGGCCGGGCCCAGTGGCACCGTTGCCGACCTCGGCAACACGCCGACTACCTCCTGGCAAGCAGGGGTAGAAGCGGATCCGAATGGTGAAATTGATGACATGGCTGCGGTGGCTGACGTGAGCGGGACGAAAACATTCCTGCTCACCAAGGAGGGCCAAACGGATACCGAAGAATATATCGCAAGTTGGGTCCAGGCCGGAACCGGCGGCACGCCGAGCGCGCAGGCAGGACTGTCGAGTTCAGGTAACGTTGTATCGTTTGAAGACATCAACGCAGAAGGCGACCTTTTAGGCGCCACCTCGCTCAAGCCACAAGACTTCTGGCGCGCCACCATCAAGCTCAGCGGCGGCCCTGGTCCGCAAGACTTGAACATGATGGTTTCGCCGAGCAATTGGTCGGCCTTGAATCCGAGCGACCCCAACCGTTTTGTTGGCGTATTCTCTAGCGAGCATCTCAGTGATCGTGCCGATACGGCCACCTCGGTACCGGTCGTTCTCGCATCGGGTGCCTATAACGATACCAACGATGATTGGAATGACCGCGCCTTCTTGCTCATCCCGGGCGATCTTCCGACCATTAATACCGACCCCCGTATCGGTTCCACGGCGAGCCCCTCCAGTCACGAAACAACCTACGCCGAGAGTGACACCGAAGACCCCGCTGCCCCCATCAGTTGGACGCTCCACGCCACGGATGATGAAGACGATGATGCCACCCTCAGCTGGAGCGTTACCGACGCGCCAGATAATGGCAGCCTCAGCACCCCAACCAGCGGCACCGGTTCGAGCTTCGCTTTCTCGTATACGCCTACCGCCAACTACGCGGGTGACGACGCCATCGTAGTTACCGTCACCGATGATGACGGTGCCGTAGCTACCACCACCGTCACCGTCACCATGACGCCGGTAAACGATCCGCCGGTGGCCACCGACGATTCGATCAACGTGGTGCAAGACGGCCCGGCGGTGGCCTTCACCGTGCTGGCCAGCGATGTCGATGGCCCGTCCCTGACCTACACCGTTACCACCAGCCCCTTCAAGGGCACCATTGGCAGCGATGACGGTGACGCCGATTTCACCTACACCCCGATCGCCGGGCAAAGCGGCGGCGAGACTTTCGTCGTGACCGTGTCTGATGGCAACTTGAGCGACACCGCCACCATCAGCGTGACCATCGCCCCAGCCAACGTGGCCCCCGTGGTCACCGTTACCGGCAACATCAGCGGTCTTGCAGAGGGCGCCGGCAGCCAAGCTATCGGCTCGATCACCGTTACCGATGCCGACGCTGCTACCGACCCGATCGTGGTCACGATTAGTGCCACCGATGCCAACGCCGTGCTCGCCGCTAGCAATAGCGGGAGCGCTGTCGTTGCCAATTCTGGCACCAATAGCCTGACCATCACCGGACCCCAGGCCGACATCGACACGGTTCTGGATGGCTTGAGCTATACGCCGGACGCTGACTACTTCGGGACCGAAACCATAACGGTGGGCGCCGACGACCTGGGCAACAACGGTGTCGGTGGTGCGCAGACCGATTCGGACAGCTTCACCATCACCCTCGACCCGACGAATGATGCCCCCAGCTTCAGCAAGGGTGCGGACGTCACCATCAATGAAGATAACGATGGCAACGGCGCCTATTCCGTAAGCGGTTGGGCCACGGCGATGTCGACCGGCAACAGTTACGAGAGCGGTCAGACCCTCAGCTTCACCGTCACGTCCACCACGCCGTCGCTGTTTGACGGTGCGATCACGGTTGACCCAAGCAGCGGCGACTTGGTCTTCACGCTGGCGGCCGACGCTAACGGCGGCCCCGACACCGTCACGGTGGAAATCAACGATAACGACGGCACCGGCAACAACACGTCCAGTGATACCTTCACTATCACCATCACCGCGGTAAACGATGCGCCGAGCTTCGATGCCCTGTCTGATCCGCCGGCAATTGATGAAGATGACGGCGCGCAGAGCATCGCCAGCTTCGTGACCGGCTTGAGCCCCGGCGGCGGCAGCGATGAGAGTGGCCAGACCGTGGTATTCACTCTCACTACCTCGAACGACGCCCTATTCAGCGCCCTCCCGGCGATCGATGGTAGCGGCACACTGGCCTACACCGTAAACGCCGATCAGAGCGGTGACGTGGATGTGACCGTGCAGGCCAATGACCAGCAAGGTGCCAACAACATCTTTGAAGACACCTTTACCATCAGCGTCACTGCTGTGAACGATCCGCCGACCTTGACTCTGGCGAAAACCGCAGCCGAGGCGGCTCTCACCGAAGACGATCTCGCAGCCAAGTCTTTTGCTGGCTTCATCGCTGCGAGCGGTCCGGGTGGTGGCGGAGACGAGAGTGGTCAAACCGTTACCCTAAGCGTAACCGGCAACACCAATCCGAGCTTGTTCGCGTCTGCTCCCACGATCAACGGTAACGCCCTTGAGTTCACACTCGCCGCCGAACAGAACGGCAGTGCAGACTTAACCATCGCCGCTGATGACGGCCAGGGTGCCAATAATACCACAACCGATACCGTCACGATCACCGTTAACGCGGTGAACGATGCGCCTTACAACACCGTGCTGCCCGTGATCACCCCTGGTGCTGGTGTTGGTCAAGATGCCACCGTCACAGCCGGAACCTGGAGCGACGACATCGACCTCGCGCCGGGCACCATCAGCTACAGCTATCAATGGTATTCTAACAGTGTTGCGAGCGGCACCGGCACGCCGGTCGGCACCGATTCGGGCACCTATACCCTGACCGGCAGCGACAGTTTTGTGCGCGCCGAGGTCACCGCCGCCGATGACGGTGAAGGCAGCCCTGGCACCCAATCAACAATGGTTAGCAGTGCGTGGGTGCGCGCGATCAATCAGGCGCCGGTTGTCAGCATCACTGGCGCACCGTTGAGCACCGATGAAGACACCGCGCTGAGTGTAACGCTGACTGCCACCGATGCCGATGATGACGCCAACAACATCGTGTGGTCAATCAAGACCAACGGTGCTCTCGGCACCGCAGTGCTCAACGGTAGTGCTATCGGCGCCTCGGTGACCTACGATTACACGCCCACCGCCGACCTCAACGGTGGCGAGGCAACCCTCGAGATCACCGCTACTGATGAGGGCGGTGCCGAAACCGACACTGCCGTCGCCATCACGATCAACCCCATCAACGACGCCCCCACGTTCACTAAGGGTAGCGACGTCACCGTCGCTGAAGACATCGGTGCCCACACCGTGTCTGGCTGGGCGACGGCGATCGCGAAGGGCCCGAGCGACGAATCAGGTCAGACGCTCAGTTTCGACGTGACCTTTGTGAATGGTGCCGACGCCAGCCTGTTTGCGGCAGCCCCGGCAATCAACCCCACCAACGGCGATCTGACCTTCACCCCGGCCGACGATGCCTTCGGCGTGGCCGAGATGCAGGTGGTGTTGGATGATCAGGAGGGGGCCAACAACACCTCGTCCGCACAAACCTTCACCATCACCATCACCGCCAGTAATGACGCCCCAGAGATTGCCGTTACCGGTTCAGCCAGCCAAACGATCGATGAAGACGAATCCGATGGCTTTGCGCCGGTAACCCTCGACGGCACCGATATTGACGATGACAACGCAAGCTTGGCGTGGTCGATCAGTGCCGCGCCGAGTCTCGGTACCGCCACCCTGAGCACCACCACCGGTAGCCAGACCGTGGTCAACTACGTGCCGAACCCGAACGCGAGTGGCAGTGACAGCTTCACCGTCAGTGTCGCCGATGACGACGCGGCCAGCACGACTCAAGTGGTTAGCGTGACCATCACCCCCACTAACGATGCGCCGGTCATTACCGCGCCGATCAGCCTTGCGGTTGGTGAGGATGCCAGTGCGGCCCCGATTGGTGGCGGCTTAGATGTCAGCGATGTGGATGGCGCCGCTACCGCCACCAACAATGTGATCGCGCTGAGCATCAACGCGGGCACCCTGGCCACGAGCGCGGCGGGCACCACCACCGTGACGGGCAGCGGCACCGCAAGCGTTCAAATCGATGACAGCGCCGGCACCACCTGGGCTGACGTTCGCGCCACGCTCAAGAGCCTGACCTACACGCCTGTCGCCGATGCCACCGCTACCGCCACGCTAACAATCACCGCCAGCGACGGACTCCTGAGCCCGAGCAAAACGGTCAGCATTACTATCAACCCGGTCAACGATGCCCCCGTGCTCACGATCGGTGCCGGTAGTGCGACCCAGACCATCGACGAAGACGCCACGCCAACAGCCTTCACAACGGCGACCCTCAACGGCACCGATGTGGAAGACACCGACAGCAGCCTGCAGTGGACGATCATCAGCCAAGCCAGTCTCGGCACGGCCACGCTGAGCGCCGCCACCGGCGCCAGTGTCGATGTTGACTATGCGCCCACCGCCAACGCCTCGGGGAGCGATGCCTTCGTGCTTGCAGTCAGCGATAGCAAGGGCACCAAGACCACGCAGGCCTTCGCTGTGACCATTGACCCGGCCAACGATGCGCCCACCGCCAGCAACGTCACCGCGCAGGTCACCACCGGCGGCACGGTCGACGTGTTGATCCCGGCCGAAGACCTCGACGACGCTCAGGCCGCGCTCACCGCGGCGCATCAGGGCGACGCGAGTAACGCGACCAGCCTCACCGATCAGGGCGGCCTCGTGGTGCGCTACGTTCACGATGGCGGGGTCAGCACCAGCGACAGCTTCACGGTTGTGGTGTCTGACGACGAACCCACCAGCGCGAGTGCAATCACCGTCACCATCAACGTGGTTGGTGATGGCGCCGGTAACGACGCCCCAAGCCTCATCGGCCCGGCCGGCCTGACTCTGGCTGAAGACGCCGCTGCCAAGGTCATCCCCGGCTTGCAGGTCTTCGATCCGGATAGCGGCGACACGGTGACGGTGACGGTCAGTAAAACCGGCCCAATTACCTTGAGCCAAGGCCCCACTGTGAGCAACCTAGCGACCCTGGCGGTAACGCCCGATACCAACGCAAGCGGCAGCGCCAGCGTGGTGCTCACTGCCACTGATAGCGCCGGTGCCACCGATACCCTGACGATTCCGGTGACCATCACCGCCGTGAACGACGCGCCCACCATGGGTTCAGTCACGCAACCGCCGCAGGTCAACGAAGACAGCGGCGTGCACAGCGAGCTCATCGGCACCGCCACCACAGGCGCGGCCAACGAAACCGACACGCTGACTGGTGTGGTCCTCAGCAACAGCAACGCGGCCTTGTTCCTGAGCCCGCCGAAACTCCTGGTGGCCGCCAACGGCGCCGTCACCCTCCAGTACGCCAGTCGCAAGGATGGCTACGGCACCGCGGCAGTTTCCTTCGCGATCAGCGATGGGTCGCTGCAGACGGCAGCCTTCACCGTGAACATCGATGTCGCTGCGGGCAATGACCCGCCACGCTTTACGCCCGGGCCGAGCTTGGTGCTGCCGAGCGTGAATGGCAATTACACCTTCGCCAATTGGGCCACCGGCATTGATGGCGGCTCGGGTGAGAGCGACGTGGTCAGCTTTGCCGTCACGCCCGGCAATGCCGCCATTACCGCGGCAACGCTCGACGCCGCCGGCACCCTGGTGCTCACGGTTGATGGCAGCGTCACGGCAGCCACGCAGAGCACCACGGTTGCCCTCAGCATCGTCATGAGTGATGGCAGCCCGGCTGATGATGTCACCAAGAGCGCCAGTGTGGTGGTCGACAATACCGGTGCACCGCAGCTTGCTGTGCCAGCCACGGCTACCGCCACGGCCTGGGCCACTGACACCGAGATCGATCTGGATGAAGATACTGTCGACGACACCACGGTGCCTGGCGTCGCAGTTGTCACCATCATCAACGGTATCAGCGTGGCAGACGCCGATAGCCCCAGCCTGACGCTCACCATCACCGGTAGCACTAACACCGTGCTGGGCACGGTCGGTGGTGGCGAGTCAGGTAACGTGGTCACGCTCACCGGCAGCCCCGCTTTGATCCAAGCCGCGCTCGATAGCGGCGTCACCTACAAGCCGGCCGAGGCTGCCTTTGGTCCCGACACCATCAGTCTGGTTCTCAATGATGGCGACGCCGGAACGGCCAATGCAACGGCGTCAATTTCCGTCAGCATCGCGGTTCCGGTCGACAACAGTCTTGGTGATAGCAGTAGCGCCACGGTTGACACCGACGTTGACCCCGACGCCAAGCCCGTGGCCGACTTCAGTCTGCTCGCGATTCCGGTTGGTCTGAGTCTGACCCTGTCAGACCTGGGTATCGACCGCTTGGTGGTAACCTGGGATCCGAGTGCCAATGCCGGTGCCGGCGATTGGCGCGTCATTGCGCCAGACGAAGAGCTGAGCAGCTCGGTGGGGTATTGGATTGAGCCCGGCCCCCCGATCACCTTCCCGGCGATCGATGCGGTCCCGGCTCAGCTGATGGAGCGCGACTTGGCTGTGGGCTGGAATGCCTTCACCGTTGCCTTTGGCCCCGCGGTGGCTGACGTACCGTGGGACCTGGACAATCTGGAAGACGGAACCAGCAACCCGCGCGAACTGCAGATTCACGTGCTGGTTGACACCGACGGTGCCGGCAGCAACCCGGAGCAGGCCCTGACCCTGGGCGAGGCCTACGCGGCTGGTTACGTTGAGCACCTGATCTGGTGCCTCGATAGCGCCGGCTATACCCCGGTGATCCCGGCCGACGCCGGTCCGGTGGGGGGTGGCCCTGGCGACCCCGCCTCGGTGAGCGTGATTTCGGCCGGTAAGAGTTATATGTTCCGCGCCCTGACCATTCCGGCAGGCGGCACGGTGAAACTGGAAGTTATTCGTGTCTTGC
>JAQIBG010000379.1 GCA_027859175.1 Planctomycetota bacterium | reverse complement strand
CTACCCACACTGCCGCTGCCCGACAACAGCGCCGACCTGTGTCTCGTCAGCCACTTTTTGTTTCTCTATGGCGACCGCCTCGATGCCGATTTCCACTGCGCCGCCATCAGCGAATGCCTGCGCATTGCGCCTGAGCTCCGGGTGTTCCCGCTGATCGACCTGCAACACAATCGCAGCCCGCACCTGCACGCCGTTGCAGACCTGTGTCAGCAAGCCGGCTGGCACATGCAGATTCAAACCGTAGATTATGAACTGCAACGCGGCGGCAACGCGATGCTGGTGATAACGAGAACCTGAGATGCGCTTCGTAGCGATCCGCACCTACCTCTATGAAGCCCAGGCCGGGCTCGACCGCGACTTGCTCGAGCGTGCCGGCATACCAGCCCTGATCGGCAATACCGGCCTTGCCGCCGCCAACCCCCTGTTCGCCGGCGCCGCCGGTGAGATCACGCTCGAAGTGCCCGACACCGAGCGGCAACGCGCCGAAGCCGTGCTCGCGGAATCACGGCCGCTCGATGAAACCGACGATTACTACGGCGAACCCGACGAACCCGACTATCAGGCCAATGACGAAAACCCCAACACGGCTCTACACTGCCCACAATGCGATTCCGACCTCGTCGCCGAAACCCGACCGTGGCTGATATTATTTTGGCTGCTGCCGCCCCTGCTTTTGGTCGCGTTCCCACTGCTGTGGATCAAGAAGCGCATGTGCCACGAATGCAGCCACCGCTGGTAGACAGTCAAAATTATCAACACAGCAGCCCAACTAAAACACCCCGCGGCAGTATGCCACGGGGTGCGATGCCAGACGCAAGCCTCTGAACGGGCTTCAGCCGAGGGCTTGATCCAAGTCGGCGCAAATATCAGCGGTGTCTTCGATGCCCACCGAAACGCGAATCATCTCCGGGCGCACACCGGCCTGCAGTTGCTCTTCGGGCGTGAGCTGTTGATGGGTGGTTGAGGCGGGATGAATCACCAGGCTCCGCGCATCGAGAACGTTGGCGAGATGGCTGCACAGCTGCACCTTATCGATGAGCTTCTTGCCGGCTTCAAAACCACCCCTGACGCCGAACCCAAAGATGGCGCCAGGCCCATGCGGGAACATCGCTTTGGCGCGCGCGTGATCAGGGTGGTCGGACAAACCGGCGTACTCCACCCACTCGATCTTCGGATGCTTGGCCAAGAACTCCGCCACCACTTGCGCATTCGCGCAATGCTTCGGCCCGCGCAAGGGCAAGGTCTCAAGACCCTGAATCAGATTGAAGGCATTGGTGGGCGACAGGCACGCGCCGGTGTCGCGCAACATGCCGGTACGAGCCTTGAGCACGAAGGCCAAACCGGGCGCCACTGCCTTATCGTGCGCGCCGAAGGCGGCCCAGAAGTTGACGCCGTGGTACGTCGGGTCGTCTTCAGTGATCAAACCAAAACGACCGCTGGCCGACCAATCGAAGTCGCCCTTCTCGATAATCGCACCGCCCACGGAGTTGCCGTGGCCACCAATCATCTTGGTCAGCGACAGTACCACCAGGTCAGCACCATAGGCGAAGGGATCAAACACTGGCGGCGGCGACACGGTGGCGTCTAGCACGAGGGGCAGGCCATGCTCGTGCGCCACGGCGGCAATCGCCGGCAGGTCGTCGATGTTGCACTTGGGGTTGCCGATCGACTCGGTGTAAACCAGCTTGGTCTTGTCGTCGATGGCGGCGGCCACTGCGGCCGGATCACGCATGTCAACAAAACGAGCCTCAATGCCGAAGCGCTTGAGGGTGTGCCCGAACAGGGTGTAGGTGCCGCCGTAGAGCTTGTCGCCAGTAACGAAGTTGTCGCCCGCCGAGCATACCGTGGTGATCGCGTAGAAGATCGCCGACATGCCCGAGGCCGTGCTCAAACACCCGGTGCCACCGAACACGCCCGCCAAACGCTTCTCGAGCGCATCGTTGGTGGGGTTCATGATCCGCGAGTAGATGTTGCCGAATTCGCGCAGCGCAAACAGGTTGGCGGCGTGTTCGGCATCGCGGAACAGGTAGCTGGTAGTCTGGTAGATCGGCACGGCACGGGCACCGGTGCTGTCGGCCTCAAAGCCGGCGTGCACAGCGCGGGTCGCGAGGCCTGGGTCTGGAGTAGTCATGGCGAGATCCTCAGTGGCTCAGGAAGCCGCAGCAGTTGCGGCCAAGTAAAGGTGGAGAAAGAAAAAGTAGCCAGCCGGGAAGGTCCACAACGCGGCATAGAAGCTCTCACGTGAGATCGCGCCGAGCCCGGTGATCAAGCTCGCCGCGCACAGCGGTATCATCACGAAGCTCGACATCGCCCCCTTGACGGCCGATAGGTCGGGCGCGCCAGGGATCAGACCCAACAGGATCGTGACCACCTGCGATAGGCACAAGGCAGCGAGAAAGCAGCTCAGCGACCAACGACACCAGGGCGGCAGCACGAGGCGCAAACGCGGGGCTGGGCTGTGCTTGGGCTGCACGGCATCGGGGCCGCCGTAGATTTCTCGTGGGTCCATTGCGGCAGAGCGCAGCGTGGGGGCACGCCGGGTCAAGCTTTGTCAGGGATGCCAGATAATTCTGATGGGCATGGTCGGTGTCAATCATGCCCGAATTGGTCCGGATTGATCCAGATCAAGGATGGCGCCTGCCTATCGACTACCCTTCGCGTTGTCTGGAGGTACCCGTGGCGGTCCTACGCAGTATTGCGACCCTCGCTTTTATGCCCAAGCCGTGGCGCCTGCCCTGTTGGATTGCCCTTGGTGTGCTGGTGGGCCTCGGCCTCGGCCTCGTGCGCATGTCGCGCATGACCTCGTATCTCTCAGACGCGCCAGAGACTTGCGTCAACTGCCACGTCATGCATCCGCAATACTCAACCTGGCAACACTCGAGTCATCGCGAGGCGAGTTGCAACGATTGTCACGTCCCTCACACCAACATGGCCGCCACCTATGGCTTCAAAGCCATGGATGGCCTCAAGCACGCCTCGGTCTACACCGCGCACCTCGAACCCCAGGTAATCCGCCTGTCAGAAACTGCGGTGCCGGTGGTGCAGGCCAACTGCGTGCGCTGCCACAATTTCACTGTCCATGAGTCTGACGTCACCGCCGGTGGCACCCGACTGTGCTGGGACTGCCACCGCGAAGTGCCGCACGGCACCGTGCGCAGCCTCTCGGCCACCCCCCGAATCATGACCCCCGACCTGCCGGCGATCGGCGAGCGCGCTACGGACCCCGCAATTCGCGGCCGTGCCCCGCGCGCCGCAGAACAAGCGAGCGATCAATGAGCGATACCCCTACCCCCTCCGCCACCAAGGGCTGGCTGACCTTCGCGATAATCGCGGTTGGCGTATTCATCCTTGGGCTGCTGTCGGCCTCGGTGCTCGAGCGGCGTCAGGAGAGCATCCGCGCCACCGCAGTGACGCCGATGCCTGAGTGGGAAACCGACAATGCCGAATGGGGCAAGGTCTACCCACGGCAATTCGCCAGCTACAAAGAAGGCGAAGACAGCACCACGCGGACCCGCCATGGCGGCGCCTTCCCGCGCGATTATCTCGAAGACATGCCGCAACTGGTGGTGCTGTTCGCCGGCTACGGCTTCAGCAAAGACTACCTACAAGCACGCGGCCATAACAATGCCCGCAATGACGCCTGGGAAACCGGCCGCCTCAAGCACGCCGACGGCAGCCACAAGGAGAAGGCCCCGGCCACCTGCTGGACCTGCAAGAGCCCAGACGTGCCGCGCCTGATGCATGAAATGGGCGTCAAAGAATTCTACGCCTCGCGCTTTGTTGACATTGCCGACGAAATCAAACACCCGATCGGCTGTCTCGACTGCCACGACCCCGACACCATGGCGCTGCGCATTTCGCGCCCGGCTCTGGTTGAGGCCTACGAGCGGCAAGGCAAAGACATCACCAAGGTCAGCCACCAAGAGATGCGGTCTTTGGTCTGCGCCCAATGCCACGTGGAATACTACTTCAAGGGTGACGGCAAATACCTGACCTTGCCCTGGGATGGCGGCACTTCGGTTGAAGACATGGAAAGCTATTACAAGGAGCGCGACTTCGGTGATTGGACTCACGCCATCTCTGGCGCCCACATGGTCAAAATGCAGCACCCCGACTACGAGGTCTACCAGCGCGGCATCCACGCCTACCGCAACGTATCGTGCGCCGACTGCCACATGCCCTACCGTACCGAAGGCGGCATCAAGTACACCGATCACCACGTGCAAAGCCCGCTGCTGAACATCTCCAACAGCTGCGCCGTGTGCCATCGTTGGAGCGAAGACGAGATCCGCGGCCGGGTTGAAACGATCCAAGACACCGTGGCCCGCGGCCGCCTGATCGCGGAAGAAGCACTGTGCCTAGCACACTTCGACATCGCTGCCTGCAAGCAGGCCGGTGCCACCGAAGCCGAACTCAAGCTCCTGTTCGACCAAGTCATCGCGGCCCAGTTGCGCTGGGACTATGTCGCCGCCAACAACGGCATGGGCTTCCACGCCCCGCAAGAATGCCAGCGCATCCTGCAAGATGCCACCAACCTGGCGCAAGACTGTCGCCGCGCCTGCGCCCAAGTGCTGGCCAAGCACGGCTACACCGACGACGTGGCCTACCCAGACTATTCCAGCAAGGAAAGGGCCCAGGCCCTGATCGGCCTGTTTGCCAAGGGCGAAGGCCCGAGCCTGCTGGCTGGCCGCTGACATCCTTGCATTGTCCCTGCAATCGCGACCCGGGTGCCCGCACTCGGGTCGCTGCATGTTCCGCCACCACACTCCACCCTTGGCGCCGTGACTTAATGACCAAGCTCTGCGCCGAACCGGCATGATTACCACCGACGACACATGGACCTGGCGCCAAGCCGCTGCATTGTGCGTAGCGGTGGTGGGCGCTGCTGCCCTGGCCCAGGTCAGCAGCCCCGGCACCACGGTGGTGCTGCCGGCCCTGCCCTGGGGCATCGTGATTGCCGCAATACCCGCGTTGATCGTATTTGTGATCGGCCTGCTGTGGCCGCGCCAGGCCTTCTTTGCCGGCCTGGGCTCGGTGCACCTCGCCGCCTGCGCGCTGGTCGCGTGCATGATTTTAGCGATACCGGCAGCGATCTGGCCACAGGGCACCGCCGCGCCTGAGGCGCTGCAACGCTTCGGCTTCCACCAGGTATTTGAGAGTCTGCCCTTTGCCGCGGCGGCCGCATTGATCGCCTGCAACCTCAGCATGGCCTGCGCGCGACGCTTGCGCCTGATCGGATTTGAACCCGATTTTATTGCCACCCACCTCGGCCTGCTGATCGTAATCATTACCGCCGCTGGCGGCAGCGGCAGCTTCTTGCGCGGCCGCGTCACCCTGCATGAAGGCGCGCCACCCAATGCCCTGGTCTTAGCTCATGACGGCATCCGCAGTGCGCACCTCAGCGCCGGCCTGCAACTGGATGACTTCGTCCTCGAATATTGGGAGCCGGAATTACGTCTGGTCAGCGGCGCCACCCATCACCGCTCACAACGCCAAGCACTTGAACCCGGCACCAAGATCGCACTAGGCTCCACGCACATTCGCGTGCAACGTTACCTAAGCCTCTGCGCGGTGGTGGCTGGCGTGCCACAGGCCTTTGGCCAACCAGGCGCGCTGCCGGCGCTCGAGGTCACCGTCAGCGACAGCCAGGGCAAGCAACTCGCCCAGGGCTGGCTCCACGCTGGGGGCCCGTTTGGCGAAGCATTATACTTGCCCTGCGGTGAAGCCGGCACCCTGGTAATGGAAGCGCCCAAGGCACGCCGTTTCGCGAGCCACCTGCGCGTGCACCGCGCCGACGGCGTTGAGTCGGTCGTCCTTGAGGTCAACCAACCGCTGCGCCTGAGCGGCGGTTGGTGGCTCTACCAAACCGGCTACGACGAAAAGCTCGGCGCCGCCAGTCGCACCAGCATCATCGAGGCCGTGCGCGACCCCGCCTACCCTGGCATCATGGCCGGCGCCCTGCTGTTATTACTTGGCGTGTTTGGTGGCCTGATCCGTATCAGCCGTGAGGACCAGGCATGATCGCCGACCTCACCACCAGCCTGCTCATCGGCGCCGCCGTGGCTTGGACCGCCGGCATTGCCAGCAGCTTGCTCGCCACCCGAGCGCCGCGCTGGCATCGCCTCGCCCAAGCCTGTGCGGTCACTGGCCTCGCCTGCTTGGTTGCGGTGATCGCCAGCATGTGGGTCAGCATGCAGCGCCCGCCGCTGCGCACGCTCGGTGAGACGCGGCTGTGGTATGCCAGTCTCCTGGTACTGATCGGGCTACTGCTCGAGTGGCGTCTGCGCACTCGCAGCATCCGCATCCCGATGCTCGGATTTGGCCTATTGTTTACCGCCATCGCCCTGGCGCGGCCCGAAGAGTTTGAGCACACCCTGATGCCAGCTCTACAAAGTTATTGGTTTGTGCCGCACGTGGTGGTGTATCTGACCGGATACGCCGCGCTCGGCCTTGCCGCCGGCACCGCCACCTGGGAATATTATTTAGCACGCCGTGAACAGCGGCCGGTTCAGATTCGCGTGCCACGCCTGCTGGTGCGCACTGGCCTCGCGGCCCTCACCTGCGGCCTCACCTTTGGTGCGCTGTGGGCCAAAGAGGCATGGGGCACGTGGTGGAATTGGGACCCCAAGGAAATCTGGGCCTTCCTAGCCTGGGCCACCTATCTCGTGCTGACCCACCACGAACGCCGCCTTGGCGAGCAACGATTTCTGCTGAGCACGGTGCTGGCCTTTGCCGTGATCCTCGGATGCTGGTTTTTGGTCAACCTTTTGCCGGTGGCGGAAACCAGCGTCCACCAATACGCCGTGTCGCCGACCTGAAGGAACAGCCATGTCTGCCCGATTGCTTGTGATTGCCAGTTGCCTGTGTGTGCTCTCCGCCTGTGGTGGCCCGCACGCTGATGCCTGGAACGCTATTCCGGAAGCGCGACGCGACGCGGCCGAAGCCAGCTATGTCGAACGCTGCGCCACCTGCCATGGCAATACTGGGCGCGGCAATGGCCCCAGCGCCAAAGGCCTCAACCCCCAACCCACCGCCTTCACCACCGAATGGCGCGACGGCACCGATCCGGAATGGATTGATCACGTCATCCACCAGGGCGGTCGCGCCATGAAAATCAGTCCGTCGATGCCGGCCAATAAGGACTTGAGCCCCGAGCAGTGCAGTGACCTGCGGCTGTTTTTGATGACGCTGCCGTAGCAGCGTGGTCCTGGGGTCGCGCCTGGGAGGCGCTGTGGGGTGTAGGTCGTGGGGACAGCCAGTAGACGACGCGCCCAAGTGTGCGGGGTACGGGGCGGCAGCCCCGCGCCTAAGCCTGCTTGCAGGCGGCCCAGGACCTAGGACCGGATCCAGCAGGCGTCCCTGGACCGCGCCGCTATTTCTTACCCTGATCCTTCATCTCATCGGGATGGGCCACCTGCAGGCGCTTGACCTGGCGCTTGATCTCGCGGGTTTGGAGCACGCGGTTGCCGTCACGCTTTTCTAAGGTGCCGGTGAAGGTCCAATGGCCGCGCACATTGCCGGCCTTACCCTTATCGGCGTTGCCGACCGGGCGATAGGTGCCGCGCAATACGGCGTAGTGCGGCTGGTCGTTCTTATATTTCACGGCCGTTACGTCGAGTACTTCAATCGCACCGTCTGGATGCTTGGCGACTTGGCGGCTGTGTTCGCGGGTCCAGCGATCGCCCTTGTCGTCCCAGCCCACCACATCGGTGCGCAGTTCATAACCCTTATCAAAGTGATTCACCTTGCGCTGACCGGTCTCCCATTTGACCGATTGGCCATGTTTGCTCGACGACACGTCGGTTTGCTGGATAAAGCGGGTCAGATCGTCAGCGACATCGGCGCTGCGGCGCTGAGTGTTGGCCACACGTGATTCGCCGCCACTGGTGGCCGTGCTGACCACGCGTTCGGTATCATGGCCGCCAAGCTCATTCTTTTTCCAGCGCTTGTCGAGCGCGCTGTCTTTGCTGCGCTCCTTGCCCTGCTTACCGGTCACATCGCCACGCCGGGTAACGTGCATCTCGCCGCCACCTTCACCATCCCGAGTCAGTTGCCCATCGGCAGTGACATCCTTGTGGACCCCGTCACTGCGCACCACTTTGCTATCGCGATGCCAGCTGGTGGTGGCGCCATCCTTCTCCACCTCCACCCGGTCTTGCCGATTGACCTGGTAGGTCTCGGTGCTGCCGTCTTTTTTGGTAGTGGTGACCTCAGCGTGAGTGTGGCTGTGGTAATCGCCCTCGGCCTTGCGATACGGCTTCTCGCTTTCGGCGGCGAAGCTGGGCAGGCACAGGGCGAAGATGGCGAGCATGCAGAGAGTGCGCATGGAAGATCCCTTGAGGAGTGTGCTGGCATTCTAAGGCGATCTGTCGTCGCCGTCATGTGGGCTAATCCGTCACAGCTTCACCAAGAAACTATGCCGTGCGCTTGCCTCCCGCACAAATGGCGTAACACTTGATGCATCCTGCGACTAGCTCGGACAAACCACCTTGTGATGCATTCACACGGCCGGCCACAGTCAGCTCGCAACCCCACCCCCACACCGCACAGGCCAGGGAATGAGCGAACGCGACACCAAAGCCGATACCGAATTCGCTCAAACCAAGGGCGTAAGCCCCGACCCCGCCACGCAAGCCGCGCTGGGCCGGATGGCGCGCGCCGCCGCACACGATGTCAACAACGTGCTGGCGCAGGTGTCGGGCTTTGCCGAACTGATTCAGCTCAAGGCTAAAGACCCGGCCAAGGTCATGAGCTTCGCGACCCAGCTGCTCGAAGTCATCGACCGCTCGCAGGCGCTTACTCGTAAACTGTCTGCGGTTGGCCGCGCTGATTGCCGTGAACTCATCCCACTTGACCTTGCCACCCTGCTGCGCGAGGTCATCAATCGCGGCTGCAGCGGCCTCGAACTGATCAGCGGCGTAGACACCCTACCAGTGCCTATCCTCGGCGATGGTGACCGCCTACGCCGCGTATTCGACGAGCTCTTCGTCAACGCCCGCGAAGCCGGCGCCCGGCGCATGACCGTCGATCTGGTTCCGCATGGCCTCAAGGCCCAAGTCATCTGCCGCGACGACGGCCACGGCCTCGACCCCTCCGAGCGTGCCCGCATCTTCGAGCCCTTTGTCTCAACCAAAGAAGTCAAAGGCCATGGTTTCGGCCTGCCGCACATCTGTGCGATCTTGACCGAGCACCTCGGCACCATCCGCATCGCCGGCGAACCCGGGCAAGGCGCAACCGTCGTGGTGACCTTGCCATTGCAGTCAGCGCAGGGCTCGAAATAGGTCCTTGGGTCGCGCCTATTCGGCGCTGTAGGTCCTGGACCGCCTGCAAGCAGGCTTAGGCGCGGGGCTGGCCGCCCCGATACCCTGCCCAATATGTACCGGCTGTCCCCACGACCTACGACCCACAGCGCCTACCAGGCGCGACCCCAGGACCCGGCCGTGCAACCCACAGCGCCTACCAGGCGCGACCCCAGGACCCGACGACCTCACTCACCCCCGCGCAATGGATCCAAGATCCGCGCTAGGCCGTTGATCTTCATCTCAAAGGCCGTTGCCATCAGCATGCCGAGGCGTCCGTCGGGCCAGCCCTTCTGCTTGAACCAGGTGAGGTAGGCCTCAGGAAGATCCAACAGGCGTTGGCCCTGATACTTGCCGAACGGCATGCGGTAGTCGACCAAATCGCGCAGTACCTGCGGGTCTGGCTCGCTCATGATTCGATATCCAAGACCCGGGTAAATTCCCCGTGCTCAAAGTACATTCCGCAGCCCTTGGGGCAGATGTCGATCATCACGGCATGCGGTACCTTGTACTGGCAGGTCTCCAGGGTCGCGTCGCATACCGGGCACTGATAGCTGGAGGGTTTGGTGCGAAATTTTGCACCCGGCACCTCAGCGCCAACTGCGTGGGTAAAGGCCCGCAACTCACCAGCATCCAGCCACAGGCTCCGGCAACTCAGGCACAGGTCCACCGCAACCCGCTCGGTACGCACAATCACAAAGGGATGGCGACATTCACAACAGCGCCGCTGACTGACTTCAGCGTGACCATCAGCCGCGCGCCGAATCAGGCCCGTCTCAATGTCAGATGACGTCCCCGGCTTGGGCATCAAATCACGCCCAAGCATATCGGTGACCCGCGCCTGGATGCGATTCAGCTCATCGTAGCGTTTCGCCATTTTGAGAGCGCTGAGGTAGGAAGCTGCGGCCATGGGGAGACCGTTTCCGAGCGCTGGAGAGTTTCAAGGTCTGAGTTCCAAAGTTTGAGCTTTGGGTTTCGAGTTTGTGCCCCAACCCCCACCAAAAAAACAGCCCCGGCCGCAAGGCCGGGGCTGTTTTCTAGTCGTTGAGACCAAGCCTTTACAGCAGGCTGTAGCCAACGGTCAGGCCGCAGAACACCACGCTGACGATGGCCATCAGCTTGATCAGGATGTTCAGGGCCGGGCCCGAGGTGTCCTTGAAGGGGTCGCCGACCGTGTCGCCGATCACGGTAGCACCGTGGATCGGGTTCTTGGCGTCTTCGCGGTTCGCAACCACGTTGCCGTCAGCGTCAACGTACTCGCCCTTGTCGTTCTTGAGGTACTTGCCGCCATGCGCGCCAGCCTCAATCGACTTCTTAGCGTTGTCCCAAGCACCACCCGCATTGTTGAGGAAGGTAGCCAGGGGGAAGCCAGCGGCCAGCGAACCAGCCAACAGACCGATCACACCGGGCACGCCCATGAGCAAGCCGGTAACCACCGGCGTGGCAACTGCGAGCAGAGCCGGAACGATCATTTCCTTCTGGGCGCCAGCGGTGGCAATCGCCACGCACTGGGCGTACTGAGGCTTGCGCTTGAGGTTCTCTTCCGACTCGTCGGCCGGATCGTAATCCATGATACCGGGGATTTCGCGGAACTGGCGGCGCACCTCAGCAACCATGGCACCGGCAGCGCGGCCGACGGCAGACATGGTCAGGGCGGTGAACACGAAGGCAGCCATCGCACCGATAAACAGACCCGAGATCATCAAGGGGTTGATGATGGTGAGGTCGTAGGCGGCCATGATGTCGGCGATGGTGGACTGCGTGGTGTAGACCACGTTACCGGCCTCGGCGGCAATCGCCTTGGCTTCACCGGCGGCGTCGTTCACGAATGCAATCGGGCCCTTGACGGAATAACCCACCTCAGGATCGATGGTGCGGCCAATCCAACCCGGCACGAGCATCACGTAGGATGCCAACAGGGCGAGAGCAGTCAGCGCGGCCGAACCGATCGCGAAGCCCTTACCAGTAGCGGCCGTGGTGTTACCCAAAGCGTCAAGCGCGTCGGTGCGCTCGCGCACTTCCGGCGGCAAGCCAGCCATTTCAGCGTTACCACCAGCGTTATCAGCAATCGGACCGTAGGCGTCAGTCGCCAAGGTAATGCCGAGCGTTGCCAGCATACCGACGGCGGCCAAGGCCACACCGTACAGGCCGGTAATGATCGCATTGTTGCCGTCACCAAAGCCACCAGCAAAGCCGTAGGCAGCCAAAATACCCACCACGATCGTGATCACCGGGATGCCAGTGGAACGCATACCAACGGCGATGCCGTCGATGATTGCCGTTGCCGGGCCCATCTTGGCCGATTCAGCGATACCCTTAACCGGGCCGTATTCACCGGCGGTGTAGTACTCAGTAGCCTGACCGATGATCACACCTGCCAGCAAGCCGGCAGTGATCGAGCCAAACAGACCCCAGCTAATGAAGCCAGCGGCGGCCAAGCCAGCCACAGCAGCCAACACCAGCACGCCAGCAGTGGCGGTACCGATCAGCAGGCTGGTAAGCAGGCTCTTCTGACTCGCACCTTCCTTGGTGCGCACCATCACGGTGCCGAAGATCGAGCAGATGATACCGATACCGGCGATCACCATTGGCGCGATCACCGCGTTGAGCGGAGTCATGCCGGTGTCGACCAGGAACCAAGCCGGCAGCGCGGCGCCGAGGGCGGCCGTTGCCAGAATCGAGCCGTAGTAGCTTTCGTACAGGTCGGCACCCATGCCGGCCACGTCACCCACGTTATCACCCACGTTGTCGGCGATGGTCGCCGGGTTACGCGGATCGTCTTCGGGGATACCGGCTTCTACCTTACCAACTAGGTCAGCACCAACGTCGGCAGCCTTGGTGTAAATGCCGCCGCCAACGCGCGCGAACAGGGCCTGCAAGGAGGCGCCAACACCGAAGGTCACCATGGTTGAGGCGATCTGCAGCATCTTGAACGACACACCGGCCTCATTCAGAGCGCCGTCGGCCACCAGCTCGGGGCTGGCCGGGATCACTGAAATGCCAGCCAATTGCACGCCGTTGAGGATATGCTCAGGCGTGTAGACTAGGTAGTTGAGGATGGCGAACCAGATCGAGATGTCGAGCAGAGCCAGACCGGTTACGCACAGACCCATCACCGCGCCGCTGTTGAAGGCCACGCGCAAGCCCTTGTTCAAGCCTTCCGCGGAACCCTGAGCGGTACGCGAGGAGGCCATGGTGGCGGTGTTCATGCCGATGAAGCCGGCGAGGCCGGAGCCGATACCACCTGAGAGGAAGGCGAGCGGCGTGAACACGTTCTGAACGCCCATAAAGGCCAAAACAACAAACACCGCAAACAGCACGGCAAAGGCCACTGCTACAGCTTTGTACTGGCGGAAGAGATAGGCGAAGGCGCCCTGGCGCACGGCGCCGGCGATGCTTTGCATCACCGTATTACCGGCCGGTGCCTTCTTAACGGCCTGGAACAGGCCTGCCGCGGCGATCAGCGATGCGATCGCGGCAATTGGGGCAATGAGGTACATGATGGGTCCCATGGTTCATGGTGGAACAAGAGCAGGCAGCAATGGTGGAGGCCGCCCGGTGGGCGCCGACCCGCGGTTGCGATTCGTGCGTTCACCGCTGGGGAGTGTCACCACAGGGTCGATCATTAAGTTCACAAAGTTGGAAATATGCCGCTTCGATAATGGCAGGCTCTTGCTGGCTAGGAGCCATACGCATGCAAGACATCCTATGATGGGGCCCGTACCACTTGTGCGACGAATCCCCACGTATAGTAGGAACCCTCAGTTGCTAACCGGTTTGACACCGCCATCCTGGCCCGCCTTCAGCGCCTGATTACGAGGGAAACCATGACTGACCTGATCTTACGCCCGCAGTGGGCCGATACGCCCGATACATTCCGCCACAGCTGGGAAGGACAGGTCAACATCGACCAGTTCCGCTGGATGGTCCGTAAAGACTGCCTCGAGCACCTCGCCATGGCCCGCGACGAACTCAACGCTGACAAAGTGCGCGCGGTTGGCATGTACTGCGACGAACTGCGCGTGGTTGCTGGCGACCCGCGCGCGTTCCGCGAGCCCGAGCGCAAGGGGCCGCGCACCAACTGGCAGGTCGTTGACTACATCATCGACGAACTGCTCGACATCGGCATCAAGCCGATGTTCACCACCAGCTTCATGCCCACCACCTTCGCCTCGGGCACGGCCACCACCTTTACTACCAAATCCAATGTCACCCCGCCGGTCGATTACCACCAGTGGGGCAAGTTCGTTGAAGACTCGGTGCGCCACCAGATCAATCGCTACGGCATCTCGGAAGTGCGCAGTTGGCTGTTTGAAGTCTGGAACGAGCCCAACCTGCCCAACTTCTGGGGCAGCGACAAGGCCGGCTTCTGGGAACTGTGGGACCACACCTACCGCGCGATCAAGAACGTTGACGCCGACCTGATCGTGGGTGGCCCGTCAACCGGCCGCGCCGAGTGGGTGGCCGAGCAGGTGGAACACGGCCGCGCCAATGGCACCGAGCCCGACTACGTGATCACCCACATCTACAATAACGACTCCGAATCTGGCGCGCTGTCGCCCTTCGCTGGGCCGCAAGAAGACAAGATCAACAAGAGCCCGTTCTACGCCGCCGGCGTGATCAAGGGCACCCGCGAACTGCTCGACAGCATGGGCTACACCAAGCCGATCCAGTGGAACGAATGGGGCCGGTCGTGGTTCCCGAGCGATGCTGTCCGCGAAAGCGCCTATGAAGCCGCCTGGGTGTGCATGACCATGTCGGAAGCCAGTCAGTACGGCGACGAGTTCGGCTATTGGAATCTGTCCGACATCTACGACCAGTGCGGCTACGGCAACGAAACCTTCCACGGCAACTACGGCATGCTCAGCCTGCAAGGCCTGCGCAAGCCGCAGTACCAGGCTTTCCGCCTGCTCTCGCGCCTCGGCACGCAGCGCGTGGCCGTGCAAGGCGACGGCCTCGCCACCAACCACAACGCAATCGCCACCGTTGACGGCCGCAAGCAGGTACTGGTGTACAACCTCCAGAAAGACCCCGCCGAAGCCGAAGACGCGGTCAACGTGCGCATCGCCCTGCCGCAAAACGCCGGCACGCCCGAAGCGTGGATGATCGACGTCAGCAACAATAATATCCTGACCACCTGGCGCGGCATGGGCAGCCCCGCCTACCTGACCCGCGACCAGCGCGCGCAACTGCAGGCCAGCAACGGCCTGCAACGCCTCGACGCCAGCGCCTTCAGCGTCACCGACGGCGAGTTCCGCTGCACCGTCCCCACCCCCTCGGTGCTCCTGGTCGAACTTTAAGGCCTTTCAAGGTTCCGGCGTCCTGACGTAGTTAGATTTTACGCCAGGACGCCAGGACGCCAGGACGCCAGGGGTTGAGGGGGTTGAGGGGGAGCTGGCACCCCGACAAAAGCTCTCGCCCCACAGGCCGACTCCGCGCTCACCGGCACGCAGACAGCCCTAGTCTGCTGGCTGTTGGACACCACCCACGCACTCCCAACTCAAAACTCAAAACTCTCCACCCCTGGCGTCCTGGCGTAAAACCGCCCCACACCCAGTCCGCGCCGCTACAGGTCATCGAGGGTGAGGGTGATGGCGAATTGGCTGCGGTAGGCGCTCGGTGCTTGGCCGCTGAAGGCGCGGAAGCGGCGCGAGAAGTAGAGCGGGTCGGTGAAGCCGAGTTCGGTGGCAACGTCGGTAATTGGCTTATTGGTTTCGACCAACTCGCGGCAGGCGCGGCGTAATAATAATTCTTGGCGGTAGCGGGCCGGCGGCACGCCGACATAGCGGTTCCACAGGCGGCGGAAATGCGTGGGGCTGAGACCCTGCTCGCGCGCCATGGCGTCGAAGTCGTGGTCGATGAGCGGATCCATTTCCACTTCATGCCGGATTGCGCGCACCGATTGCTCCGGTCCCGAGCGTTCGTCGTTAGCCGCCGCCAACAGACTCTCAAGCACCAAACGCTCGCACAGGCGATCGATACGGTCGACATGATGTGCGGGATCGCCGTTGGCGTAGCCGCGCAACTCACGCAGCAGGGGATGCAACAAGCCCGAACGGCCAACCTGCCACCAATGCCGATCGGGCTGCATCAGTCGCGCCTCGCGCAGGGCCAGGCCGCAATCCAGCGGGTAGATCAGGAACAACTCTTCCCAGGTCTCGCCCTCATCGGCGCCGTAGCGGTAGTGCGAACCGGGCCGCTGCGTGATCACGCAGGGCGCGCGCACCCGCCAGCGCTGGTCGTCTACCTGGTAGTCACCCTCGCCCGACAGGATGAAACTGAAGTTCCAACAGTCGAAGCCGTTATCCACCAAACCACGCTTATAGCGGCTGTAGCCGATCGTATTGACACCGATTGGCGACGGAAAACGGCGCGGCTGATTGGCCACGTGGATGGTAAATTTGTCCATGTCGTGGGAAATCTACCCCCTGTCAGGCTCAGTTTCCAGGTCTATAATGAACGATTCGTCCAGGCACGGACAAGGGAGTAACAAAACATGAAAGCTTTGATGGTTTACGGTGGCTGGGATGGCCACGAACCCAAGCAAACTACCGACATCTTCGAGCAGGTCCTCAAGGACGAAGGCTTTGAGGTGCGGGTTGAAGACAGCATGGACGTCTACACTGACCAAGACTACCTCCACTCGGTAGACTTGGTGGTCCCAACCTGGACCATGGGTGAGATCTCCAAGGAGCAGTCGCAAGCGCTCTGCCAAGCCGTGTTCGAAGGCCATATCGCCCTCGGCGGCTGGCACGGCGGCATGTGCGACGCGTTCCGCAGTAACATCGAGTACCAACTGATGACTGGCGGGCAGTTCCTGAACCACCCCGGCGGCATCATCGATTACGAAGTCAACATCATCGACTCGGAAGACCCGATCACCCGCGGCCTGTCCGACTTCGCGATGAAGTCTGAACAGTACAATATGCTGGTGCATCCCTCGAACCAGGTTTTGGCCACCACCACCTTCAGCGGTGAGCATGGCAACAGCGAGTACCTCGCTGGCATGATCATGCCGGTGGTGTGGAAGAAGCAGTACGGCAAGGGCCGCGTGTTCTACTCCGCCCTCGGCCACGTTGCGACCGACTTCGACGTACCCGAGTGCAAAGAAATCCAACGCCGTGGGCTCCTGTGGGCCGCCGGCTGCCTGGAAGACGCACCCGTTTAAGCACGGTCATTGGTGCTCTGTCGCGCAAGCGGCAGAGCACCCCCCCTAGCGCTTGAAGACACGGCCCACGGCCGTGCGGGGCTGTTGTGCCTTTCATCAAGCGCCACGCCCCCTCCCCATGATCACCTCAACTGAGGACTCTCCCATGAGCGACACCGCTATCGACACCCTGAAAGTCGGCATCATCGGCACCGGAAAAATTTCCGATGCCTATCAGACTGGCTGCACCCATTACCACGGCATTGAGTTGGTGCGCTGCGCCGATCTCGACCTCGACCGCGCCAAGGCCAAGGCCGAAGAATGGGGCGTCAACAAGCACGGCAGCGTAGACGACCTGCTCAACGACGACGAGGTCGACCTGGTGGTCAACCTCACCATCCCGCAGGCCCACGCCGAGGTAGACCGCCTAGCGCTCGAGGCCGGCAAGCACGTCCACAGCGAGAAACCCCTGGCACTCAATCGCGACGAGGCCGCGCCGATCCTGGCCCTGGCCAAGGCCAAAGGCCTGCGCCTCGGCTGCGCGCCCGACACCTTCCTCGGCTCGGGCCACCAGTTGGCGCGCAAGTGCATCGACGACGGCCTGATTGGCCGCCCGACCTCGGTTACCGCCTTCATGCTCGGCCGCGGCCACGAGCATTGGCACCCCGCCCCTGAATTTTATTACAAGGCTGGCGGCGGCCCCCTGTTTGACATGGGCCCCTACTATTTGACCGCCCTGGTCAACATGCTCGGCCCGGTGAAGCGGGTAGCCGGCTTCGTTGGCCGCGCGTTTGATGAACGCACGATCAGCTCCGAGCCGCTAGCCGGCACCGTGATGACGGTAGACATCGACACCCACGTTGCCGCCACGCTCGAGTTCGCCTCGGGTAGCATCGGCACGCTGATCACCAGCTTCGACATTGCCGGCCACAACCTGCCACGGATCCAGGTTCACGGCACCACCGGCTCGCTCGACGTACCCGACCCCAACGGCTTTGGCGGCGAAGTGAAGCTGATGCCCTGGGGCGAGAGCGAATGGCAGACGCAAGACGACAGCCACAGCGAGGGCGGTCAACGCGGTGCCGGCCCAGCCGATATCGCCCACGCCCTGGTCAGCGGTCGGGCCCATCGCGCCTCCGGCGACCTGGCCTTCCACATCCTCGACGTGATGCAGAGCATCGTTGAAGCTGGGCACCAAGGCCGGGTGATTGATATCGCTTCGACCTGTGAGCGACCGGCAGCTATCCCTGCCGGTACGCCGGCTGGGGTTTTTGACTGAGGCCTTTGGGCACAGGAGAAACAGAGGAACAGAGGGGAACAGAGGGTTTGTAATGGGGTGATGGCCCCTGCGCTCGGTTGACTTCTGTGATGTGTAGCTTGCGCCCTGGGGACGGGAACGTTCACGGGGCGCATTTGGTTATGGCGCATGTTTGCGAGCTAATGCTTAACTGCTAATGTTTCACGGCTAGTGCTTAACAGCCACGGGGAGGTAGCGGTAGTAGACCTCGAGGCTAAGGCAGCAATAGGCGGTGGCGAGCATGCGCTGGCCCCACTGTTTGCTGGTGCGGGTGCCGATGTCCCAGGAGCCGTCGAAGCAATCTTGGGATTGACGCTGGTTGTTGACCAGGAGATCTCGCACCACGCTGTTCCACTCTTTCCAGCCATCGCCGCCGACCTGGAACATGGCCAGGGTTGAATAATAGACGTAATAGGTTTCGAGCGGCCATTGCTTTTGAAATTGGTTTTTGCGCAGATTGTTGGCCAATGACGCCAGCATCGGTGAGTCGCCGCGGTAGCCGAGGAATACGGCGCACAGCGCACCAACGCAGGTCATGTCTTCTGGGCCGTTCTTGTCCTTGGTGACCTTGCCGGTGGTGGCATCCCAGGTGTACGGGAAACCGCTGGTGCCATAGGCGTCGATGCTCTTCCAGTTCGGGTTACTGGCGCGCCAGGTGGTTTCGAGCCATTGCTTGGCACCCGGCAGACCATTGCCGGTGTTGAGTCCAGCGGCCTTTGCGCTCTTGAGCGCCATGATGCACCACCCGCTCACCGAACTGTCATTGCGCGCCGGGTTGGCCTTCCAGTAGTCCCAGGCGTAGCCGCTGCTGCCATGCAGGGCCTGGCGGGCGAGAATCGCTGCCACCGCCTTGGTGGCTGGCGCGCGCAGCTTCGGGTCGTTGGTCATGCCAAGTGCCTCAGCAATGGCCATCGTCGCGATACCGTGCTCGTAATTGCTTTGTCCAAATACGCCGTCTCGGGTCTGAATCGACAGCAGCCAATCGATGCCGCCGCGCACCGTCTTACGCCACTTGTTGGGCGTTCGGTGATCATAGCCAGCGCCAAGGAAACACAGGATCGCATAGCCCGTCATGGCCACGTCAGCGGTATGCTGCTTGTTGTCGGATCCGCCAATGACCACGGAGTTGTCCAGGGTGCCCGGCTCACACTTCGGCCCCTCAAGAGTGCAGTTGAGGGGGTAGGCGTCCAAATCCCACATCCCGTTGCCACTCTGGTGGCGCGCAAACCAGCGCAGCGCTGCCTCTACCGCACTCTCAGAGGCCTTGCTGCCGCCATAACGGCCGACTGCGCGCTTACGCCCACCACCATTGCGGTTGCCAAAGGCGCCGGCCGCGCCGCCACCGGCACCGATCGCCATGAAGGCGCCCGCACCACCGGTTTCCGATGAAGCCACCGCCTCTTCGCGGCCCTTGGCCGGCACTTCGGACACCTCTTCGTCTTCGGTTTCGATCTCTTCAACCGGCAGGTCCAACTCGGTGACCATGGGATTCTCGACCTCTTCTTCGGCCTCAATCTCGGTCACCACCTTCTCGATCAGGTCGCGCTCCTTCTCCTCTTCCTCCACCACCGGCGGGGCTTCGATCTGGACCACGCGAATCGGCGCCTTCTCTGGCTGCATGCGGTCTAGGAACACCACAAACACCAAGAGCAACAAAGCGATGACGTGCACAACGATTGAGATGCCCCAGGCGCTGACCCCAGCAACGACCGCGTCGCGATCCTCATCATCAGGCTCCTGGCCCTCAAGAAGCTCGGGATCCAGCTCTACCGGGTCTTCAAAGGTGCTGGAATCGGCGACAAGTAGCTGCGTCATGGCTGGATCTCCAACCCCACATGTTAGCAGCCACAGCGCCCGTGGGCCAGACACGCTGATTGGTAATGCTGTCACTTTGATTCGCATCTCCGTATCACATTGCACACTAGCACCAGCAGGGCTGAATCGGCATGAGCACCCCATCACAACACTACCTCGATCAAATCCACACCTGGGGCGCCTGGGCCAAACAACTCCTCGGCATCGCGGTGGTATGGAAGGATCGACAGATCGCCCTGCAACAAGGCCTTGCGTCCGATGTACGCGCCCACAACCACCCCGTGTGCCAACGCGCCAAGGCCAACCCACCGTTCTCAGCCCTGATGCCACACATCAACGAACGCTGCCTCGGCGACTGTTGGCTGCGGCAAGACACCTGGGCCAGCAATGGCACCAAGCCCTTCGTGTTCACCTGTCACCTCGGCCTGCGCGAATACCGCGCCCCGGTATTCGTCGACGCCAAGTTGGTTGGCGTCTGGATGCTCGGACCGGTAAAGGGCACCACGCGCCGCCCCCAGCACATCCACGCCACCGAATGGGCCACGCTACCGAGCGACTTCTCGGGTCAGATCGCCACCGTGGCAGCGATGCTGGTCAGCCACACCGCCCTGCTTGACCCCGAACGACTCAACTACGCCCTGCGCGTACAAAGTGCACGCAGTCAACAGCCAGCGATGCGCCAAGCGCTCGACATCCTTAACGCCGAACTCGGCGCAGACCTGCGCGCCAAAGACATCGCGCGCCGCGTTGGTCTGTCACCGGCTCATTTCGTCACCAGCTTCAAGGCCTGCACTGGCCACACCTTCGGTGAGCTCCTTGAGACCCGCTTGATGCGCAATGCCACGCGCCTGCTGCTGCACGACGAACTCCCCTTACGGGCCATCGCCAGCAAACTCCGCTATTCCAGCTCCAGTTACTTTAGCCGCGTGTTTCGACGTCACTTCGGCTGTACGCCCAGTGAATTCCGCCGTCAGCAGGCCCAGGGCGAAGCCTGAACTAGCGCCCCTTGGAGTAGTCTTTCTCCACAATCAGGGTGCCGTCTTCGAGCCAGGTGCGATGCACGCCAACAGGATCGCCGTTGAGCCATTCACCCTCATCGAGCTTCTGACCGTTCGGGTGATAGCTCACCCACGGGCCATTCTTGGCGCCACCAACGTAGGCCCCCTGTTCATACACGCTGCCGTCAGCGCTAAACCGCTTCCACGGCCCATTTTTGACGCCGCCTTCGTAGGTTGCCTCAAGCTCAGTGCTGCCATCGGCATACTTGGCCTGCACATTGCCGTCAAAGCCACTGCTCTTGGCCACGCTGGCGCGCAGGGCTTCCTGATCGGTGCCACCGGCTGCATTGGCCCCGCCAGCGTCCAATTCCACGATTTGCTCGAGGGGCGCCCTAACCGAAGTCTGCTCGACCGGCTCAACCGCAACCGGTTCAGACCGCGCCTTGCTACCGCAAGCGCCAAGCACAAGAGCTGTTACAATCAGGACGACGAGACTCGCGAGCCGCATTCCAGACCTCCAGGGTGACCGGCGAAGCTAGGCCGGCGCGCCCGCAGGGGCAACGGTCAACAGGGGCTCGCACCAGTGCGGGGATGACTCAGACCTCAAAATTTGAACGAGGCGTAGCCGAGGTAATACAGACCCTGCTGCTCAATCTTGCGGGTTCCGCCGAGATCCAGCTTCACTTCTGAGAACATGTAGCCGGCACCCGCGCCGATCACAAAACTCTGGCTCAAAGTCAGACCTAGGGTCGTCTGAGCGCCGAATTCCAACATATAATCACGGTCGCTGCCACCGAGATTGGCAGGGTTTTCCTGCGTCAGGTCGCCCGTGGCCATGCCGATACCGGTAAAGCCAGTGATTTCCCACGAGAAGCTCTCGGTCTGAACCGGCGCCTGGCCGGAATAGATGCGCAGCACGTACGACTCGTACTCCAAAGACCAGTCTTCTGTAGCCATATCGGCGCGCTGACTCAGCACACCAAAGCCCCAGACCCAGCCCAGATTCGAATAGGCGGCCAATTCGTAGGACTCGTTATTATCCCACTCGCCGTCATAGGTGTCGTCACCATCTGGTTGAAAGGTCAGGTCTTCCTGGCCTAACACATAGGTGACACGCGCCTCATCGGCAGCCACCGAACCAAGAACAAGCCCAGCACAAACACAGATACGCAGCATCCCAGTCATGGTGCTACGGTGGCGCGCGGCGACCACGGAGCAAGCGAGGCCCCCTAGGCCGGGCACACGGTGCCCCACTCGTCGGCATCAAAACCAACCAGCACATCCGAGCCCACCACCAGCACCGGGCGCTTGCACAGGTTGCCATTGCTCGTCAACGCAGCGAAGGCATCGCTCTCGCTCATAGTGGGCAAAAGATCTTTATAGCCGCCGCTACGATAATCGCCGCCACTCACATTGAACAAACGGCGCAACTGGCCATAGCGCTTCAAGGCCCGCTTCAATTCGGCGGCGCTGGGCGCCTGCTCGCGAATCGGGACCAGCTTCGCCGCAACACCGCGCTCTTTGAGCCAAGCGCGGGCCTTGCGGCAGGTGCTGCAGCCGGCGTATTCATACATCGTTACCGTCATGCTGCGGTTGTCGCCAAGCCACCCCGAGGGGCAAGGATCACTTATCCTGCGGCGCCAACAAAGCAGCCATTTCGCGCCGTAGATCATCACTGCGCACCGGCTTGGCCACGTAACCGTTCATCCCTACTACCAAGCACCGTTCACGATCACCTGCCATGGCATTGGCGGTCATCGCAAGAATCGGCACCGCAGCATGCTCGCCGCCGCTCGCGCGGATCTGGCGAGTCGCTTCATAGCCATCGAGCACCGGCATCTGACAGTCCATCACCACCAAATCGAAGCACTGGCTCGCCAGGGCCTCAACGGCCTCATGCCCATTCTCCACCGCTACCACCTCACAGCCGAGCTTAGCGAGCATCGTTTGCGCCAACTTGCGATTGACCGGATTGTCTTCAGCCACCAATACCCGGCGTCCCAGCAACATCTTATCAACCGCGGCCCGCATCGCCGATGAAGACGCGCGAGCACGACGCGTCAGCAACTGGGTCATGGCTTCGGTAACCAATTCTCGACGCCACGGAAAGCCCAGCGTCTTCACCGGAAGCGTATTCAGCATCTTATCAATCGCCGTGCGCGACGCCGCCGGCGTCAGCAATAAAATCGGCCGATCTGGCAACTGCGGCAGGCTGTCACCCGGACCAAGCGCAACCACCACCGCGCTCGCATCGACAGGCTCATCAACCAACATAGCCCCCCATGACTTGAGCCGACCCGAAAGGCGCTCGCATACCCGCAAATCGCGTCCAAGCACCGTCAAGGTATGACCCGCAAAAGGCCGTTCCGGCGGCAACGGTAACTCTGGCAGCTCAACCGGAAGGCTAACGCGGAAACAACTGCCGGCACCAGGGCGGGACCGCAAAAAGATATCGCCCCCCATCAAGGTCACGAGCCGCTTACTGATCGTCAAGCCGAGGCCGGTGCCACCAAAGTTTCGCGTCGTTGAGCCATCAGCCTGAGCAAAGGCCTCAAAGATCTGATGTTGCCGCGCCGGAGGGATACCAACTCCCGTATCGATTACCGCCACTTCAAGGGTTTCGGCATCGGCCATCGATAGATCAACGAACACCGATCCAACGCTGGTAAACTTAACCGCGTTGCCCACCAAGTTGAGCAAGACCTGACGCAAACGCCCGATATCACCCACTACCTGCGGCGGCACATCATCCCTGCAGCCAACAGCAATCGTCAAGCCCTTGGCGTGCGCATCGGGAGCCAGGATGCCGACGACTTCGTCGGCCAGATCTGCCGGATCGAGGGCAACCCGGTCAAACACCACGCGCCCCGCTTCAATTCGCGACAGATCCAAAATGTCGCCAAGCAGGGTCTGTAAATTATCGCCACAACTCCGAATGGTATTGACGTAATCACGCTGCGTGATGTCCAAGACGGTGTCATGCAAGAGCTCAGCCATACCGAGTACGCCATTAAGCGGGGTGCGGATCTCATGGCTCATGGTTGCCAGGAATTCGCTCTTAGCCTTGGCCGCCGACTCAGCTTGATCGCGAGCACGCACCAAGCGGCGCTGAACGCGCTGCAAGGCAAGCTCGCGACCGATACCTTCACTCATCAACTCGATGAGCTCTTTGGCCAAATAACTGCAGGTAGCGCGCGGCGCCATACCGAGAAATAACTAGGCTCCATAGACTTCAGCTTCACGCCAGATCGGCGCCATCAAACAGGTCCCAACCAGGGGCGCGCCGTCTTCGTCACCCACGCCACTCTCGGCCAAGGTGGCCCCCTCATTGAGACAACGTCGCAGCGCAGGCGCACATGGTGCGAGAATTTGTGCGCTGCTGAAATCGCCGATCGGCACACCCATCGCCACCGGATGGAACTCATGGTCGATAAGCCGTACCACCAAGCCGCTATCAAGGCCAAGGAGTTCAGCCCCCGTGCGCAGGTAATCCGCAAACATGGCGTCAACCGTCGCGTGCTCAGAGGTAACCAGACGGTGAACCTGCTTCAAGCTCGCGGCGTGCCCAATGGTCGCAACGCCCTGATAGCGCTGATCGAGCATCGTCTCCACCATGGCCATGACCTCGGCATAGGCCTGGTCATCGCTACAGCGCTGTCGAATGGCAAGTTGGGAGTCGAGTGGGATCAAATGGGCTTACGGGGGGGGGGTGGCAACTCTGCTAACCAAATCGGCATCCACGG
>JAQIBG010000354.1 GCA_027859175.1 Planctomycetota bacterium | reverse complement strand
CCGCCGCACTGCCGCCGCCCGCATCCTCGTCATCGAAGACGAGGCGGATATCAGTGAACTCATCGCCTACAACCTTGAGCGCGAGGGCTTCCAGGTCACCACCCGCGCCGATGGCGAGGATGGGCTGGCCCAGGCCCGCCAAGAAGTGCCCGACCTGGTGCTGCTCGACTTGATGCTGCCCTCGGTTGATGGCATCGAGGTGTGCCGGCAACTACGCGCCGACAACGCCACCAAGCACGTGCCGGTGATCATGGTTACGGCCAAGGGCGAAGAGAGCGACGTGGTGGTGGGTCTTGGCATGGGCGCCGACGACTACGTCACCAAGCCGTTCAGCCCGCGTGAACTGACCGCCCGCGTTAAAGCGATGCTGCGCCGTGCGCGCAGCGCCCCCCAGGGCGAAGAGAAAGACCGGATCGGCTTCCTCGGCGTACAGATCGACGCCTCGCGCCATGAGGTCAAGGTCGACAACGAGCGCCAGTCTTTCACCGCCACTGAATTTCGCCTGCTGCACTTCCTCGCCAACCACCCCGGCCGTGTGTTCACCCGCGATCAAATCATCGAGCGCGTGATCGGCGAAGGCGCCATCGTCATCGATCGCAATATCGACGTTCACGTTCGCGCCGTCCGCAAAAAGCTCGGCCCGTATCGCGACTGCATCGAAACCGTGCGCGGTGTCGGCTATCGCTTCAGCGACGAGGACTGAACCGCGTGCTGCGTTCGCGCTTCCTGTGGAAGCTCTACGCGGGCTATGTCATCCTGATCTTGGCAACCGCCGTGTGCACGGTGGCGTTCACCGCCGACCGCGCCCACGCGCGCGGCATGCATGACCTCGAGACGCGCCTCGCCAACAGCACCGTGTTCTTGAGTGAGTTTGCTCGGCCCTATCTGCTCGCGGACAACCGAGGCGCACTGCAAGACCCTATCGAGCGACTCGGCGCCAGCCTCGACGTACGACTCACTATCATCGCCAACGACGGCACGGTGATCGCCGACTCAACCCACAACCCGGCCACCATGGACAACCACGGTGACCGCCCCGAGCTGATCACCGCGCGCGACCAGGGCACCGGTCGCAGCACCCGCTTCTCAACGACCCTGCGCGAAGACATGCTCTACCAAGCCCGCCTCCTGCACTACGAGGGCCAAACGCTGGGCTGGGCCCGGGCTGCGATGCCAACCACGCAAGTTGCCTCCGCACTATCAAACCACCGCGATTCTGCACTCATCGCCGGCCTGATCACCGCCCTGCTCGCCTTGCCACTCGGCCTCGTTTTCGCCCGGCGCGTCACCACGCCCCTGGTCCGCATGACCGAAGTGGCCACCGCCATGGCCGACGGCGACCTGACCCAACGCGTGACGCCCAACCGTCACGACGAAATCGGGCAATTGGCTGAAGCGCTCAACACCATGGCCGCACAGTTGGCCGAACGCGTGACCACCATCGAGTCAGAACGCAACCAGCTGCAGGCCGTGCTCACCGGCATGGAAGAAGGCCTGATCGCGATCGACGCCAACGAACGCATCACCCTGATCAACCAGCCGGCCCGCAAACTGATCGGCATCGGCGACGCGCCAGCGCGCGGCGAGCGGTTCTGGGAGCTGTGTCGCATCGAGGCGGTCAACCACGTGCTGGCCGAAGCCAAGCGCAGCGGCAACACCTGCCGCCTCGAACACGAAATAACTGGCCGCGGCCTCGACCAACACGTGCAACTACTCGCCACGCCGATTCGTGACACCGATGGCCACATCCTCGGTGTGGTGCTGGTGCTGCATGACATCACCGAACTGCGCCGCCTGGAAACAGTCCGCCGCGACTTCGTTGCCAACATCTCGCACGAACTCAAAACGCCACTCACCGCGATTCGCGGCATGGTGGAAACCGTGCTCGATGATCCCGACATGCCGCCGACCCTGCAGGAGCGCTTCCTCGGCCGCGCGCTGACCCAGAGCGCGCGCCTCGCCGACCTCGTTGCCGACCTCCTGACCTTATCGCGCATCGAGGCCACCGCCGACGCCATGGAGCGCGAGCCGGTATCACTGCCTGCGGTAGTCTCCCTCAGCCTCGACCACCTGCGCGAGAGCGCGAACGCCAAGCAGATCACGATCACCACCACCACGGTTGATAGCACCGTGCTCGGCGACGCCGAGTCCTTGCGCCAGATCACCGACAACCTGATCGACAACGCGATCAAGTACACGCCCGACGGCGGCACGGTTAGCATTGAGCTGAGCGTCACCGAGCACCACGCCATACTCCGCATCAGCGACACCGGCATCGGCATCGGCCCGGCCGACCGGGCCCGCGTATTCGAGCGATTCTACCGCGTCGACAAGGCGCGCTCGCGCGAGATCGGCTCAACCGGCCTCGGCCTCGCCATAGTCAAGCACTTGGTTTTGGCGCATCAGGGTCACATCGAGCTCGAATCAACCCCCGGCACCGGCAGCACTTTCCAGGTGCGCCTCCCTTTAGCCCCATCCGATCACGACACGGGCGAACCCACAGCCGAGTAAGCTCGCACCGCAACACGCGTCTCCCGCTTGACTGCCGCTGCCCCCAGGACAATGCTCTGCCAGCTATGAAGCGCCTGCCGCGCATGCGGGTCATCTTCAATGCTTTAAATGAAATCAGATCGTCGATCGTTTTTGCGACCCTGATCATCTGCATCGTATTCGTGCCGCTGCTATTCCTAGAGGGCCTCGAAGGCCGTTTCTTCAGACCGCTCGGGTTTGCCTACATCATCTCGGTGATGACCTCGCTCTTAGTCGCCATGACGCTGACACCCGCGCTGTGCTGGTACTTACTACGCGGCAAGCTCGCCACCGAGCATGGCGACGGCATTTTTGTGCGCGGGCTCAAAGCCCTGTACCGACCGAGCCTAGACCTGTGCCTGCGCTGGAAGCGGGCCACGCTCGCCCTCGCCGCCGCCGCCACCGGCCTCACGCTATGGCTCGCATCAACCTTCGGCTCGAGCTTCCTCCCCGACTTCAACGAAGGCACCTACACCGTATCTCTAATGATGCCGCCCGGCACCTCGCTCGAAGAATCCGAGCGCGTGGCGCTCGGCGTTGAGCAACGGCTGATTGAACTCGATGGCATTGAGCATGTCGTTGCGCGCAGTGGACGCGCCGAACGCGATGAACACGCCGAGCCACCCTCCAACTCCGAAGTGGAAGTTCGCCTCGCTCCCAACGCTGAACCCGCCGCCGTGCTGGCCGCCATCGACACCGTGCTTGATGGCCTCCCTGGCGTCACCACCACGGTGGGTCAACCGATCTCACATCGCCTGTCGCACGTGATGTCGGGCACCAAGGCGCAGATCGCGATCAACGTGTAGCGAAGAGCGCTTGGTGCCGGTACTGATGACGGCCCTGTGCGCCGCGCTCGGCCTGATCCCGCTCGCGATGAAGATGGGCCAACCCGGCAGCGAGCTGCTGGCCCCCCTCGCCATCGTCGTGCTCGGCGGCCTCGTCAGTTCAACTCTCCTCAACATGCTGGTGGTACCCGCCGGCTATTTATTGTTCTGCAAGACCAACAAGACCAGCAACGACGACCCAGATCGCGATGATCTCACCACCTGACCCCACCAGACTAAATGGCACCAGCCCGACAGGAGCCCCCGATGCACCATTACTTTCTCGCCCTAGGCCTCGCGATCCCACTGAGCACCGGCGTCGTTGCCGCCGCAGAAGCCCACGATCATGACGACCACGCTGGGCAACCGCACGCTGAACCCGCGGAGCACGACGAGCACGCCGGGCACAGCGATGGCGCTCACGGCAAAGAAGCCGCCGCCACCGCCATGGGCCCAGCAAACATTGGTGCCACCACCCTGAGCGTCAGCCGCCACGGCCCGATCACCGCCGGTCAAGAAGCAGTCATCGCGCTTGCGGTCACCACGGGCCCCAAACCAAGCGAACTGCGCTGTTGGGTCGGCGTCAAAAATGGCCGCGGCAGCGTCAAGGCGCGCCTCGAAGGCGACGAGCACGGTCACTTTCACGGCCACCTCGAAGTGCCCGCCGTGCTCCCAAACGACGCCGCCCTCTGGCTCGAGCAAATTGACGATCAAGGCGAGCGACTGCGCACCAGCCTTGCCCTAACCGCCAGCACCGACGATAGCCCGCACAAACACTAGGTTCTCAACACTGACCCCTGAATTGGCACCAACGAAAAACCCCTCGCCACCAAGTGGCGAGGGGTTTTTTCAGTCAATTCGGGCGTGGGGACCGGAATCAGAACTCGAGGGCGTGAGCCAGACGCAGCACGAAGCCGTCGCCGTCGCCTTCAGCACCGAAGTACTGCAGCGCAAGCTGGAACTTGTTGCCGTGGCCGTCGAGGTAGTAGTTGGCGCCAGCGTCAATGTAGAGACCGCTCGCGTAGCCTTCACCAACCAAGACACCGTCTTCGTCATCGAGGTCGGTATCGGCATCAACGTAGGTCAGGCGCAGGGCCGGCTCGATGACGGTGCCGTTGTCTTGCGGCAGCGCGTAACCGCCCTGCACGTTGAAGGCCAAGCCGTCGGTATCGTTACCGGCGGTGCCATTGTCGCGGCTCGAACCGATGAACTCGGCCTGAGCGCTCCAGGCGTCCATGTGGAACAGGTAGTCGATGCCGTAGGCGATCTGCGAGGTGTCGCCAGCCTGCATCTCGTAGTTGATACCAACACCAAGCTGATGATGGAAACCATCCTTGCCGAGGAAGGACTCGGTCAGACCGGTCATCTTCTCTTCGTCAATCGAGGTGTAGAAGCGAGCGGCAATGAACAGATCGGCATCGTCGTCAGCGCCAGCAGCCTTGCTGTCAGACTCGGAGATGGCCAGGTTGCCACCGAAGGCGCCAGCAGCGATGCTGTAGCCAACACCAACACCACTGGTGCTGGGCACGATGATCTTGGTGGTCCGCTCATTCGGGAACAGCAACTTGGCACTGCTGTAGGCACCAGTCGTGGTCAGACCGTAGTCACCGGCGCTGTACAGGCCCCACCAAATGTTGTGTTCGATGCCGTCGGACTCGATGGTCTTGCCGGCATACACCTTGGCAAAGTCCACATCGTTACCTGCGTTGCCACCACTGGTGCTGGCGATGTTGTCGGCATTCATTTCGACTTCGAAGTTCCAGCCGTCTTGATGCGAACCCTTGAAGTACAGGCGTGCCCGGCGAATGCGGAAGTTGAAGGACTGGGCATCGTCAGTGACGACGCCGGAGAAAGGGTCAACGTCAGTGCTGTTCGCACTGGTGCTGCCGATCTCGAGCCACGATTGGATGCGGGGCTCGATCTTCATCGACCAGGCATCACCGGCGATTTCAAAGGCCTGGGCGGCTGGCACGAGGGCCAGAGCCGCGAGGGTTGAAGGAAGCAGAAGCTGGCGCATGGAGACTCCTGAGCGCGAAGGGTGGTCTAAGGCAAGCGATGGTCACTCGCCGGGAGCAGCCTCGTCCTCGAGTTGGTTCATCAAGAACCGCTGAGGATTTGGCTAAGAAGGCTCTCTATTAGACGCTTACAGGATCAGCTCAAGGAAAATAAACGAATACTTGCTTAAAACAGCAAGACACTGGCCCGGAAAAGCACTTACGACAACTTGGAGCATAATAAAACCCCGCCGGCGAGCCGGCGGGGTTTCGTTGTGCAGCAGTCGGGCGACTGCTTAAATCAGAACTCGAGAGCCTGAGCCAGGCGCAGCACAAAGCCGTCGCCGTCTTCTTCGGCACCGAAGTACTGCGAGACCAAAGGCGCCAGCTTTGAGGCCGTAGATCCGGAGGACGCACAGACAAATGCCACACCCTTCACGTGGGGCTAAACCATCGGCGGCCCCACAAGGCGCTCTGCAAAATCACTCCGCCCCAGCACTTCAACAACCACCAAGTCGGCACAAAACACGGATGAGAATAGCCACCGCAGCGTCTCTATCTTAAGGCGTGCTAACATGGGGGCTGAATACACGGGAAGTTGTTGCACGCCGCCTCTTCGAGAGCAGCATCCAGAAAGGTTTGTTTGGCGAAACCGTCTGACTGCTTTGAGGAGCCCTGTTGCGTTCAATGGCCAAACTTCTGCTCATACTGTTTCTGGGGCTTTCGCTTCAGATTCATCCCGTGGTGGTGCAATGCATCGGCAACGCGGGAGATATGGCCATTGAATGGGTAGGGCATTCAGCAGGGGCGGGCGAGAGCTGTGAAAGCGTCTCGCCTTCATCAAGCGAGTTCGCGCATGTGGATTCGGACCATCATTGCCATCAAGCCTGCGAGGATAATTCGCTCGAACAGGTCATGCAGCATAAGGCTGGCGATAGGCATTGCGACGTTGTCGATTCGGGTCAGGTGGCGATTGTTCTGCCGCACTGGCTTGTCTCGCTGCACGACCTACGGACCAATGGTGAGCGTTCAGTGCGCCCCCGAGCGCCCCCGACTACACGAGTTGCGGCGATTGCGCATTTCTGCACTCAGCGCCTACTGATTTAGGATTTCCTCCGAGAACCACCCCACCGATTCGGGCCTTAGGCTGCGAATGGCGGGTTCTGTTGGTTCGGGGGAGTCGGCACACGAACGATCTCTCGGACTCCAGGCTCACCGCGGCGCCCGGATCGAATCAATCCTTATTGATCCATCCAGGAGATCCCATTCATGAAATTTCCGAGCATGCTCGGAGTGAGCATGGCTGCCGTTGCAATGTCGGCGTGCTCCACTTCCAGGGTCGCCGACTGGCGGCCTGAGCCCACTCCAACCGGGGCTACCATGTCTACACGTGTGGACGCCATCCTTGCAGAAGATATAGCAAACAACCAAGTACGTGCCAGCCAAGCGCTCAGCACGGTGCCTGACCCATCGACGCTGACCGGTCCACTTGATTTGCAGCAGACACTTGCCCTGGTGGCGCTTCACCACCCTGCCTTGGCGAGTATCGCCTACGCTCAGCGTGCGACTGAGGCTGAGGTGTTCCAAGCGGGCCGTTTGCGAAATCCTGAAATCGAGTTTGAAGTCGAGGAATTCGGCGGCAGTGGCGAGAACTCAGGGTTTGACGCCGCTGTCTACACGTTACGGCTAGGTCAGGTTCTCGAACTGGGCGGTGACCGTGGGGCTCGACGCGACCGCGCTGTCAGCGCGGCTCGCTTGGCTGCGCGCGACACGGAGGCCACCAAGGTTGCCATTTACACCCAGTGCACGCTGGTATTTATCGATTTGCTTGAGGCCCAGAAGGAAGCGGTCATCGCGCGTGAGGCGAAGCGGATCACCCAGGACCTGGTTGAAGCCGCTCGAGTGCGGGTGGCCAATGGCGCTGCCACCGAGCTCGAGTTGCTACGCGCACAAGCGCACCTGGCCCAGGCCACCGTTGAGGCTCGCAGTGCTGAACGTCAAGTCTCCAGCCGCCGAAGTGACTTGGCGGGTATGTGGGGAGCGCAGGGGGCAGCTTTTTCCGAGGCCATAGGCCCATTCGATGACATTGCCGGGGCCGTGCCCCTGGATGCGGTCTTAGCCGCAGTTGATGGCACTCCAGCTGTCGCCCGCTGGGCCGATGAGATGACTGAGCGCTTGGCCGCCATCCAAATGGAGCGGGCTGCACGTGTTCCTGATCTGGCTGTAATGGCCGGCGTAGAGCACGCGTCTGCGGACGATGAAACGACGTTCCTCATGGGGCTGGGCATCGAGCTCCCCGTCTTTGACCGAAATTCAGGCGCAATTCAGGCAGCGAGCTATCGTGCTATGCAGGCTGAGCGCGATCGCGATACCGCGCGCCTGGAAACCCGTAGCGCGGTGGTTGGCCTGTGGCACGCGTGGATGGCTGCCCGCGAACGAGCCATGAGCCTGGCGGAGCAGGTCTTACCCAGCCTGGAGGCAGCAAAGGCCGCTGCTGACACTGCCTTTCGCAGCGGAAAGATTGACTACCTGGATGTATTGAGCATCCAAGAGGACTATCTCGCTGGCAGAATCGCTATTACCACAGCCCGAGCCGAGGCCCATAGAGCTCAGGCGGCTCTGGAGGGTCTCCTAGCGCGACCTTTGACGTCGCTCAACTGGGGCCCTGACCAGGTGCCAGTGGAGGAGCAGCCATGAGCCACCGACGCACCTCACTTTCGTTCTGGCCGGTTTCACCAATCCAACTCAAGGGAATTCCCTCCATGACTCATATGACGAGCGTACTCAGCGCAACCATACTCGCCACTCTACTTGGTGGATGCGGAGACCAGACACCGACAGGCACTGATCACAGTGGCCATAATCACGCCGCAGCTGAACACGCCGACCATCAGGGTGATGATGGGCACGATGACCACGCCAACCAGCCGACAGACAGCGCCGACACGCACCATAAAGGAGACGGCCATGAACACTGAACGGAAATTTATCAGTGGCATGATGCTAGCTATGTCTGCGACTACTATCCTGGCTCTCGCTGGCTGCGGCACGGACAAGCAAGCTGCTGATGATCACACCGGGCACGACCACGATGCCCCCCCCGCCAAAGCCGATGATCACGCCGGGCATGCAGGCCACGACGATGCGGCCGCTGGCTCGGTTGACGTTGAAGATGACCACGATGGCCACGATGACCACGATGGCCACGGTGAGGCGGAGGGCGAAGAGCAGCGCGTCGAATTAACCGACGAACAACAGCGTCGAATCGGCCTGAGCTTGGTTGCTGCCAGAACTGGTACGGTATCCATCCCGCTTGACCTTCCTGGTGTCATTACACTCGACCCCGATGGCGAAGTCCACGTAACGCCTCTGGCGACGGGCGTCGTGGTCTCATCCCAGGTGGAGATCGGCGACATGGTCGAGGCCGGATCGGTGCTCGCGGTTATTGATAGCGCCGAGTTGGCTGAGGCGAAACTCGCCTACGTGACTGCTGCAGCTGAGGTGGGTTGGGGCGGGGTCAGTGTGCCACGTGCGGAGAAGATCGCCAAGAACGTTCAGACACTCATCAGCCTGATTCACAAGGGTGCCAGCCATCAAGAATTAGCCGCACTCAATGGACGCGAGATGGGTGCCTGGCGTGCGGATATTTTGAGTGCCCTGGCCGATCACCGTGTTGCAGCGGCAACTCTGCAGCGTGAACGAGCCCTTCAGGATCAGAAAGTTTCGAGCCAACAGGAAGTCCAAGAAGCCGAAGCGGCGGCGACTCGCGCTGAAGCTGAACTGGCCGCCGTCCTTGATACTGCCCGCTATTCGGTATTCAGCGCACATGCTGAAGCCTTGCGTGTCCAGCAGACGGCATCCCTCGCGCTGGTTTCGGCCACAACTCGGCTGCATATGCTCGGGGTCGATGCTGAGGGCATTGAGGGCTTGAATGGTCGGTTGTTGCAGTTGCAAGATGTGGATGCCGAAATGCCTGCATTCAGCGAAGTTGTCACGCAAATGGACGATATACGCGATTTCGGTCGCTACCAACTGCGTGCTCCACGAGTAGGCGTCCTGGTGGACAAGCATCTCTCCATTGGTGAACGCGTGGCCGACGACGAGTCAGTCGCGCGCATCGTCGACACCAGCACCGTTTGGGTGCGGGTAAACATCTATCAGCGTCAGATGCCCTTCGTTAGCATTGGCTCCCCGGTCAGCGTTCGTGGCCCAGGTCTCACGAAACCCGTCGACGGGACGGTGACTGTGATCTCACCGCTAGTTGATCCGCAAACGCGCACAGTCGAAGCCTTGATCCGCTTATCAAACCCTGCAGGCAACTTGCGTCCGGGCATTTACGTTACCGCTTCAATTGCGGGCGGCAGCACGGCACCGGCGGTGCTTGTCCCCAAGGATGCGGTGCAAATCATCGGTGAACAGGAGGTGGTGTTCGTTCCCGACGGCGACGGATTCACGGCACAACCGGTCCGCACGGGTGCCGCCGATGAGGAGCACATAACCATCATCGAAGGCCTAACTGCTGGTGCACGAGTGGTGCTCAATGGTGCCTTTGACCTCAAGGCGAAGATTGTCACCTCAGCGCTCGGCGGCCATGCCGGGCATGGTCACTGAGGGGGTCCTGACATGTTGCAAGCACTGATACGTGCCTCCATAAAAGCCCGCCTACTGGTAGTTATTGGTCTTCTCGCCATTATCGGATTCGGCATTCAATCCTACCGGACCATGCCGGTTGATGCCTTTCCCGATATCTCACCAGTCATGGTGCCAATTTTCGCCGAGGGCCATGGCATGGCTCCCGAAGAAGTTGAACGGTTAATCACCTTTCCCATCGAAGCAGCCATGAACGGGTTGCCTGATGTAACCCAAATCAAAAGCACCTCTGCCTTCGGCATGGCAGTGGTCTATGTGTATTTCAAAGATGATGTCGACATCTACTTTGCCCGACAACTCGTTTCCGAGCGTCTTGCTGGCGCAATGAACGATCTCCCGGACATGGACGAACCGCCGACCCTTGGTCCCATATCAACCGGCCTCGGTCAGATTTTCCTCTACTACCTGACCCTGGACGAGGGCGTCAACACCGGCGGGAAAGACCCCACCACCTATCTTCGTGAGATCAATGATTGGGTGGTTAAGTTTCAGCTTCAGACGGTCTCTGGCGTGACAGACATCCTTTCAATGGGTGGACACGTACTACAGTACCAAATCCGCGTTGATCCTCAGCGGCTCCAGGCGCATGGCCTGCATCTTGATGAAGTCGTGGAGGCGGTTGAAAGCAATAATCGCAACGTTGGTGGTCAGTTCTTAGTGTTTGGTTCCGAGGAGTATTTGGTTCGGGGCTTGGGCTTACTGGATGGATTAGAGCAAATCCGCGACATCGTTCTTAAAACAGAGGACGGCGTCTCAGTCTCGATCGGTGACATTGCCGAAGTCGCCTATGGCAACGAGATCCGCCGTGGTGTAGTGAGCCGCAACGGCGAGAGTGAGGTGGTCAGTGGTATCGTCATGAAGCTGTATGGTGAGAACACCTCTGAAGTAATCCATGCACTCTATGCCAAAGTAGACGCTGTTAAGGCGGCCCTGCCGCAGGGTGTACATTTGGAAGCTTATTACGAGCAGGCGGAACTGGTCAACAACGCTACCGGCACCGTAAAATCATCGCTTATGATCGGTGGCATTTTGGTGGTGCTGCTGCTTGCCGTACTCCTCGGCAATCTACGCACGGCGCTGATCGTTGCCTTGGCGCTGCCGGTGTCTGCCCTAATAGCCATCATAATTATGGGCTTTCAAGGGCTGAGTGCCAACTTGATGTCACTTGGCGGCATCGCAATTGGCATCGGCATGCTGGGTGATGGCGCCATCGTGATGGTCGAGAATATTTACCGTCATCTGGGTGCACGGCGTGGTAGCCATGAGCCCAAGGATGTAATTATTCGCGAGGCGGCGATGGAAGTCGCCAAGCCAATTCTATTTTCAATCGCCATCATTATCATGGTCTTCCTGCCCCTGTTCACACTTCAGGGGGTAGAGGGCAAGATGTTCTCGCCCATGGCTTTCACCATCGCCTTCGCGCTGCTCGGTTCGCTCGTCATGGCCCTGGTGATGACGCCCGCGCTGAGCCATTACCTGCTGCGTCACAAGGCAGAGCATGATTTCGTACTTTTGCGGATTCTGAAACGCGGGTACGGCTTCCTTCTCGACCGGGTTTTGCGAGCCAGGAAGGCTGTGATCGCCTGCAGCTGCGTGGCCCTAGCTGCCACCTTTGCCGTGGTGCCATACTTGGGCACTGAGTTCATCCCGACGCTGGAGGAAGGCAGCATCGTTATCGGCGTAGGCATGGCCCCGTCTACCTCGCTAGTTCACGGCACCAAGACCATTCAGACCCTGGAGCGGGAAATTATGAAATACGCTCCTGTCAAGGAGGTCATCTCGCGTATCGGACGGCCGGAGGCGGGCAGCCACCCGCACCCCGTAAACACGGCTGAAATCCATATCGAATTGAAGCCACAATCTCAGTGGGGCCGCTTTCGCAATAAACAGGAATTGGTCGCTGCTCTCTCCCAAGACCTCGGAGCTTTCCCAGGCGTACAACTCAACTTCACCCAGCCGATTCAGAATGCCTTTGACGAGTTGCTTTCGGGCGTGAAGGCGCAACTGGCGATCAAGCTTTATGGCGAAGATCTCGACGTTCTGCGCACCAAGGCGGCAGAAATATCAGCCGCGATTGAACCGGTACCCGGCTTGGTTGATCTGTCGGTGGAACAGAGTTTTGGTCAACCGCAAGTGCGCATCGACGTGGACCGTGCTGCGTGTGCTCGGTTCGGCATCAACGCTGACCAGGTACTAGAATTGGTCGAACTGGCGGTGGGTGGGGAAAACATCGGGACCATGTACCTTGGCACACGGCGCTTCGGTATTCACCTCCGCTACCAGGAGGCGTATCGTGACGACATAGTTAGCATCGAAAACCTCCAGGTTCCAACCGATGACGGCAGCCTTATTAGCCTCAGCCAAGTGGCAACGGTCGATAAAGCCTTTGGTCCCATTCAGGTCAATCGCGAAAAAAACCAGCGTCGTTGGATCGTCCAAGGCAATGTACGCGGACGGGATCTGGGCAGCGTGGTGACCGACATTCAGGATCGAATTGCTGCCGAGGTCGAACTGCCGCCCGGTTACGTGGTAGAATATGGCGGGCAGTTTGAGAATCAGCAGCGAGCCATGGGCACCCTGGCGGTTATCGTTCCGATAGTCATCGTCTCCATATTTCTGTTGCTCTATATGAGCTTCGGCGCGCTCTCTCCGGCCTTGATGATCGTTGCCAACGTGCCTTTGGCCTTGATAGGCGGCGTTTTCGGGCTACTTCTCATGGGCGAATATCTATCGGTTCCGGCCTCGGTCGGGTTCATTGCCCTCTTCGGAATCGCGGTTCAGAATGGCATGGTGCTGGTCGAGTATTTCCGCCAATTGGTAGAAGAGGGCAAGACCGTAGATGAGGCCGTGCGGAGCGGCGCCCTGCTACGTCTTCGGCCGGTACTGCTCACCGCAGGCACTACCATCCTCGGATTGTTGCCCTTGCTGTTTGCCACCGGCATTGGATCCGAGGTGCAGCGCCCGCTGGCGGTGGTGGTCGTTTTTGGGCTCGCCACTTCTACCCTGCTGACGCTATTTGTGTTGCCGTCGGTCTATCACCTCATCGAACAGCGTCGTGAACGACGTGCGCAAGGAGTCTAAGGATGAAGCTAATCACTGCCTATATTAAGCCGAACAAGCTCAGTGATGTCACGTACGCGTTACACGAAGAGCCAAGCGTCCACGGGGCCTCGTTGTCAGAGGGGCGTGGCTTTGGCAGTTGGCGCGAAGCGCTGAGCGAAGTGGAGCGAGAATGGCTGGAGATCAACTATGAGCCACATGTGCGTATTGAGATCGCATGTGAAGATGAGGCCGTCGACAGCATTCGTCGCTGCATTGCCAAGGCCGCCCATACTGGACGGCGCGGCGATGGTCTCGTCCTGGTCACGGAGCTGACACAGGCCTATCGCATCGGTGCCGATCAGGAAACACGGTTTATCGGAAGCAAGGGACCGTCAGCCAAGTAGGAGGTTGACGATCCTTTAAAAACCCAACCGGTGTGCTGTCGCATGTGACAGCACACCGGTTGATCCGTCAACTGCTGCATGATCGCTTCTCTATCGACGAAGCGACACTCGACTTCGAATTCACGTGCCAAGGTCGCGATCACAGTGATCGCACAATCGCCAGTGGGCATTAACAAGCACACTGCGGCAATATCGCTTCAACCACGAAGTCGGTTGAGACCTAAAAAACCCCGCCAGCAAGCCGGCGAGGTTTCGTTGTGCAGCAGTCGGGCGACTGCTTGAATCAGAACTCGAGGGCGTGAGCCAGACGCAGCACGAAGCCGTCGCCGTCCTCTTCAGCACCGAAGTACTGCAGCGCGAGCTGGAACTTGTTGTTGTGCTTGTCGAGGTAGTAGTTCACGCCGGCGTCAACATAGATGCCGCTGTTCTTGCCTTCGTTGATTAGGGCACCGCTTTCGTTATCGTTGTCGGTGTCCTTGTCCACGTAGGTCAGGCGCAGGGCCGGCTCAATGACCGTGCCGTTTTCCTGCGGCAGCGCATAGCCACCCTGCACGTTGAAAGCCAAGCCATCGGTATCGTTGCTACCAGCACCGTTATCCTGGCTCGAGCCAATCAGCTCGGCCTGGGCGCTCCAGGCGTCCATGTGGAACAGGTAGTCGATGCCATAGGCGATGGCCGAGGTGTCACCAGCGAGCATGGCGTAGTTGAGACCTACACCGAGCACGTGATTGAAGCCGTCCTTACCAGCGAAAGACTCGGTCAGACCGGTCATCTTGTCCTCGTCGATCGAGGTAAAGAAACGAGCAGCGAAGTACAGGTCGGCGTCGTCATCCTTGACGCCGCTCTTGTCTTCACCCTCGGTGATCGAGGCAGTGAGACCAAAGGCGCCGGCCTCGAGACCGTAGCCGATACCAACCGCGGTGTTGCTAGGAACGATCAGCTTGGTGGTCTTCTCATTGGGGAACAGCAGCTTGGCAGAGCTGTAAGCGCCATTTGAGGTCACGCCGTAATCGTCGCCATCGAACAAGCCCCAGAAGATCGAATGCTCGATGTCGCCAGACTCGATGTCCTTACCAACCCGAACCTTGGCAAACTCAGGGGTGCCGTCGACGGAGCCGTCTTTGCCACCAATCTTGTCGGCACTGACTTCAACCAGGAAGTTCCAGCCCTCTTGATGCTTGCCCTTGAAGTACAGGCGCGCGCGGCGGACCTGGAAGTTGAGCGACTGGGGATCTTCGGTGGCAGCGCCAGAGAAGGGGTCGTAGTCCTGGCTATCGATGCTGGTGCTACCGATTTCAAGCCAGGTTTGAATACGCGGCTCAATCTTCATCGCCCAGGCATCGCCGGCGATTTCAAAAGCGTGAGCAGTAGGGATAACCGCAAGGGCGGCCAAGGTGGGGACCAAGAAGCGGGAGGTCATTATGACTCCTGTCATGATGGGTGAAGGGGGCGCCGCCCCCAATTAAGAGAGTCACCCCGCATCGAAATCAAAACCAGCAACACGCGTCGGCTCTCTATTCGCTACGAGGCAGCGGTGCACGCACCGCCCAGGGTGAGAACGGAAGTGCCTACCGCGGTTGACACCACGGCCGGGATCACACCCCTTTATGCACTCCCTGTGAGTTCAGCCACGCGACTGGCTCACAGGCCGGGGAGTATGGCAGCCCAGATAAGGATCCGTACGTTCACATAATTAAATTTCCATGAATTGACAGCTACCATTCGCACACATTGCCACAAGGCACCCCCTCTTAATGCAAATTTCATGAAGACCGCCGGTGCAACCATGTATGTTTCCTGATTAGCATATCGTCACCACCCTGGCCGAGCCATGACCATCCACAGCAGCCGCGAACTCGATGACCTTAAGAAGGACCTCCTGGCCATGGGCGCCAAGGTGGAGGCCAACGTTCACCGTGCCATCGCCGCCCTGATCGACCGGCGCAGCGAATTGGTAGACGAGGTGCTCGCAGCCGATCGGGAGATCGATGCCTGCGAACTGCAGATTGATCGCGCCTGCCACCGCTTGCTGGCTCTCCACAAGCCAGTGGCCGACGAACTGCGCCTCATCCTCACGGTCAGCCGCGTGTGCAGCGAGCTCGAACGCATGGGCGACCACGCCAAAAATGTGGCAAAGTGTGCCAAGAAGCTGTGCGGAGCCGCGCCGCTTGAGGTCACCGACACCTTCGCTGTGATGGTAGAAGCCTGCGCCGCCATGGTCACCGACAGCCTCGACGCCTTCATGAAGGGCGACGCCGATCTCGCGGACGCAGTCCGCGATGCCGACGAAGCGGTAGACGAGGCCTACCACCAGATCATGGACGACCTGGCAATCATCATCCGCGATCACAGCGACCGCGGCCACCTCGCCCTACGCGCCGCTGGCGCCGCGCGCGACCTCGAGCGCATCGGCGACATCGCCACCAACGTCGCCAAAAACGTGATCTTCCTGGTGCGCGGCGAAAACGTGGCCCACCCGCACCTACTTAACCGCTAAACTCACTCCTCGCAGATTAGATTAGCAGGAGAAGTCGAGGGAGTTGAGGTTCGAATGAGGGGGAAAGGGTTGCCCCTGGTGGTCGGACCTGGTTTCGGCTTGCTTGGTCGTGTTGGTGTGCGGACTTGGTCATTCAGGCTTGCGCGCATCAGCCGCCCACCTGCTAAACTCATTCGGACCTCAACTCCCTCGACTCCCTCTTGCCAATTACTTAACTTGCTCCTAGCAGGAGGGAGTTGAGGAAGTTGAGGTCCGAATGAGTTTAATTAATTCCCAGGATCCGCCAGGCCTACAGGCCACGTGCCGTTCCCGGACCTCTGTTCCCTCGCCTAGCCGGCGCGCGGCAGTGCAAGGCCCTCCACGGAACCAAGCCCTACCGAGGCTGCACCCCACCTCCCACCCCTCTGTTCCTCTGTTCCTCTGTTCACTCC
>JAQIBG010000336.1 GCA_027859175.1 Planctomycetota bacterium | reverse complement strand
GCTGAACCCGGTTGAAGGGGGAGTTGTCGGCGACGCCGTTGTGATCCCAGCTCAGCGCGAAGTTGCAGCTGTGAACCGGGCCAATGAGGCCGGCGGCCACCGCGTTGCGGGTCCATTGCCAGTGTGGTGCCCAGCGCCCGTTTTGGTTGACCGCCAGCTTGAGCCCGCGCTGCTCAGCGAGTTGGCACAGTTCTTCGCCGAGGTCGAGGTCGGTAACGAAGGGCTTCTGTGACAACACGTGCTTGCCGGCTTCCAGCGCGGCGCGGATCAGGGCCGGACGTGCGTCGGGGTGGGCGGCAATGTCAACAATGGCGATGTCGTCGCGCGCGAGGCTTGCCGCGAGATCGGTGGTGGCGGTGGCGTGGGGGTAGAACTCGTCACGGCGCGCCTCAGCCGTTGCCAGATCGAGGTCGCACATGACGCGGACCTGGTAGCCAGCGGCTGCATAGGCTTGGCAATGGGCGCGGGTAATGCCGCCGCAGGCGACCAGCGCGATCCCTGGAGGGTCTGCGATCGCAGTGGGGCGGTAGGAGATGTCGCGGGGATCGATGCAGGTGCTATCCATGCCCGTCAGCATAAACGCACGCGGGGCGGATGCTTTGCATCCGCCCCGCGTGGAGTTCTCATTTTTTGCTGGGTTAGCCGAGTGCGTCGATGACGGCGTTGAAGGTGGCGCTGGGCCGCATGGCGGCGTTGGCCTTGGCGCAGTCGGGGCGGTAGTAGCCACCGATGTCGATCGGCGAACCCTGAACGGCAATGAGTTCGTTGACGATGGATTGTTCGTTATCGCCCAAAGTCTTGGCCAATTGGCCGAATCCGGCCACGCCCTTGGCGGCCAAGGCTTCGGCCCAATACAGGGCCAGATAGAAGTGGCTGCCGCGGTTGTCGAGCTCGCCGCACTTGCGCGAGGGCGACTTGCGTTCGTCGAGGTGTTTGCCGATGGCCTGGTTCAGGGTTTCGGCCAGCTGCAGGCAGGTGGGATTGTTGGTCTTGCCGCCCAGGTCTTCGAGCGACACACCAATGGCGAGGAATTCGCCGAGGCTGTCCCAACGTGAGTGGTATTCCTTCTGGAACTGTTGCACGTGTTTGGGGGCCGAACCACCGGCGCCGGTCTCGTACAGGCCGCCGCCGGCCAGCAGGGGCACGATTGACAGCATCTTGGCGCTGGTGCCGAGCTCGAGGATTGGGAACAGGTCGGTGAGGTAGTCGCGCAAGACGTTGCCGGTGACCGAGATGGTGTCTTCGCCGGCCTTGCAGCGCTCGAGGCTGAGCCGGGTGGCTTCAACCGGGGCCAGCACGCGGATATCGAGGCCGCTGGTGTCGTGCTCGGGGAGGTAGGTGTTGATCTTGGTGATCAGCTGGGCGTCGTGGGCGCGGGTCTTGTCGAGCCAGAACACGGCCGGGGCGCCGGTGGCGCGGGCGCGCGACACCGCCAGCTTGACCCAGTCGCGGATCGCTTCGTCTTTGGTTTGGCAGGCGCGCCAGATGTCACCGGCTTCAACTGCGTGCTCAAGCAGCACGGTGCCGGCGCTGTCGACCACGCGCACGGTGCCGTCGGCGGGGATCTCAAAGGTCTTGTCGTGCGAGCCGTACTCTTCGGCCTTCTTGGCCATCAGGCCCACGTTGGCCACGTTGCCCATGGTGCTGGGGTCGAAGGCGCCGTGGGCGCGGCAGAAGTCGATGGTTTCGCGGTACACGCCGGCGTAGCTGCGATCAGGGATCACCGCCTTGGTGTCTTGCTGCTTGCCGTCGGGCCCCCACATTTGGCCCGAGGTGCGGATCATCGCCGGCATCGAGGCATCGATGATAATATCGCTGGGCACGTGCAGGTTGGTGATGCCGCGGTCGGAGTCGACCATGGCCATGGCCGGGCCGGCTTCGTAGCAGGCCTTGAGGTCGGCTTCGATGGCGGCGCGCTCGTCAGCGCTGAGTTGGCTGAGGCGACCTTCGAGGTCACCTAGGCCGTTGTTGGGGGTGACGCCGATGCGCTCGAAGGTGGCGGCATGCTTGTCGAACAGATCTTTGAAGAACACCGTGACGCCGTGGCCGAACATGATCGGGTCAGACACCTTCATCATGGTTGCCTTGAGGTGCAGCGAGAACAGCACGTCTTGCGCCTTGGCGTCGGCGATTTGCTCAGCCAAGAAGCTGCGTAGGGCCTTTTTACTCATCACGGCGGCGTCGAACACTTCGCCGGCCAGCAGCTTGGTGGAAGCCTTGAGCACCTGGGTGTCGCCGCTAGCGGTGACGAGTTCAATGGCGACCTCGGTGGCGGCCGGCACGACGATCGATTTTTCGCTGCCAAAGAAATCGCCGCTCTCCATGTGGGCGACGTGCGTCTTCGAACTCGTTGACCACGCGCCCATCGAGTGCGGGTTCTTCTTGGCATAGGCTTTGACTGGGCCGGCAACGCGACGATCGCTGTTGCCTTCGCGCAGCACGGGGTTCACGGCGCTGCCGAGGATCTTGGCGTAGCGGGCCTTGGTCTCTTGTTCGGCGGCGTTGCTGGGCTCGGCCGGGTAGTTTGGGATGTCGTAGCCCTGGGCTTGCAGTTCGGCGATGGCTGCGGACAGCTGCGGGAGCGAAGCGCTGATGTTGGGCAGCTTGATGATGTTGGCATTGGGCGTTGTGGCTAGGTCACCGAGCTTGGCGAGGGCGTCTTCCTGGCGCTGGGTCTCGGACAGCTTGTCGGGGAAGGCGGCAATGATGCGGCCGGCTAGCGAGATGTCGGACAGCGAGAACTCAACGCCGGCTGTTTTGCCAAACGCGCGCACGATCGGCAGCAGCGAGTAAGTCGCCAGCATGGGCGCTTCGTCGGTGTAGGTGTAGACGATCGTGGATTCGGTGCTCATGAAGGCTCCCCGGAGGCGATATTAGGTGGGATGAGCATGTTTGCCCTGTCTGCAGACTGTCAACGCTCGGTAAGGTGGCGGTTCTGAGCTCTGAGTGGGGAACTGTTAAGCAGGTTTACGCCAGGACGCCAGGGCGCCAGATAACCGAAAAGGGCGGCAAGCGTAATGCCGACAGTGTCGGTCAGACAGTCTCGTCCTGAGCGAATCCAGCCACTTTCCACCAGACTTCGAACCCTGGCGTCCTGGCGTAGATCGCTCACGATCTGCCCCCCAAACTGCTATCGCCTCACGATCTGCCCCTCAGCCAGCTTTGGCGCAGGTGGCGCAGAGTCCGGTGGCGAGGACTTCGAGGCTGTCGCAGGAGTAGCCTGGGGGCAGGGCGATGCGGGGCAGGCGGAGCGCGTCCATGCAGCTGCGAGTGCCGCAGTTGCTGCAGGTGAAGTGCAGGTGGGCGCCGTCGCCGTCGCCGGCGCTAAACAGCCAGGTGCGTTCGCGGCTGGCGAAGCGATGGATGATGCCGTGCTGTTCGAGCCATTCGAGGCTGCGGTAGATGCTGACCTTGTCGAAGCCGGCGCCGAGATGTTGTTCGAGGTCGGCGTGGCTGACGGCGCTATCGCTCGCGAGCACCGCACCGAGCACCGCTTCGCGCACCGGCGTGATGCGCTGGCCGGCGTGGCGGAGTTGGTCAAGGGCGGTGGCGAGGGGATCCATTGATTGGCGCCAGGGTAGGGCTGTTGCCGGTGGCGCAATCGCCTGCGGCGCTTGCGCTGCTGGGGCTTGGCTTGAGGGTGCGGCGTGCCCGAGTTGCTACTGCATCATGTTGTGGTCATCCTTGTGGCCTGTCTTGCCGACGCGCTGGTGGGCGATCCGGTGTATCGTCTGCATCCGATTCGCGTGTTGGGGGCGGCGATTCGCGGTTTGGAGCGGGTCTTGTTTGCGCTGGGCCTGCGCGGCTACGTGGGTGGGGCGCTGCATTGGCTGCTGATGATAACTTTGGCGCTCGGGGGCTGGTGGGCGGTGCATGCCGGCTTGGCGCTGTGGTCGCCGTGGGCGGCCCTGGTGTGGGATGCGGCGCTCGCCTATAGCCTGCTGTGTCTGCGCGACTTGGTGCAGCATGGACGGCGCGTGCTCACTGACCTTGATGATCTTGCGGCGGCCCGCGACCGGGTGGCGATGTTGGTTGGTCGGGAAACCGCGCAGCTCGACCGCGGTGGCGTGGTGCGGGCGACGATCGAGAGCCTGTCTGAAAATCTCACCGACGGCGTGCTCACGCCGCTGTGGGCGCTGTGTCTGTTTGGCGTGCCGGGCTTGATCGTGGTGAAGGTGGTGTCGAGTTTGGATTCGATGCTTGGCTATCGCAACGAGCGCTACCGCCGCTTTGGCTGGTGGGGAGCGCGCAGTGACGACCTGGTGCACTTTGTGCCGGCGCGCTGCTCGGCGCTGCTGATTGCGGCGGCGGCGGCGGTGCTGCGCTTGCACCCGGTCTCAGCGGTGAAGACGGCATGGCGTGATCACGGTATGTTGGCGAGCCCGAACTCGGGCTGGAGCGAAGCAGCCTGTGCGGGCGCGTTGCAGGTGCGCCTGATGGGGCCGATTGTGAAGGCGGGGCAGCAGGTGCACAGTGCCTTCATGGGCGATGCGAGTTGGCCTAGCGATCTCGGCGCGCAGCACCTGCGCCAGGCCCTGCGTTTGACTGTTGTGTGCGGGGTGCTGGCGGTGGTGATCGGCTTGGCGCTGACCCCGCTGCGGCTGTACTTGCCTTGGTAGCTAACAGGAGTGGCAGTTCGACGTATCGGACCACGTAGCAGGTCATCAACGAAGGGCGCCGCTTGTGCTTGGCTCCGGGCCGTGAGCATGCGCGACGATTCAAGACGCAGCCAGCATCTGCATTTCGCTTAGGACAGGAACCAGCATGGTACTCGAAGCTCTCATTCGCGCCGCTCACTTCATTGGCATCATGGCGCTGTACGGTGCTTTATTGTCGGGCCATCTGATGACGGCCCGTGAATTGCCGCGCGCGGTGGTGCGTAAGATCGCGATTATCGACCTGGTGTTCTGGTTCTCGGTGGTGCTGGTTCTGGCGACAGGCTTGGTGCTGTGGTTCGGCGTTGGCAAGGAAGCCAGCTACTACCTCAAGAACGGCCTGTTCCATGGCAAGCTGACCTTGTTTGTGGTCTTGCTGGGTTTGGGTGTGAAGTCGACGCTGTTCTGGCGCCGCAACCGCATCGGCGACCCGGCTGATACCGTGGCCGTGCCTGGATCGATCAAGGCTTTTCAGGGCGTGCAGTTGCTGCTGTTGGTGCTGATTCCGATTCTGGCGGCGCTGGTCGCACGCGGCGTGGGCGGCAGCGCGGCGGGCTGATTGCGCGTGCTTACTCGCTCGCGGGGCTGCGCTGGCGCAACGCAGTGCCCACGCGGACGATCAAGAACACGGCGGTGAGCACCAGCACTACGGCGGCGCCGCCGCTGAGATCCAGGTGATAGGCCAGCAGAAGGCCGACGAAAATAGCCAGCACCGAGATGCTGGCTGCCAGCACTTGGGTCGGTACCAAGCGCCAGTCGAGCAAGCGCGCGGTGGCCGCCGGTGTGATCAGCATCGCGCTGGTCAGCACCACGCCGGCGACGCGAATCCCCATCACGATGGTGGCCGCGCATAATACCAGCAGCACCATGCGGGTGAGGTCGGCGTTGCAGCCAATGCGGGTGCAATAGTGCGGGTCGATGGTGGTGGCCAACAACTGGCGGTGGCACAGTGCAAGGATCAGCACAATCCCGACCAGCAGCCCGGCCATGATCGCGACTTCGCTCCAGGTAATGCCGAGCAGGTTGCCGAGCAGCAGATGCGCCAAATCACGATACGAGCCAACCCGATTGAGTAGCACAATGCCGAGCGCAAACATGCCGGTATAGGCCACGCCGAGTGAGCTGTCTTCGCTGACCGCGCGCCGGCGCGCAATCCAGGCTACGAGCAGAGCGGTGGCCAAAGACGCACTAAAGGCACCCACCAGCAGGCTGATGCCGAGCATCTGCGCGGTGACCACCCCGGGTAGGGCGGCATGGGCCAGCGCGTCGCCGAGGAAAGACATGCCACGCAGCACGAGGTGCACGCCGAGCAGCGCGCAGGCGATGGCGGCGATGATGCCACCGGCGAGGGCGGCGCGCATGAAGTCGAAACCGAAGGGTTCAGAGAGCCACTCCATGGCTCAAACCATGGCCTCGTCGGGAATCAGTTGGCCGTCTTGCAGATGGTGAAGCTGATTGAAGCTGAGCGGGAAGTCTTGGGTTTCATGACTGGTGACCACGATGGTTAAGGCGTGGTCAGCAATCAAACCGCCGAGCAGTTCGGCCAGTTCGGCCCGGGCGCTGCGATCGAGCCCGTTGAGCGGTTCGTCGAGCAGCACCACGCGCGCTTCTTGCGCCAAGGTGCGCGCCAGCAGTGCGCGGCGGCGTTGGCCGCCAGAGAGTTCGTGCAGCTTGCGCTGGGCCAAGTCGGCCAGGCCCATGCGCTCAATGGCGTTGGCGCAGCGTTCGCGGTCGGCCGCGCCGAGACGTCTGAACCAGCCACGGTGCGGCAGGCGCCCCGCGCTGACCAAATCACTGACGGTGGCTGGCGCGCGCCAGTCGGTGCCGCCTTGCTGCGGTAGGTAGGCCACCACCGAGCAGCGCCGATGCGGCGCGCCGCCCGCCACTTCGCAACTGCCGCGATCAACCGGCAGCAAGCCACCTAAAACTTTGAGCAGGGTGCTCTTGCCTTGCCCATTGCCGCCGCGGATCAGCGCCGCGTGACCCGCCTCTAGATGCAGGTTGAGACCACGTAAGATCCAATCGCCGGTCGCAGCATAGCGCGCCCAGCAGTCAACCGCATGCACGGCAATATCGCCGGGAACGTGGTCGCCGTCACAACAGATGGTGGTCAAGCTCATGGGATCAAGCCCTGCATGGCGGAAGGATGGGCCTGTTGGCGCCAGGTGCAACATGGTTGCATTGTTGTGATCGCACGAGGGTCCTGGGTCCTGGTACGCGCCTGACGGCGCTTAGGTCGTGGGGGGAGCCGGTCCTGGGTCCTGGTACGTGCCTGACGGCGCTTAGGTCGTGGGAGCAGCCGGGCATGCCACGCACCGCGCCTTGGGCGGAGTATTGAAGCGGTAGACACGGCGGCCGAGGGCCCCAGCCAAAAGCTCGATCTTCATTACAAGGGCTGTCCCCACGACCTAAGCGCCGTCAGGCGCGTACCAGGACCCAGGACCTTCTACCGAGACCCCAAAGCACTGAGCATATGCCGCGCAGCGTCCAGCTCTGGATGCGCGCGGCTCAGGCTTTCTAGCAGTTGTCGGGCCTCATCGCGGCGTTGGGTGTTGGCGAGGAGGCGGGCGAGGTAAAGGCCGGCCAGGGCGCTGTCGTTGTCGTGGGCTTGGCGGTACAGGGCTTCGGCGGTGGCGGTGTCGCCGTCGTTTTGTTCGATCAGGCCGGCTTGGATCAGGATCGCGTTGTCGGCTTCGCCGGCGGTGATCAGGGCTTGCAGCGCGGCGCGGGCGGCGGCGGTGTCACCTGAGCTGAGAGCGAGGCGCGCCTGCAGCTGCCGATGGAAAGGGCCGCGCTCGGCTTCGGGCGTGGCGGCGAGCCAGGCCGTGCAGCGCGCGGTGTCGTTGGCGGCGGTGGCGATGCGTAGGGCGAGGAGGCGGTCTGCTGCGTTGGCCTCGGTGAGCAAGGCTTCTGCTTGGCGTAGCGCTTCGGCATGCTGATCGGCAGCGCTGCAGGCGGCGGCGTAGGCACGGTGTAGGTCGCGTGCCTTGGGGTCGCTGAGGAGGGCGAGCTCGAGCGCTTGGCGATAGCTGTCGTCATCATCGGCGGCGTGCACGCGCAGGCGCCACAGTTCGCTATTATTGGCGGCGGTGTTTTGCAGGTGGTCGAGTTGCGCGCGCGCGCTTGCGCGGTCATCGCGCTGCAGGGCAAGGTGCACCAGGAGTTGGCGCAGTTCGATGCTGTCAGGAAAGCGGAGTTGGCCGCGCTCGGCCAGGGCGCTGGCATAGGGGGCGTCACCGAGACGTTCGGCGGCCTGGGCCACCATGACCAGCGCGGCTTGGTCGCAGCGCGCCCAGTCGAGATGAGCGGCGCCAATGCGCACGAGCTCGGCCCAGTTGTCGTGGGCAGCGTACAGGGTCAGCAGCGCGTAGACGTATTGTTGGTCGCCGGGTTCAAGCGTGAGGGCGGCTTGGAAGGCGGCGATGGCGTCTTGGTCACGACCGGCGGCGCGTAGGGCGTGGCCGCGCATGGCCTGCATGGCCGCCACCTCCAGGCTGGCGTAGGGCTCGAGCGCGGCGAGCGCGGCGGCGCTGTCGTCAGTTTGGAGGGCTTCGTGCGCGGCGACCAGCGCAGCGTGGCTGTCGCTATCGAGTTCAGCGGCGCCCAGGGCGCAGCAGCAGGCCAGAATAATCAGCGTGCGATGGACCACAGTAAGGTCTCCTCGACGGTGCTGGCCACGGCCTGGCCGCTGGCATCGGTGGCGGGGCGGTAGCGCAATTGACGCAGGGCGCTGCGGCTGGCCTTGTCAAAGGCGCCGGGCGGTTCGCTTTCGAGAACGGTGATGGTCTGCACGCGACCGGTGGCGTCGATGCTGAGGCGCACATGGGTGCGGCCTTCTACGCCGCGCCGCGCCAGGCTCTGGGGGTAATAGCGTTGTAGGTCGGGCACGCCGAGACGTTGCGCCCGATGTGCCAAGCTGGCGACGGCCGGGGCCGCCGGCACGTTCATGGTGCTCAGGCTGGGCAGGGCGCTGGGCGCGCTTGGCGTGGGCAGGGCTACGCTCGGTGTCTGTGGCAGGGCCAGCGCCAGCGTGGGGAGGCTGGGGGCGGGCAGCGGCATGGCGGTAGTGCTCGGCCCGCTGGGCGGTGGCGTGACCGGTGGTGGCGGCGGTGCCGGCTGATGGCGCAGTACCCGCAGCGGCGGCAACACGGCCGGGGCTGGCAGGGTTTGTGCGCCGAGTTGTGACAGTGCGGTGAGCAACAGCGCTGTGGCCGCAACGCCAGCGATGGCCCCGAGTGCGAGGTGGCGGTGGCGCTTGCGATTGCGCGCGATGCGGGTGGTCCGATGCGCGATCACGGCAGGTTTGCCCCCACGTGCACGCGGCCCG
>JAQIBG010000335.1 GCA_027859175.1 Planctomycetota bacterium | reverse complement strand
GCCATCCAGTACTACCAGGTGCCCAGCTCGCACTTCGGAACAGAACAAACCATCATTCGTTCGACAGTTAATTTGTGTCCCATCATCCTGAACGAGAACAAAGTCTCCCTCCGGTGATGCCAGAGCAGCAACGCGCCCTGAGAGGATTACGTGGTTGAGGTCATAGCTCATGATTGGCTCCTTTGGTGGGGGAATGCCCACACCGGAACACTGGATCCCGATCCCGAGAGGGCGCGCCGCTCGTGACAATGGCCGCAGGAGCTTTCTTAAGATTTCAAAGAGCACTTCGGTCAGGCGCCCATTGGCGCTAGCGGGCACGGCGCAGCCGTGCGGACGCATCCTCGGAGGGACGCGGCTTCGCCGCGCCGCGTAGCGGGCGGAGGTCCCCACGGGGCATTCCCCCACCAAAGGAGTCAAGCAGGACGGCGCACCCACGGGAGCATCTCAGGGCTTACAGCGAGAATCAGACCGCGTCTCTGACCCCCCTCCCGAAACATCAGCGCGTATCAGTCGTGGCGATCAGCCAGGGCCTTTCATGCTCCAAGAGCACCTCTCAGGGCCTCATTTTTTTCTCAGGAAAGAGATGACTCTTCTGGCTGTCGCTCGTCGGCTGTCTCTGCTGATTCGTCCACTGGCTTCAGGATTTCGATGAAGGCTGCGGCCATAACGACACCAAATGCACCTACGGTTAGTGTATTGATAACCTGCCAATAACTTCGCTCTCCAAGCTGAACCGGCACCAGCGGATTATAGAGAATCGCAATGACTCCAAGCGCCAAGCGCCACCCAAAGTCCCACGTCCAGAGCATTGCGATTCCAGCCACGGCTGCGATACAGGTCACCACCCGTAGGAACTGGTAAAACCCAGATCCATGATCCCAGCCGACGGCACTTACCAGCAATACGCAGGCCGGCACAAGTGCCAGTGGCACCAGGTGGTGGCGGGCACGCCTCTGCCATATCACTTGTCCACGTTGGCGGAAACCGACCCGTTCCTTAATGGTGACAAACGTCTCCCAAATGACCATTGCGACCACGGCCACGACCGCAGGGAGAATAACGGCCCCTGCTTGCGTCACACTGCCGGACTGGCGCAACGCGCCGTAGAAAGCAATCGCGAAACCGACAACCAGGGCATGCCCGATCGTGCGTGCGCGCTCCCACACAGTGGTCACTGCTCCCCAGTAAGGAGACCTGCGCGTCTCGTATCAGTCAGCTGCACAAGGCGCTCAAGCCCCTGCATGACTTGCGCCATTGCGCCGGAGAGTTCCTCGTCTTCTTCCAGACCCTCAGCCTCGCTGAGGTCCTCAACTAGACGCCGAAAGCTACTGAGATTAAGCGGCCGCTGGACCTGACGGCCCATCGTTTTCTGGCGCACAATGTTCGTTGCCGCAACTGGGGTCCCGACTTCGGTCAGCGTCTCGCGAAACAAGGTTACGACCGCTTCCGGGTCATCGTTGCGCGTCGCCAGTTCCCGTAATGCGGCCGGAATATCCTTAGCCGCGAGGGTTGCTTTGGTTGCCTCGGGCAGCTTTTCGGCGCCCGCTACGGGTGCCATCACGGCCGTTATCTTCGCCTGATTCTTCCAGGTGTCTAAGATGGCACCGGCTTCTTCACGCGTTTTCGCGGCGCAGATTGAATCCAACACCGTCACGGGCGCGCGGGCCTTGAAGATCTTATCGATCAAATCATCGCCCAGCAGGACGGCATGATTCACATCGCCAATCGCATCCGCGACTGCAATCAGACGCGCAGCGTTTGCGCGCGATACGCCAGCTGCGCTTTTCAGAAAGCTCTGCCAGTCCCCGTGCTTCAGACGTCGCTTCGCGTCGAGAAGAAAGCGCCCCATTTGGAGCCGCAGAGCAGGCGTTAGATCGTTCGCAAAGCGACAGGCAACTGCCCCTTGGCGTAACTTCCGGAGTTCAACAGCCCCGAGATCCTCCTGCGGTTCCCAGGCCGAGACCGCTTTCTCCAGACGCTTGATGTACCGTTTGCCGGTCATCTGGGCTGGCAGGAATGACGTCACGCTTGGGTCGTTTTCAGACGCTGGCGCCTCGTCATCCCTTTCGCTGACGCTACTGCTTTGGCTTGCCAAGTCGGATGGCTGCGGGCCGCTTTCTTCGGCATCTTCGATATCCTTCGCCTCAGTCAGCGCTGCCGCTAACCCCTTCATGAACGCGTCTGCGTTGGCCACGCTATGCCCCCTGTCCGTTGAGAACCTGCTTCAGGATCTGCTTCGTTATCTCGTCAAACACCTGTCCGACCTCCGAATACTTTTGCCGCTTTTTCGATGCGAGGAAGTTGCCTTCGTCCTGGTTGAGCTCGGCGCACTGCGACTCTTCGTAAGCGACCAGCGGCATGCCAACGACCTCGGCTTCTTTGATCACGATTCGCATTGGAATTGCTGAGGTCAAAAGGGGTCCAAATTCATCCTGTGCACGCTGCATAATCTCGTCGTTGGCTTTACCTCGCATAGTCATAATCGGCACGACACCACAGACGGTCACCGTCGTATTCATCAGCTCGCCAAGCATGCTTGCGTATTCACGTGCCTTCTTGGCGCCGTTAAATGCGTGCCGCGTTGGCGTCATTGGAATGATCAAATGGCTCGCAGATCCTAGGGCGGCACCGCCGCTTGGGGTCTGCGTTGGCGGCGTATCGATGATGACAACGTCCGGCTCGTGGGCTGCGATTGTTGCTGCGAGACCCCGGCGGAAATCCACAAGGACTGTCGTCGAAGCAAGCAGCTGGAGTTTGCCCATCGACTCCTCGTTGTGACCGATCACGAGCACCCCGTATTGCTCCTTTGGTGTAGCCACTCGGCCTTCGAGCATGGGGTGAACGGAGCAGTGCTCTTCGAGCGTTTCATGATCGAGCGAAAATAGATTCGTCGCGTTGCCTTGTGCATCGAGATCGATGAACATGACTCGCATCGGTCGCTCCATGAAGGTGCTTCGCGCCAAAGCATGGGCAAAGTTGACTGCGACGGTTGTCTTGCCTACGCCCCCCTTCGCTGTGCTCACCACGAAGATCGGACAGGCTGGCTTCACCATAATCGGCTCCTTTGCCTACGGGATGCCCTGACGGTGCAAAATTCTCCTTCGGAGTCAAGCGTCTGACTAGAGCTTTCGCTTGCAGAAACGTTCCGTTAAAGATGATCTGCCTTGCATAAGAAGCACAGATGGGAGTTGTCATGACAAGCATGACAACTCCGCCACAGGTCTGCGCTCCGCTTGCCACTGTGCTTCGAGGGGCCTTCGGACCCCTCTCGTCTGTGCCCCTTCGGGGGCTGCCTTCGGTCAGCAAGGGACGTCGTCCGTGTCGAATGATGCCAAAGATCAGCTGCTCCAGATCCGCCTCTCAACAGCCGACCGAGTCCGGTCCAAAAGCCTCGCTGCGACCCTTGGCGTCAGCGAGTCCGAAGCCGTCCGGCGGCTCATCAACGGGCGTGAGCTCACGCCCCCGCCGCCTCCTCTTCCGGTCTGTGACGATCGGATGGTCACCGCGATCCGTAAGATCGGCGTCAACCTCAATCAGATCGCCCACGAGCTCAATGCGCGCACTCGGCAAGAGGTCACCGGGGTCGAGTTCATCGAGCTCAACCAGGCCCTGGGCATCATCGCGGCCGCGATTCTCGGCGGCCCCGACGCGGTTGCTCGTCTGCGTGGCGAGTGCCTCACCGACATCCTCGCGCGCCCCCTGTCCCAGGCCTGATGTATACGCGCCTGCACTACGGATCCGACATAGGCGGTATCCTTAAGTACGCGCGCAAGGACGACGCCGAAGACATTGGCGGCGACCTGGCCGTTGTTCCGGAAGATGAGCGTGCCGCCGAGTTCGAGCGGCGTGCGCAGGCCAACCCGCTGGTCCGGCGTCCCGTTGGGCACCTGGTGATTGGCTGGACCCCCGATGACCAGCCGACCAACCGCGAAATGGTGGAGGTCGCCGACCGCCTTCTGGGCACCATCACGCCTCAAGCCGAGGACGTCCAAAGCCTGCTTATCCGGCACCACGACACCGACCAACCGCACTGTCATCTGCTCTTTAATCGGGTGCTGCCGGATGGGTCCTTGGTCGAAGACAAGGGCTTCCCAGGCCGGCGCATTCGCGCTGAAGCGCACGAGCTCGAACGTGAGTATTCGTGGACGCAAGCCGTCGACGATAAGGCCCTGCCGACTCCGGATCGTGAGCGGCGTCACCAAGCCGCGGCCGACGGTCGCTTCGATCATCGGCGACACAAATACATCGCCCATGATGCCGTAACCCGCGCTGTCTCAGCGAGCGATGGTACCTTCGAAAGCGTCGATGCCTTGATGCGCCGAGAGGGCACCATTACCCCCACCTGGTCGTTCACCAGCACGGGCGACTTCAATGGTGCCTCCTTTGCGATCACGGAACCGGGGTCTGCCGATCCGTTGCTTACACCGGACGGTGACCCGGTTGCCTACAAGGGCAGCCAGCTCGGCCCCAAGCCGGGTCTGTCCAAGGCCGTCCTGCTTGAGATGATGGCTGCCCAGCGCGCCCGTCTTGCCGGTGAGCATGATCGCATGACGCTTGCCCAGATCCGGCAGGCCACCCGCGAGTTGCGCGCCGCGCGCATGACCAATCGCCGGCGGGCGTACCGCCTCGGTGGATTCGGTCGCCCCCCTTTCTCGCTTCGCCTGTTTGATCGACGCATGGCATCGCGTCACCTTCCCTCCTTCATCCGCCAACCACGGAGACGCCGCTGATGGCACACATCAATGTTTTACTCGGCACCTACGAACGCGAGGTCCCGCAGTCGATGGTCCTGGGGACCACCATGGATCGCGACGCGCGCGTCGTGGGCCTCGATATCGGCGAGACCTCGACCATGGCCCTGCTTGCACGCCAGGAAGGTGGCAAGAGCTACACCGCTGGTGTGCTCATCGAGTCCTTCAGCAATGCGATCCCTGGCATCACGAAGCTCGCGGTGCCCGGCTTCGCTTGCGTCATCCATTACTCTCGCTCGCCTGATTATCGCCCAGAGTGGACCACGCTCGTGGAGCCCAATACGGACGAGGCTGCCGTGGCCTCCCTGCGCCAATTGGGTGGTGAACCGGTTGGCGCCAAGGATGTCATCCTGGTCACGCCACCCCAGTTGGTTGAAGAGCGCAGGCGCGAATATCCCGACCTCGATGTCTACCCACTGACCTTCGGCTCATCCGAGTTGACCGTGTCCAGTTATCTCAACTTGATGGGCGACGAATCCTCGTCTTCCCTGGAGCAGCAGGTCCTGTTGCAGTTGATGTCCGAGATGCGCAGTGACCTCTCGCCGGCCCGGCTCCTGGAGCGCATCGCAGACCATGAATGGCTCACGCAGGAGCAGAAGTATCTGCTCAATCTGAAGGTCTCGCTTGCGGCCGGCTACATCGCCGACGACGCGCATTTCGCCAGCTTGGTCAAGTCTGGCCGCACCATGATTCTCGATCTCCGCGATGAGTTCCTTGATCGCAATACGGCCTTCAGGCTGGCGCTCTGTGCCTTCCAGTGCATGGAGCGCATCACCACAACCGAAGACGGCCGACGCTTGCCGAAGTTGATGGTTTTTGACGAGGCCCACCAGTACGCCAACGATCCATTCCTGGTCTCCGCCATGGTCGAGGCAGTCCGCTTGATGCGCCACAAGGGTATGTCGCTGATCTTCGCCAGTCAGGATCCCGAGAGCCTTGACCCCAAGATCCTGGAGCTTTGCTCCATCATGTTGGTTTTGCCGCTCGAGTCGCCGCAGTCCGTTAAAACCATCGTCCGCTATAAGGGGCAATTGGGCAACGTTCCGGCCGACTCGTTTATGGAACTCAAGAGCGGTGAAGCGTACATCTGGTCCCGCAAGGCCAGCGATCCGATCTTCAGTCACACGCCTATTCGGGTTAAAATTCGTCCGCGCGCGACCCTTCACGGTGGTAATACCAAGAAGGTTGAGTGAGGTGGACCTGTTCTACTTGCGAACGCTTCGCAAATGGTCCCACTGGGATCATTTGCGAAGCGTTCGCAACACGATGGCTGATTCGACAGACCTGGCGGGCGGGTTAGGCTGTTCGAACGTTTCTTAGAGAACCCTATGTCTCAACGCGCGCGACCAGCTCAAACATACCCTCGACCCGTCGATCCGTTTATTACCGATTCGGACGACCCTGCTGCGTGGGATGCGCCCTGGGCGTACCGCAACCCGACTCATTTCGATTCCGATGATTACGATCCCAGCGCTGATGTCGAACCCTGGGACGGGTACCAGGAGTCGCTCACGCCCACGGGCTACGCGCCTGCGCCTTATGCGAATCCAGGCTCCATGAGCCGGCCAATGGACGGTTTTCCTGCGAACCGTCCATTACCGTTCAAGGAGCCTTCCATGCATACGCATTTCCCAACTCTCGCCCCTGCAGCTGAGGCCGTCGGGCGTGGTGTAACCGCCGTTGGCGGTGGCGTCTTTAACGTCCTCATCGTCCCGCTGTTTCGGATCGTCCTTAAGATTGCCTGCGTTATCGCCGTCCTGGCGGCCACGATCGTCTTCCTCAACTACGCGCTGCCGGCGCTTTCGTGGTTCCTCAACCACGCCATTGGATCTTGACCGCGTGGCAAGCCTTACTCCCGTAATGGGAAAGGTTTGCTGCGCAGGCTGAGCCCCTCTCCCTTAGGTAGACCTATTTCGGGGACACATTTAGAATTGGGCAGAAAAATCCGTGAATAGTGATCAGGGCGGGGGCGCTAACGCGCAGCCCGCTCCTCGACCACCAGGCGGTCCATTCGTCGTAGCAACGCCTTGGTCATCTCCTGCCATTGCCGGATTTCTTCATCATGCACATCCGGCGGGAGATCATGGAGCATCTCGGTGAGCGCGCTCGCCTGTTTCACGACCCGCTTAAGGCGGATGAGGCGTGAGCCTCCCCCTTTCTCTTCACCGCCATTGACGATGTCGCTCGCGGTGGCGTCGTCCTTCGCCAGAGCGCGCGCTATTGTCCGCCGGCTGACGCCAAAGGCGTCCATAAGCGTGGGGATGACTGGTTGCTTCTTCCCCGGGTTGCCTTTGCCGAAGTGGTAGACCTCATGTGGCATCTTTTCCAGAAGAGACAACAGGTGGGGGCGGAGTTCCTGCGCCGTGGGCGTTTTCGCACGATTAAAATTGGCCGCGAGCTGAAGCAGGCCTGCTTCAAACGGGTTCGTGCGGTAGCTGATGTCATGGCGAAAGTAGGGAACTCCCTGCGGCAACGCATCAGTGAACCAAGCGGGGTTCTGCTCTTGGAGCTGGCGTAAAGCCAGCACGCGATGCTTGCCAGCCAGAACAATGTTTTCGACATCGATTAGAATGGGTTCCAGCAAGCCGCGGCGGCGGATATCTTCCGCTAGCTCCCGAATCCGCTTATCCGTCGTCTTCCAGCAGTTCCACGGCGGTTCAATGAAGTCCTCAAGCGGTAAGTGCTCCGCGACCCCCTCCTGCTCGCTGCGGATCGACTCAAGCGCCTTGACGAGACGTTGGTTGTCATTCTTCGCCTCAGCCAGCGATGCCTCGACGCTATCGAGCTGCTTCCTCGCTGCCTTGAGTGCCATCGGGTCCGCACCCCCTGCGCTCGGCGCGCTGGTCGCACGGGCGAGCATGCCTTGGATACCCTTGTGGTCTTTAGTGCTCTTGGCCATCTTAGTCTCCATCCAGGAAGGTGGGCTCGAATGTGAAGCGGCGGTTGGCACGCTCGATAAACTCCTCAGCAAGCGTGCGATACTCAGTGGCGGCTTCGCTTTTGGGAGCATAGCGAACAACAGCGTTCCACTTATGACCGGTACTCGCCCGTCGCATGATCATGTGGTCGCCGATCTTCGCGTCAAAAACAAGGGAGCCGTAATCGAAGGTGAGCCGCAGCTTTTCAGCCGCGCACTCCCGTTCGGCAAATTGACGATTCACGATGAGGCCGCCAAGGATGAGGTCTGGGGCAACCGCCTCCCGCACTTCAACCACCTTGCTCAGGAACTTATCGGTCATGGTGCGGGACAACCCAGTCGGCTCAGTCACGATGATCACGGCATCGGATGCGGCGAGCGCATTCACGACCAGCTGCGCAATGGAGGGACGGCAGTCGATAAAGATGTAGTCCCATTGGTCTTCGGCGCCGGTTTGCAGCAAGCGGCGCAGTAAGTAGGCCGGGTGTTCCTCGTAGGGCACCGGCTCGTCGCTGTCGCGCGAGGCGATTGCCATCGCCAGGGCCGTCAGCGCATGCTCCGTGGCCTCAACATCTTCGCCGCAGGGAATGAGATCGAGGTTGGGCACCTTGGACTTCACCACCAAGTTGTAGATCTGCCCCCCTTTGCTGAGGCAGCGATGGAGCCGACTGCCGTCGTTGGCCTCGCGCAACCAATGGGTCGCGTTGCCCTGCGGGTCGAAGTCGAGAAGTAAAACGCGCTTCCCCGTCTCGGCTAATGCGGCGGCAAGGTTCACGCAAACGGTGGTCTTCCCGACGCCCCCCTTCATGTTCCCAAACGAAACGATCATTCGGTTCTCCCTCCCATAAAAATCAGAGCGGGAATTCAGAAGTCAAATCTATTGTGCCACCTGGCACAATAGCGACTCGCAAGACTGTTGAGCACGTCACGCCACAACCACCGTGCCGGCAGCGTCAGACCGTAATGTGCCAGGTGGCACATTACGGTCTGATGCGCCATACCTGCTAATGTGCCACCTGGCACATTAGCAGGTATGGCATGCTGGCCGACGGCACGCTCGAGATGGGAGGGTCACGATGCATCGGATTTAGTATTAACGCGCCGCACAGAACGCTGCGTCCCAATTCTCCCAGTGACCAGGTATCGCCTCAAGAAGGGGGTTCGCATTGCCAGAAAGCCGCACCGACTCCGTCGGAAGTGGCAATGGCTGCGAGCCTGTGCACTTAGTTCGCGCTCTAAGCGATGTCGGGGTCGCAGAGGGGGGGCAATGGCTGCATCGAGCGACTCAGCTCCGGCCCTTATCGCCTTTCCTTTCGCGCGGCGCGCGAAGGAGTGATTTCGCAGTGGACATCTACCCCCTTGTGCAACGATTTTGTTGAATGGAGGTTCCTATGTCCTGCGCCAACGAGCAAGAGCTCTTCGCTGAGGCCGTAGCGGCCTATGGCATTGATGAAGACGAGGCGCGCCGGCGCTTTGAGGCCCTCATCGCCGCGGTCACTCGTCCGCGCTTGAGCGGCATCACGCGCACGCGCGAGTATGCCGTCAATTGGATCCTCACGCTGGGCCCGGAACTCCTTGATCAGCCCCTCAGCAAGGAGCCCTACCCATTCGCTATGACCGAAGAGCAGGGGGAAGCGGCTTGGCAGGAATTTCAGGCCCTGGGGCCACGCCCGCCCGTTCCCGATTACATGAAGACCACGTTTTTTGATGACGAGGACATTGCTCGGCTCGCTGCCCTGAGGGCCGAGCTTGAGGCGGAACAGAACCGTGATTAAAAAATACTTTGAGCCCAACACCGAGCTCACTGGGGTCGATAAGCGCGGTCGCTGCACCTATGAGGTTCGTGGCACGCTCGGGGCAGGGGGGCAGGGCGACGTTTACCTCGCCAACCGCACCTACGATGCCGGTGGGCCGCTGGATACCGTTGCCGTCAAGGTACCTGATCCCCGAGCGGTAGGGCGATCTGGTTACTTCAGCGGCGCTGCGACTGCCCACGTTGGCTCCATTCGCAATGCAGCGATCGCTGATGCACCAGCACAGGTAGTGTTTACCAATGCCCAGGGTGACCCGGATCAGGCCACCGTCCTCGTCATGCCGCATGTCCCAGGCGATGCGATCGCCAATAGCATGCACGACAAAAACAAGCCGCTCGGGGCAGCCGCAACGGCAAACGTCCTTGGGCAAATGGCCCTCACCCTTCGCGATCTTGAAGAACGCAAGCTCGTTCATCGCGACATCAAGCCGCTGAACATCATGCAGACCCCGGCAGGTGCTGACGCGACGTCGCGCGCGACGCTGGTTGACTGGGATCTCGCGGTCGAGGCCGGTGCGCCTGTGCACCCGTCCGGCACCTTGCAGTACATGGCCCCCGAGAGCATGCTTGGCCACCCGCCCCACCCCAAGTCGGACATGTATGGCCTAGGCGCGAGCGCCGTCACCATGATGACCAACCAGACACCGCGCACCTTCGGCAAGATCCCGCGTGCTGAGGCTGAACGGCGGGTTTGTTCTGGTGAGCCCATGCGCGACGTCGGCTCGCCGTACCTCGGTCTCGTCATCGACCGCGCCACCACCTTCGACATGACCAAGCGCAGCGACGCGACCGATTTGATGGTCGACCTGCTGCCTCTGCCCGAGGCAACGCGCACCTGGAAAGACGGTGACTTCCAGCGTTGCGCTGACCGTCTTATTCAGCGCCACATCGGGGCTGCTCGAAGCGCGCACGGTGTCATCGACGCCTTTGCGTCCCGCGCACTGCTCAGCCATCTGCCTGCCGACCATCCTGATCGCGACAGCATTGGCCTCATCGAGAAGGAAGGCGCCCCGTTGCGGGGCGCATGGGCCACGGCCCACGGCGAGCCGGCCCAGTACCAGGTCAAGGACCCGGCTTTTCAAACGACTGATCTCCAGCCGGATGCACCCTGGCTGCCGTCATCGATCTCGATGGACTCAACCCAGCCGATGCCACGGCGCATGTAATCACAATGAGGAGGCGCTATGTCCGCTGACGATCTGCTGACGATCACGGCCCAGGCCGTGACGCGCTTCGACATCACGCCGGAAGAGGCCGAGAAGCGTGCGCTCGCCATGCTCTCGCTGTTGCAACGCAACGGACGCAGTCATGGCCAGGCGCACCGCCTGCTCATCGCCAACTGGGAGCATCTCCTCGATCATCCGATCGGTGGTGTCCCGTATGACAAGGCCATGTCCGAGGACGCGTCCACGGCCCTAGACGCTTGGTGTGACGCGCACCCAGCGCCCGCACTGCCTCCAGAGGAGGCTGAGCGCATGCAGGCGCGCGTGATTGATATCTCGGAATTCGCCAACCCTACTGACACGACGGAGTCGCCATGAGCACCCTCCGTCGTGGAACGACACTCGCCGTGGTCGACCCTAACGGGCGCTCGACCATCGACGTCCAGCGCGTACTCGGCACCGGTGGACAAGGATCCGTCTATAAGGCCCAGCGCAGAACGGGCGTCGATACACCGGCTGAAGGCATTGCCCTCAAGGTGTTCACCGACACCACGGACTGGGATGTTGATCCGCATTTCATCACACAACATCGTGATGCGATTCGCAATGCTGCTATCCCCGAGGCGCCCGTTCAGGCCCACGAGTTGACCGACACGGGTGCGGTCAACTACACCGTCTCCACAATGCCCTTAGTGCCTGGCGGCCCACTCACCAATCAACTAGTCGGCGGCCACAAAGCGACCTCATCGGAAGCGGCCAATCTTCTGGGTCAGATGGCCGTCACCTTACACGACATGGACAGGAGGGGGGTTGTCCACCGGGACATCAAACCCGCCAATATCATTTCCACGCCCGCAGTCCCGTCACCCGAGGTGCGCCACACCCTGATTGACTGGGACCTCGCCGTGCCAACCAAGTTCGATGGGAATACCTGTGGCACCTTCGACTACATAGCCCCTGAGCTTCTGCTGGGCCGCAAGCCCGAGCCGACCAGCGACGTCTACAGCTTAGCGGCCACAACGGCCACGATGATGACCAATGCGAGTCCGAACCGTTGCGATCTGAAAGAGCGCGTCGCCTGGGCCCGCCAGGCCGACCCACAGCCCGTCTTGAAGGACGTGGGTGATCCCTACCTTAAACTGGTCCTCGATCGCGCCTCCCATGCGCATCCCGAAAAACGCAGTACCCCGACGGATCTCATGGTCGACCTGCTCCCGTTGCCTGCGGCAACGCGGACCTGGCAGCCCGAGGACTTCAGCGCATGCGCTGACCGCCTCATCGTCCGCCGTGTCGGCCACGCCGAACGCAATCCTATGATCGAGGCCTTCGCGGCTGAAGCCTTGCTCAGGCATCTTCCCGAGGATCACGGTGACCGTGACATCATTGCGCTCATGAGTCAGGAGGGGGCTCCGTTCCGTAAGGCGTGGACTCAACGCAACGGACCGCCCGTACGCGATTCTGCACCAACACAGGCGCCCTCTGTTTCCATCGGCGATGTCGATATGAACACTGAGTCGATTCCCATGACACCTTTTGTCGCGCCCGCGCCAAAGCGAGGCTAAGCCATGAGCCGACCTGCTATCGAAGCACTCCTGGTCCGCACCGCAGATGCCAACGCTGTCGATATAGCTACGGCCCGCTCGTGGTGGGACACCCGCGTCGAGGCCTTTCGCCACACCCTCGCACCAGGTCACGACCCTGTGTCGCAGGAGCGTGCTGAAGACGTCCTGCTCGAACTCTTCGATGATCCTGACATGGTCTTGAGTGCACCTGCACCCAGCGACCCCGATCACGATGGGATCGGCATGTCATGGGACGCCGCGACCAAGGACATCGATGAGATCCAGGCCATTCGAGACCGTAAGCTCCCCGACGCTGAGGTTGGCCTCAACCGTCCTGACAGACAGGCGCCTTCGTAATGGAGACGCCCCCCAGCGGTGCCATCCTCGATGTCCGCTCGCAACAGGCTCCCGGTGGGCGCTTGTACCGATTGGACCGTGAGCTCGGCAGGGGGGCGCAGGGGACCGTCATGCTCGCCCAGCGCATGGACCCCAACGATCCCGGAGCGACCTACGCCGTCGCGATGAAGTTCATCGACCCGACCGACATGCAGGCGGACACCGGTCGCGAGCTCGCCGGTCTCCGTGGCAAGGTACGCCGCGCCATCCTCCCGGCCCCGATGGAGACGGCTCGGTGGCGCACCCGCCTACTCCGCCGGCCGCGTGAGACCCCCGTTGTCATTCAGGGTTATGCTCCCGGGCCGGACCTCGCCGCGCTGCATGAAACCAAGCATGGTGGTACGCCGGCAAGCCTCACTGAGACGGTGACCGTGCTCGCCCAGGTTGCCGGCACGCTCAAAGACCTGCACGCCCAAGGCCGTGTCCATCAAGACATCAAGCCCGAGAACCTGATTGGGACCAGGCAAGAGTCTGGTTCCCGGTCAGCCTACCTCATCGATTGGGACATGTGCGCGCCTGATGGCACCATGGGTGGAGCGGGCACGCCGCTCTATATGGCGCCCGAGGCCCTGGCCATGGACCGCATCACCGGCAAGTGCGACGTCTATGCTCTCGGCATGACTGCCGTCACCATTGCCACCGGCACCAACGATCGCGGCTTCCCTCAAAATGTGACCGAGCACTGGCCACAGATGGCCATGCTCTTTAATGGTAAACCGCCGGTTCGGCAGACCGGGCATCCTTACCTTGATCTGACCCTCGCTCGCGCCACCGATTCCGATCACCGCCAGCGTTCCGACGCGCTCGATCTGATGACTGATCTGGCGCCCATGGCGCTGACCGCGTCCCCGACGAGTTACTCCGCGGCCGATCGCACTGCTTGCGCCAACCGGCTGGTTGAGCGCGCGTCCGATCCCCAGCGTCGCCATCTTCTCCTCGATGGCCTCGCGGCGCGTGCGCTGTCGAGTGCTCTTCCGGACGACAGTCCTTCCCAGGCTGCGCTAGTCGCGCTCGCGCAAGCGACCAAGCCCGTCTGCGATGCCTGGGTCGCTCAGCATGGTGACCCCGGCGCAACCCTCGATCACAGGCAGGAACAGCAGCCAGCACCAGCGACACCAGCCTTGGCGGAGCCACTTCCGAGGCGCTGGCCGTGACGGCAGGGGGTCGACAGTTGGAGGTGGTCTGACAGTGACCACCCCCAAGCAGTCGAGGAAAAGACTATGCCGATTTGGAGAGAACGAACCAAACCACTCGCTGAGTGCACCACCCTTGGCCTCCTGGCTGAGCAGGACGATGGTCAGCCCAGCCATTTCACTGGTCGTGCTCTCAAGCAGGAGGACGGCGAATGGATCGTTGAGGTGGTGGTCTACTCCGATGGCCCGACCTCAACGGTGTTTGAAGAAGTGTGCCGGCGGCCAACAATAGAGGACGCGGCGCTCGCCCTGTTGTGTCTCGACCGCACCATCCTTAACCCCGAGCTTCGCGGCCGGAGGGTCTGGTAATGCGTTGGCTTCCGCTTGTGCTCGTCTTGTTGGTCGCAGCTGGCTGTGACGATGACTTAAACAGCAAGCCCGATCTGGTCGTTCAAGAGGTCGCGGTTTCCAACCCGACCCCGGTCGCCAGTCAGACGGTCACCCTTACCTTTGGCATCACCAACCAGGGCGATATCGATGCCGGGGCGTTCACCTGGCGCCTGGACCGCTCAGGGAGCGGCACCATCCGCGAAGAGCGGTATGGTGGCGTGTGGAGCAACCACACCAGTGACCCTATCGTCGTCAGCCTCAACGAGGCCGCGGGGACATACACCTACACGATCGTTCTCGATGCCCTCAATGAGGTTGATGAAGATGATGACGATCACATTGGCGAGGCCAATAACATGACGACGGTAACGATTACCTTTTCCCCAGCTGGTTCTGGGTGATCGGACAGTGGACAGTCGTCGTCAGTGACCTTGAACGATATTGACCACTGCGCAGCACTGGAGGTAATACATGGGCATGTTTGGTGCGAACAGAAAAGAGAAGCTTAAGTCTCAGGCCCGGGAGCGTTTCAGCGACAGCCAAATGATCTCCCCTGCCGGAGCGGGCAATCACCACCCCCCTAGAAATCCCACTGGCCATTAGTCTCAGCGCTCGCTAAAACCTATCTCACATCGGGTTGACCAGCATTTGAAGGAACCGTACATGGGGATTCTGGATAGACTCTTGGGACGAAAAACCAAGCAGGACGCGATGTCCGCCCTGCTCCCCGCAATAGTGAACAGCCTGTTTGCACATACGCAGGGCGATGGGTATTTAGACTTCATTTCACTCTGGGAAATCGGTAGCCGCATAAAAACCAAGTGTACCAAGGAAAATATGTCCGAATTGACCGCGTGCGTTCTTTCGGTACAGGCTAACCAATGGTATAACCGGATCACCGCAACCGAGATAGCAGAGCAGTGTGTCCATGAAGCCAGTGCAATGCTGGCAGCATCGACCAACCTTACCTTCGACGACTACAGGCAAAGAATATCCGCCTACAGGAACCTTTTGAACGGACACGTAGACCCCAGGCCCTACCTAGCCAACCAACTTTTCTTTCTGATGGAGCCGGAGACTGAAGGCCTGGATGCTTGGAATGCGAGAGGCGAGCTCATCAAGAGTGGCGACGCTCCACTCGTCATGCAGGGAACTATACTTTTTGCACTAGTCTCGGATGTCCTAAGGCTCCATGAGCCCTTCATTGAACATGTCAATTCGGCCGAGCTCTAGCCATGCGCGCGATATCCTACCTCATAGTCCCACTGCTAACATTGTTCACATCGTGTGGTGCCGAAAAAACACCGTCAGGACCAGAGACCACCCAGACTGATTCCGCTGCCACTGCAAGCAACCAAACCGACAGCGAAGGCTTGTCTAGCCAGGAAATGCTCCAGCTACAAGGAGCCGTAAGCCAAGACGACAACGAAGAAGGTGAGGGCCTGGCGTCGCTTCCGCCAATTGATCCAGACAGTTTGGTCACAGATATGCGAAAGTATGCCTATGGTCTCGCCCTGTTTGATAATGGGAAAAATCGCGCCCTAGTTACGATCCCAATGGTCAATACCTACGAACATGTACTCAGTAAACTCTGCTCCATCTACAAACTTGACGCGCGCTCAATCGCGAACATGACATTCTACACCCAGGGCGAACTCACGAAGAGCGACATTACTGAGACCAACATGAACATCATGCGAGGCATGAGGGTTTTAAACGGTGGACTCAATACACGATATGCCGAGTTTGTCGCCATTTACAGCGAGATTCGCAAGCAGGGCATCGGGCACGATGAATGCATAGCCAACCAAGTTGCCTTCATGGATGCCATTGAGGCAAACGCTGGCCGAAATGGACGATGAATCCATCCTCCGACCAGCACTTCACCGTTCAGCAAGACTTCAACCTGAGGTCTAGGCCACTGGTCCTACGAGTGCCACGGTCACCGCTGCCACACCTACCGCACACTCCTGGGCACCTCATAGTTTCTTGGGGTGTTCCACAAGAAACCTGCTGCGACAGGTGATAACGACCCGCTCCACGTCAGCCGCCTCAACGGTGAGCATCAGGTTGCGGCCACGGTACGGCACTTTGTTGCCGCTGGCGCACCGTGCCGGGGTCACGTTTGCGGCATGGCCTTGACAGTCCGCTACGGCGTTGAACACCCACGCCCGTTTACCGTCGATGAAGGTAGTGGCACTGGTGGGGCCGTCATCTGGAGTGTCCTTGGGCACCACCACCTCGACAGCCTGCGGCGTGACGACGATGCGCTTGCGCCGGGCCTTCTGGCTGCGGCGGATGGCATAGGGGATGGTAGTGCGACCGATGACGAGGTTAGGCATTGGCACCCGCGAATGGCGGCCCCTGACGTCCGAAGGTCCAATGCACATGTGGCATTGCGATGAGCTTTTCTCGCTTTTCGATCCATGAATCACGATCCTGATATCTCAGGCAATCTTGAGCGATGCCAGCGTAGGTGTCGGCCATTTCCAATGCGCTGTCACGGTCGTCATCGCCAAACTCGAAATGTGCACCGCCAGTTGCAGAGTGCTGCAAGCAACCAACGAGGAGCTTGCCCTTGTCATGGTGCGCTCGGTTGTCCCCCGCAATCGGGTCAGATACAATCTTCCACTCCACCTGATCAGCCGAACAAAGTTTGGTGACATGCTTCATGAGAAGGTGAATGCAGGACGCCATCCAGATGACCGGAATGCCCTGGGCAAATGAGAACTGTCTCGTCTCCCAAGCCTTATGGTCCTCATCCATGCCTTTGATCGGACCCACTGGTGAGCCGTAGTTCTTGGGCTTGCGAGGCATCCAGCGCGAAAGTCGAAGCTGTGTCCAATACTGGTCTATTCCAGCCGCTATTTCCGCCCCTGTGTTCGAGAATATGAAGACAGCGGAGTTCTCATGCCACTCGACAGTTGATGTGCCGGTTAGTACCTGCCTTGCATAGGCGGAAACTTTCTTCTTCGACCGGTACTGATTTAGCACAAAGTTTTTGGTGATCTCCCTACACTTGGCCTCAAGCACAGATTTGAGGGCATCAAGGTGCTCTTCTGAATCAGTCATCACACAAGCCAGGGAATACCACTGGTCCAGATTGGCCATATCGAGTTGTTCACTCGGTGCGCAGTCCACAGCACAGAAGAAACTACGGGTCGTCATATCCCTACCCCTTAAAATAATGTTGCACAGCAAAGGCATCCACCTGAGCGGGAATGTCCTTCCAGTTTTCCAGGCGCTCACGCTGCTTGGCCACCAAGCGGCGTACGGCCCCGCGCAGTTCCCGGCGTAGGCCATCCTTGAGGTGCCAGCCTGATGGGGCGCTGGCGTCATCGCGGTAGAGTTCGTCAATGGCTACGGCCACCTGCTGCATGGGCGATAGTTCTTCTCCAGCATCATCATCATCGCCAGCGGTGTATTGACCACCATCAACCCTCACGAACGCCCTCAGCGGGCGTCAGGGCAGCCTCCAGAGTGGCCAGCACACCGTGCTCAGGCCGCTCTCACGGTGGGGTAACCACTCAGCCAACCCGATTACACCCTTCCCCTTCGCCATGGCAGACTTCCGAACACGGAGGACACCATGGGCGAATCATCACCAACATTCACCGCTCCCCCCGGTTCGTGGGA
>JAQIBG010000320.1 GCA_027859175.1 Planctomycetota bacterium | reverse complement strand
TGTGCCGGCGGCACGCCTCCATGTGTCGGGTGACGGCGTGTTCAGCAGGGACATCTATGTCGACAAGACCTATCTTGCCAACAGCGGCGGCGGCGATGCGAGCCATCGCTTGGATGGGTATGAAGACAAGCTGTTTGTGGTTGCTGAGCCGGGCGTAACTTCCGGTGCCGGCATCGTCTTGCGTACCGGTGAGGCCGGTGGTGTGGCACTCGACCGCTTGACTGTTACGCCGGACGGTCAGTTCGGCTTTGGGATCCAATCTCCCTTGGCGCGTCTTCACGTGAATGGAGGAGGTATCTTCACGTCCAACGTGGAGCTCGATAAGCTGATCTTGGCAAATAGCACGGGTGGCGATGCCGTCCACCGGGTTGACGGCTATGCTGATACGTTGTACGTGGTTGCGTCACCGGGACAGACCTCGGATGGGTCAATCGTATTGCGAACGGGCGTGGCGGGTGGTCTGGAGCACGATCGAGTTACCGTGGCGCCCAATGGCCGTGTCGGTTTGGGGATTGGCTCCGCAGGCGCGTTGGCGCAACTGACTGTCGCTGTGGAGGGGACGACGGCGGGAGTTCCGGATATTGAGGCAAACGGAATCTTGGTAACCAGCAATGCCGGATGTGGCGTCAATATTCACACTCCCAATGATAAGCGCGGCCAGATTCTTTTTGGCGATCCGCAGAACAGGAAGGCGGGCTCCGTCATCTATGACCATGCCAGCGGGGTGATGCAGGTTGAATCCGAGAGTGGTGTGAATGTCGTGGGCGGGCCCCTCCGTACTGATGGTCACCTCGTTGTGTACGGTTCGGACATCCGCCTGGGTGTGGCAGACGGGCGCAATGTCGGCCAGAATCCATACGGTCGAGCGCTGGTGCATGTCGACAATCAGACGGCATTCCCGGGTGCTGAGCCCGATACCTTGATGGTGAATCATGCCGGTGACTTTGAGGGTGGTGTCGTGGTGGGCAGTGATGCGCGCATCAGCGGAGACCTTGGTGTGGACGGGAAGCTTGCGGCCGACCAGTTGACGATGCCTGACGGCCAGATCTGGGTCTCTGACGCGACCGGCACTGCGGGCCAGTCGGACTATCGCATTGATGCATCGGAAGATGCAAATGGCGCGCGATTCAATCTCCAGGCAATGGACGAGGCCGGCGCCTGGGTTCGCGACTTGCTGTCGCTCTACCATGACGGCCGGGTAGATGCGCGCGGTTTTGCCTCGCGCGTATGGGAAGGACATACGGAACTGGTGCTGAAGAACGATGCCGCTGTTGTTGCACGCATCGTCAACTGGAATGATTCGGCGCTCCACGTCGATCAGTTGCAGGGCAAGGAAGTCATGTTGAATTGCTACGGAACAGGGGGCGTAGTGGTTGGCGGGGAGGCGCCATGGGGCACGCCTTCCAACCTCGTGGTGTATGGGCGAATCGTGGGTACTCAGTTTGGTTGGTCTGACCATGTCTTCGATGATGACTACGACCTCCCCACGATTGCTGAGCTGCGGGCCTTCATTGACGAGCGCGGCCATCTACCTGGTGTCCCATCTGAGGCAGAGGTGCTTGAGAGTGGTGTGGATATGGGCGGCATGCTGAACGCGCATATGGAGAAGATCGAGGAGTTGGTTCTCTATGCGATGGAAGCGGAGGCCGAGCGTGATTTGGCCGTTGAGCGTGTGGGGGCACTTGAGGAGCGCATTGAGCGATTGGAGCGGCTGGTATTGAAGCTCGCAACTGAGTGAACGTTGCTGGATGGACGTTGACGTTGGTGTGAAGGAAAAAAGGACAGGTGTGCAGTTGGCGGTCGATAACGGAGTCGGCCTTTCCCGCTTCGGTTCCATGAACAATCGACCGATATGACCAGCCTTGAACCCTGTTCCGGGGCCCATGCGGCCACTTTGCCGATCATTGTCCTGCCAAAGCCAGCGACTTCTGCCAACCCGTTCAGTAGAACGGTCGGTCGGAATTCAAGCTGCCTGTCTGGGCGTAATTTCCCGGCCTAGCCGGTCGCGGCCTGCGGTGGCCGGTGAATCCTGGCCTTATCAACAATCCACGCGACGCCGCGTCGCGCTGCTTCAAGAGCCCGCGCCGCAGCCGAGCCGATGGCCGAGCCGAGGAAGCGCCCGGCACTGGTGACGGCATCCAGCCAGCGATCCAGGTCGAGGTCGAGGTGTAATCAGCCCCGAAAAGTGCCACACCCTTGAGTAGAGACTCCGCTTCACATGGCCACCAGGTCCAGAAGTCTAGAGTCATGCGCAAGAGCAAGTTCACCGAGAGCCAGATCTGCAGTATCCTGAAGGAAGCAGGGGATGGCATCCCCGTCACCGAGGTCTGCCGGACACGCGGCATCAGTTCTGCCTGCTTCTATAAGTGGCGCAGCAAGTACGGCGGCATGGATGCCTCGCTCGTCAAGCGGATGAAGGAACTAGAGGACGAGAACGCTCGGCTAAAGAAGATGTACGCCGAGGCCCAGATGGGCACGGAGATGCTGAAGCAGGCGCTGTCAAAAAAATGCTGAGGCTTGGCGAGCGGCGTGAGGTCGCGCAATGAGCGGTCGGCGCCCATGGGGCCTCCATGCGCCAGGCCTGCTCCCTGAGTCGAATCAGCATCGGCTGCTACCGCTACCGATCTCGACGGTCACCGGATCACGAGATCATCGACCGCCTGCCGAAGCTGGCCAACTGGAAACCGAGGTGGGCCTTCGGCCTGATGTTTGACTGGTTGCGCATGAAGGGTTTCAGCTGGAACCACAAGCGCGTGCGGCGGGTCTATCGCGAGCTGGAGCTCAACCTGCGGATCAAGCCCAGGAAACGGCTGCCATCTCGCGATCCGACGCCGCTGGTGGTCCCCGAGGAGCCTGGCGTCAGCTGGTCGCTCGACTTCATCAAGCCAGGGACGCCGACCCAGAACGCCTACATAGAGCGCTGCAACCGGACCTTCCGCAACGAGATCCTGGACCTGCACCTGTTCGAAGATCGGGAGGACGCTCAGATGAAGGCGACCACGTTCATGTGGGACGACAGCCGCGAGCGGTCTCACGAGGCGCTCGGCAAGACCACCCCGCACCAGTTCCGCCTCAACCACCAAGCCGGCGCGTCAGCCAAGGGACTCGCCCAGAAGGGGCGAGCGAGTCCGTTGGCTGACGCCCCTCACCCGCCCCGAAACATGGGGACCAAAACCACTGCGGAGTCTCTACTTTAGGATGCGCTAACGTTGGGGCTGATTACAAACGAGCTCCAGGGCAGGGGAAAACGAGGATGGGAACTGATTCTTTCACGCCCAGTGCCCCACCTCGGTACGGATAACGTTGCTGGCGTGAGATGTGCCCAGTGCTGGTTTAAGGTGTGTCCCTGGGATTGGTTTCGTTTAGCTGTCAGCGGACTTCGCTGGCATCAAAGAAGACCTGATGTTGCTGGCCGCTTAGTGTGCGCGTGCCATAGCTGACCTGCAGCAGCGTTGCATCGAGTGTGTCGCCCGTATGCAGGGTGATTGTGGCCGAGAGTTGTGCGGAGGGCGATGTTGGACCGTAAGCGTTCGGTGACCGCTATTTGCCAGCCCCGCCGCTTCGCCGCAGTCTACTGGCATGAACTCCAGCGCAAACCATCCCGATACGAATCCCCGACCGATAACCGATAGCCCGAGC
>JAQIBG010000314.1 GCA_027859175.1 Planctomycetota bacterium | reverse complement strand
TGTGCCGGCGGCACGCCTCCATGTGTCGGGTGACGGCGTGTTCAGCAGGGACATCTATGTCGACAAGACCTATCTTGCCAACAGCGGCGGCGGCGATGCGAGCCATCGCTTGGATGGGTTTGAAGACAAGCTGTTTGTGGTTGCTGAGCCGGGCGTGACTTCCGGTGCCGGCATCGTCTTGCGTACCGGCGAGGCCGGTGGTGTGGCCCTCGACCGCTTGACTGTTACGCCGGATGGTCAGTTCGGCTTTGGGATCCAATCTCCCTTGGCGCGCCTTCACGTGAATGGCGGCGGCATTTTCACCTCAAACGTAGAACTCGATAAGCTGATTCTGGCAAATAGCACGGGTGGCGATGCGGTCCACCGGGTTGATGGCTATGCTGATACGCTGTATGTGGTTGCGTCGCCAGGACAGACCTCGGATGGGTCAATCGTATTACGAACGGGCGAAGCGGGTGGTCTGGAGCGCGATCGAGTCACCGTGGCGCCCAATGGCCGTGTCGGCCTGGGGATTGGCTCCGCAGGCGCGTTGGCGCAGCTGACTGTTGCCGTGGAGGGAACGACTGCCGGTACCGCGGGTGTGCAGGCCAACGGCGTGCTGATAACCCGCAATACAAGTTGCGGACTCAACCTGCACACGCCGAGCGATCGCCAGGGACAGATCAATTTCGGTGACCCAGAGAATCGCAAGGCAGGGGCTATTATCTATGACCATGCTGATGATAGCCTGACGCTGGAGTCCACTGGCATCTTGCGTCTGAAGGCCCCCGTCGAGGCGACGGGTTCGGTGGGCCTGCTGCAGGATCTGACGGTAGGTGGCGAGTTTACGCTGGGGGATGGACCGTCTATCGCCGCTATCAGTGCTGATCCTGAGATGAATACCCCCAATGACCAAACCTTGCCCACGCAGGCTGCGGTTAAATCGTATGTCGATTCGGCGCTTTCGTCAGGGGTCGTTCATGTCGATGCCAGGACCGCCGCAGGGCAGGTGATTCAGAGCACGTCAACTAGGATTAACTTCGACGAAGTATACCGCGATACGCATGAAGCCGTTACGACGGGTGGTGGGTGGTCCTTTGTGGCTCCCCTAAGTGGCTTATATGTCGTTCACCTGGGGATCCATCCCAATTCAAGCAGCATGGCTGTTGATCTATGGACAAACGGTGCGGCGAATCGGCGGATAGCGCAGAGTAACGGCACTTACATGGTTGTAGGCAGTTGCGAAATTCACATGAATGCAGGTGACACCTTGGCGATCGAAGGTTTTGCCAGCAGTCAGACAAGTCTAGTTGGGTCTGGGTTTTATAACTGGATAACTATAACTGGTCGGCCGTAGTTCCGAACAAACAAAGACCCTGGGGCCGAATCAGCCCCAGGGTCTTTGCGTTACGTCTCGCCGTGCGGCTGACGCGCTAGATCTCGTGGAACTTAAAGTAATTCCTGGAATTGTGGTAGCTGACGTCGGCGACGAGTTGGCCGAGCATCTTTTCGTCGTTGGGCAGGGCGCCGCGCTTGACGTCGTTGCCGAGGATGTTGCACGGCAGGCGGCGGAAGTACTCGTGACGGGCGTAGCTGAGGAAGCTGCGGCTGTCGGTGAGCAGGCCAACGAAGCACGATAGCAGGCCCATGTTAGACAGCGATTCGATCTGCTTGGTGATGCCGTCCCACTGGTCGTTGAGCCACCAGCCAGAGCCGAGTTACATCTTGCCGGCAATTCGAGCCGTCTTGGCGCGAATTGGGTTGAGGTCGACGTAGACCAAGCGGCTGAGCAGCGCGGCCTGATTCGCGAGGTGGCTTGCGTTGAAGCGTTGCTTCCAGAAATGACCCCGGCAGGCGTCTTCACGGTTGACACGTTTCGCGATGCGTTCTTTGATGATTGTCATCATCCACGACAAAGACGCGCGGCGCTTGCGCAATGTGGCGCAGCGGGCTTCGCTCGGCGTGGTTGGCATGCGTGACGGAGGCGGGTGGCGTGACGTAGATGAAAGGAGCGGGTTCTCGATGGTTCTTTTCACGGCTTCCATTCACTTGGGCTGACGCCGTGGTGCTTGTGGAAGACCTTGCTGAAATAGTTGGCCGAGGCGAAGCCGCACATGCTGGCCACGTCTTGAACTGACCACCGACGCGTGGCTAGGCAGTTGCACGCGCGTTCCATGCGTAGTTGTGTCAGGTGGTCGGTGAAGCTTTCGCCGGCCTGCGTTCGGAATAGTCGCGAGAGGTGATTGGGGTGCATGTGGAACTCTCGCGCTACCGTTTGCCGGTCGATCGGCAGGTGGCAGTTCTCAAGCAGGTGGTCGCTGATGGCTTCAAAACGAGCGATCGCACGGTTGGCGACGGGCCCCGGTTTGCAGGCATCGGCGTGAACGGTGCGTAGCAGGGCCATGACCAGATGCTTGGCAATCTCATCTTCATCGCTCGATAGGCGATCTAGCACCTGAACAATGCCGCGCGTAGCCGACGAAATGGGCGTGGCGGCGGTATGGTTGCGCAAGAAGACGCGCTGCTGGTTGCGTGCATGCTTCTTCCAGGTGATGCTGCTGTGGTGGGGGCGTAGGTTCATGCTGACCAGCGAATAGGCCGACCGAGGTAATTCATGGTGCCAGGCCTGGCTGCCGATGAACAGCACGTCGCCCGCACTCAATCTCGTTTCAACGATCTCGCCCCGGTGCGCGATGAGCGTGTGTCTGCACCCCGAGCACGCGATGAATATCCTGGCAAATCTAGGCATCAGGGCTCGCGGCGGTGCTGGCACCGTACAATCGGCCAAGACTACCGTCGAGATCGGCTGACCGATCAGACGTTGTAGTTGCGCACAGACGGCGTCGGACTCAGTGTATGTTCCGATTTTACCCATATGGTTATGATTATCCTCTAAACAGGCAAATACAAGTGGAGTAAGATGCTCCTATATAACCCATAAACGGAGGTAGCGATGAACGCCACCGAGCAATTTTTGAACCTGGCGGACGAAGAACACCGCACGCGGGTAGCGGCATGGCTGGCGGATGCGGCCTCATGGGAGGGTCTGCGCGATGCTTTTCTCAGTACCATCGACGAGTATGCCGACGGTCTGTGCCGGCGGCCACTCGACTGGTGTATTCAGTCGCACGAGGCAGGGGGTGGCTGGCGACCGGTGTTTTCGCATCTGGAGATCCGCCCGAACGAGAGCTGGATGGCGCGGATGAAGCAAACCATGCTAGCCCGTCGCGATCATGCTGCTCGGGCTTTCTATCACGGCTTTCCAGATGAAGCGGAGGTGCATCACGAAATTGAGACGTTTCTCTACTTTCAGATGCCGCTGTGGCACCATCAACTCCCTGGATGGTCGGTAGCGCGGCAGTCGATACTCGACGTGTCCGAGCATGTCATCAATGCCGTGGATGGCGTTCCTGCCTGGTATGACTGGGCAGCGCAGGGATTTCGCAGTACGTATCTGGGCACACGATCGATCAGGGATGGGAAACCGTTTGATTACCAGGAAGCCAATCATTGGCGTTTTGTGGGCTTGGCGATCACCGCGCATGCCATCACCGCTGATGAGCGCTATCTCGACCTGGCCAAAGGGTATGCTCACACGTGGTGTCGGCATATTGATGCTGAGTATGCGCGTGGAGGTGTCATCCGGTGTTCCATTCTGCCCGAAAATGCACAGGCGTCTGAGATGTTGTACAGCGGAACGCAGGATGGTGCTGCGCGCGAGTATCAAGTGTTCTACTCCGAGGCTGCGGCCAATACCGCTCATGATATTGTTTGCGGTCTGTTAGACGTTTATCAACTCACTGCGGATAGTGAGTGCCTGCGGTGTGCGCGTATGCTCCTCGATCAATTTCTTGAGCATCAGCACGATGGACGCCCGGCTACCAACTTCCAGGGCGGTTCGTGGTGCCGCCCCTTTGACCCCGCGGCGCCTCTTGACCTGGAGCACGCGGTTTCGCAGAAGGAGCAGTTCATTGTTCGGATGGCTTTGCGTCATGACATTGTCACCGGCGAGCAGCGTTACCGGACGTCGATGGTCGATTGGGCGCGGGCTATTGATGAGCAGAAATGGATCAGTGACCAGTCGATGATCGCTCCTCTGATCGCCGGCTGGTATTATCAGCGCGATAGCGCCTACCTCGAGCGCGCTTTTGCTATGGCGCTGCGCCTCTGGGCCACCACCGATGGCAACGACAACCCGCATATGTGTGGGTGCCGCAACCGCTACGGGTCCAAGTTTTTAACTGAGATCCTTTACCTGCCGATCACTGGCCTGTTTGATGCCGGCACACGAGGCAATCTCCCTATGCGTGCGCAGCTCGAGCCATTGGCCCTGGGTCAGGGCGGCACGGATTTGTTCATGGCGCCGGCGCCACTGCGCTAGCAGCCTGCATGAAGCCGGTAGGGGACCCGCACTGTCTGCTCTTGTAGTCAGCCCCAGCGCTAGCGCATCCGTCAGGAGAGACTTCGCTTCACTGGGCCGACTGTGTCAGGGGTCGGTTGTGCCGGCAGCCGTTCGCGCTGTCATCTCGCGCAGCATTCCGGGGCCTCCAGTGGCTGAGGGGGCGGGCGAACCGTTTGGCTGCCGCCCCCTCATGTGTATCTGATGAGCCGGTGGCCCGTTGTGAGCAGTGCGGCTATGGCTTCATGATCTGGTTGCGCGCGTGCTACGCGTGGGGCTGATTAGATCTGGTGGAACTTAAAGTAATTACGGGCGTTGTGGTAGCTGACGTTGGCAACGAGTTGGCCGAGCATCTTTTCGTCGTTGGGCAGGGCGCCGCGCTTGACGTCGTTGCCGAGGATGTTGCACAGCAGGCGGCGGAAGTACTCGTGCCGGGCGTAGCTGAGGAAACTGCGGCTGTCGGTGAGCATGCCAACGAAGCACGATAGCAGGCCCATGTTAGACAGCGATTCGATCTGCTTGGTCATGCCGTCCCACTGGTCGTTGAACCACCAGCCGGAGCCGAATTGCATCTTGCCGGCAATCGAGCCGTCTTGGTAGTTGCCGATCATGGTGGCGAAGATGTCGTTATCAGACGGGTTCAGGTTGTAGATGATGCTGCGTGCGAGTTGGTCGGTGGCGTCGAGGCGGCTGAAGAAGGCCGACATCGGCGCGGCCTGGGCGTAGCCGCCAATCGAGTCGAAGCCGGTGTCGGGGCCGAGGGCCTTGAACAGGCGCGCGTTGTTGTTGCGCATGGCGCCAACGTGGAACTGCTGGGTCCAGCCCTTGGCGTGGTCCATCAGGGCCAGTTCGTAGAGCACCGCGCTCTTGAGCTTGAGGGTTTCTTCCGGGCTCAGGTGACCGCCGCCGCGCACCTTGGTGAAGGCCAGTTCGATGTCGGACTGGGTGTAAACTTCGGCGTAGAGATGCTCGAGGCCGTGGTCGCTAAGGCGGCAGCCAACCGAGTGGAAGAAGTCGTGGCGCTTGTTGAGCGCGTCCAGCAGGCTGGCCCAGTCGCTGATCTCGGTGTCGGCGGCCACGGCCAGCTTGTCGAGGTAGGCGTTGTAGCTGGCCGGGTCTTCGGTGGCCATGGCCTTGTCGGGGCGCCAGGTGGGCAGGGTCAGAGTGGCGCAGCCATCCTTGGCCGCGGCGATGTGATGCTCGAGGCTGTCGGCGGGGTCGTCGGTGGTGCACACCACTTCCACTTCCCACTGGGTCATCAGACCGCGCGCGGTGAACTCGGGCGTGGCCAGCAGTTCGTTGCAGTGGTCCCACACGCCCTTGGCGGTGCTGGGGTCAAGCAGGCGGTCGCTGATGCCGAAGGGCTTCTTGAGTTCGAGGTGGGTCCAGTGATAGAGCGGGTTGCGCAGCGTGCGCGGCACCACGGCGGCCCATTGCTCGAACTTGTCCCAATCGCTGGCGTCACCGGTGCAGTAGCGTTCGTCAACGCCGGCGGTGCGCATGGCGCGCCATTTGTAGTGGTCGCCACCGAGCCAGATCTCGGCCAGATTGCGGTACTGCTTGTTGCTGGCCACGTCTTCGGGCGGCAGGTGGCAGTGGTAGTCGATGATCGGCAAGGACTTGGCGTAGCTGTGGTACAGGCTGCGCGCGAGTTCGGTTTCGAGTAGGAAGTCCTCGTGCATGAAGCTCATAGCAATCTCTCCGGAATCCGGCGGGGGTGTGGCCCTGCGCCGGCTGATGAAGTAGAGCCGGCCAGGGGTGTAAGGCTCTGGTGCACAGAGCGGCGTAGGCCCGAAAGGCTAGCGGAATAGGGTCGCGAAGAAAGGCTGGAGCGGTCCGGGTATTGCGGCGTGGGGGGGTAGCTATGCCGACAAACGGCGGAGTTGTGGTGATGAGGGTACGCCCTGGCCTGGGCTGTGGTGCGTGGCTCTGGATTTGTGTGCCAGTGCCCTAGCCGGCTGTTGCAGTGCTGGGCCGAGCGCACAGGCCTGAAACGCTTCTCCGTCGCGCGCCAAGAACACACTGGGGGCCTGATGCTTGGACGCGCGTGGTTTTTGGCTCTGGTATTTGCGCTGTTTACCGCCGTGTTGGTGGGGCGGCTGTTTTACCTGCAGATCCTGCGCGGGAACGATTACGCCGAAGACGTGGTGCAGAGTCGCCTGACGGTTGACCATCAGCCGGCGCGGCGCGGCCGTATCCTCGATCGTTTTGGGACCGCCCTGGTTGACAACCGCGCCGTGTATGACGCCGCGGTGGTGTTGGCGCGGCTCGAGCTCAGCCGTGCTGGGCGCCGTGATATCGATTTTTGGCGGCTCGATCGGGCCAGTCTCGACGAGTTGTTGTCTGAGTTCTCGGCTCGCACCTTCATTCCGGCAGAGGAATTGCGCACCGAGGTGGTTTCCACCTTTGAGCGTTTCCCGGCGGTGGCGATCCGCTATGGCGAGCGCGTTGAGGATTCCGAGCCTGGGCTGCTGGCGCTACCGCAGGCGGCCTTCTTAGACGCCGCCAATGCGGCCGGTGGCACCGGCAGCGAGTCGGACACGGTTGATCCGCGCATGGCGCGGCTGGCTGAGTCGGGCCTGCTCTATGACGATCCGCGCGAGGCCCTGGTGCGCGAATTCGATATCCGGCGGGGCGACGGCACCCTGGTGCTCACCGAAACCGAGCTGGCGGCTCTGATCGACAACCTGTCGGCGCGCTGGTCGGTGCCGCAGGCGATGCTGGCGGCGGTGATCGAGCCCTTTGCGCCTTTGGTGACGCTGTCAGACGCGAATCCGGCGGTGCCGCTGGCCGGTGACGAGGAGGCCGACATCGAGGGCCGCTGGCGCGTGTTGGTGTCGGAGCGGCGTGATCAGGCCGAGCATGCGATTGCCCGCTTCCTGGCTAGCTCAGTCACCGCGGTGCGCTCGGGTATGCGTTCGGCCCTGCAGCGCGTGGTGGCACCCTCGGCGCCCGAGCCCTGGTACTTTGTACCGCTGGCTGACCACGGTGCCTTGGAGCAGTTGCTACCCGACGCGGTGGAGGCACGGCTGTTGCCCTTGATCGGTGCGCCGCCGAGCCGTGAACGGATCTTGTTATTGCAGGGTGACGCACCCGATACCGACGGGATGTTCACCTTGTTATGCCATCGTTTGGCGCCGTTTCTGCAGATGGAGTCAGACGAGGTCGGCTACATCATCAAACGCCACGCCGAGCAGGTGCGGATTTCGTCGATGGAGCGCAAATACCGCGTTCATCTGATCACCTTTGATCGCGAGCGCCTTGAGCGCCTGATTACCAACCTGGCGGCGATTTTCAGCGCGGCCGGTTTAGATGGCAGTGTGTCTAGCATTGAGGCGACGGTGGCCAACGCGCGGCGCAATGCCGATCGCGAATGGCGCGGCAGCACGCGGCACGATCCGATTGTGATCATCCCCGATCTGCCGCAGCAGGTGGCGGTTGACTTGGCCGGCGCCGGCGCCGAGTCTCCAGAAAATGATACAGTGACAAATGGGTTCGCCGATCTCGAGCCGCCCCTGCCCGGCTTGCGTATTGTGTCGAAGATGGGGCGCGATTATCCGTTTCCATCGTCGGCCAGTCATCTGATTGGCTGGCTCGGTCGCTTGTCGGCCAAGGTCGATCGCAGCACGGCCTTGGCGCTCGGCCTGGATCCGCAGGGGTGGAGCGGCACGCGGGGGCTTGAGGGCCGCTACGACGAATTGCTGCAGGGCGTGGTTGGGCGCCAGGTGCGTTTGCGCACGCCAACCGGCTGGCAGGTCATTGAGCATGAGCAGCGTGATCCGGTGCCCGGCACCGATCTCGCAACAACCCTGGATCTCGAGTTGCAGTTGGCAGTGGAAGACGCCCTGGCGCGTTGGCTGCAATTGGCCGACGACCTCGGCACGATTCCAGCGCGGCACCGCGATGAGGTGATGGCGGCACAAGCCATTGGCAAAGGTCGCGCTGGGATGTGCGTGATCGATGTGCACAGCGGTGCTATTCTGGCTTTGGCCTCAACCCCTGGCTTTGACCTGACCGAGGTGCGCACGCGTTATGGCGAATTGATTGACCCCGAGTTGAGCCCAGGTCAACCCTTGCATGACAATGCCACCTGGGCTGCACAGCCACCGGGATCAACGGTTAAGCCGCTGGTGGCCTTCGCGGCGATGGCAGAGGGCGTGTTGCGGCCGGGTGAGGTGGTGCACACCGAGGGCTACATGGCGCGTTGGCGTGGGCGCGGCATTTTGGGTGACCATCCGCCGGTGCCGCATGACTGGACGGTGAGCGAAGCGATTACTCGTTCGTCGAACACCTACTTTGCGACCATGGGTGAGCGGCTTGGCCCGCACAAGTTGGTGGCGTGGATGCGGCGTTTTGGTTTGGGCACGCGCAATGCGGTTGATGTTGACTGGCAGCGGCCTGGTTTGCTGCCGAGCCCAGATACCATCATGCGCACGCGGCCCACGGAGCCGGTGTGGTTGCCGGCTGATACTTGGCGCTTGGGCATTGGGCAGTTCTGCACCGCCTCGCCGTTGCAGATCGCGCCGATCGCGGCCTGCGTTGCCAATGGCGGTACCATTTTGCGCCCCTATCTGTGGCGCGGCCAGGCTGAGAATGCGGTGGCGGAAGTGTTGGATCTCAGCCCGGAAGCAGTGCGGGTTGTGCGTCAGGGCATGATTGATGTGACCGAAACGGGTGGCACCGCGCCCTGGCTGCAGTTGCGCGGCGAGGCGGCTGGGGTGCAGGTGGCGGCCAAAACCGGCACCTCGGAGTGGGGCAGCCGTGATAGCCGTCGCGCTGGTCTCACGCCGGACAATGGCTGGCTGATGGGCTACGCCCCAGCCACCGAGCCCAAGGTGGCCTTTGCGATCTACGTGCATGCCTCCGGCATGTCGGGCGGCCGAGCCTGTTCCGGCGTGGCGGTGCAGGTGCTGCAGACCTACTTCACGCAGTTGGCGCGCGAGAGAGCCGTCAGACTTCAGCCAGATACGCCGCCGTCACCTCGCTGAGCCAGTCGGTTTGGGTTTTGGCCCAATGCGTGCTCGAGAAAATTTCGACCTCAATCCACCCGGCAAAGCCGGCGCTCTCCACCAGCTGGCGAATGCCGCGGATATCGATGCAGCCCTCGCCCATCAGGCCGCGGTCGAGCAGCAGATTGTTGGTGTCGCACTTCCAGTCGCAGACATGAAAACCAAAGATGCGCTGGTCGGCGCCAGCGAGGCGGATTTCTTCAGCCAGGTCTTGGTCGAACCACACGTGGTAGACGTCAACCGCCACGCCCACCAGCGGGTCGCCTAACTCTTGCCAGATTTCACGGGCCTGGCGCATGCTGTTGACGCAACTTTTGTCGCCGGCGTACATCGGGTGCAGGGGTTCGATCGCAAGTTTGACCCCGCAGCCGCGCGCGTGGTCGAGACAGGCCGCGATGCCGTCGGTGACCTGGTTGCGGGCATCGGCCAGGGGCATGCCGGGCGTGGCGCCAACCACCAGCACCACCTGATCGGCTCCGATTGCGGCCGCCTCATCGAGGCAGCGCTTGTTGTCGTCGATTGAGGCACCGCGTTCAGACTCGGAGCCGGTGAAAAAGCCGCCGCGCACATAGGCCGGCACGCTCATGCCGGCGTCGGCCAGGATCCGCGCCGCCTCGGTGCAGCCGTAGGGCTCGAGATGCTGGCGCCACACGCTGATGCCCGTGACCCCGGCGGCCTGATAGGCGCTGACGGCCTGGGCCAGGTTGAGCGGCTTGGTGGTGAAGGTGTGGATCGCGCAGCGCGACAGATCGGTGAGGGGGGCGATGCTCATGGCCGGAGCATATCATATATCATATATGATCAAGCCGGATATGTGCGCTGGCAATCGCGGGCTGGGCCGCTCCACTGCCGCCCATGGCCACGATTCTCCTCGACCTTGATGGTGTTTTGACCGATTTCGACGCCGGCGTGTGTGCTCTGTTTGGCCGTGATGTGCCGCCCGGGCCGGAGCGCGTAGGCACCGACATCGCCACCGCCTTGGGTCTGCGCGCTGGGCAACTGTGGCAGCGCATCGATGAGGCCGGGGCGCGGTTCTGGGCTGAGCTGCCTGAAACGCCGTGGGCGCAAGACTTGGTGACCGCTGCGCGCCGCGCCGGCGAGGTGGTAATCGCCACCGCGCCTTCCAACGATCCGGGTGCTGCGGCGGGCAAGGTCCGCTGGATGCAGCAGCGCTTCGGCAAACGCTTTCGCTCCTTCGCGATCACCCCGCGCAAGGATCTGCTCGCGGCCCCCGGCCGCCTCTTGATCGATGACACGCCCAAGCACGTCGACGCCTTCACTGCTGGTGGTGGCGCGGCGGTGCTGATGCCCACCTGGGCTAACGGCACGCGGCAGGTAGACACCGATCCGCTTGAACTGGTGCATGCGGCCTTGGCCGCGCTGGAGAACTGACATGGCTGACGAACTGATCCTGATTGACGGCATGGCCTTGGCCTATCGCGGCCATTTTGCCCTGATGCGCAACCCGCGTATCAGCAGCAAGGGCGTTAACACCTCCGCGCCCTTCGTGTTTATCAACGTGGTGCTCAAACTGTTGGAAGAGCGTGACCCGAGCCATATCGCGGTGGTGTTCGACACCAAGGAACCGACCTTCCGGCATAAGGCCTATGACGCCTACAAGGCGACGCGCGATGCGATGCCTGAAGACTTATCGCAGGCCTTGCCGTATCTCGATACCCTGTGCGCCGCCTTGAACATCCCGGTGTTGCGTCTGCCCGGCTATGAGGCCGACGATGTTATCGGCACCATTGCTCGCGTGGCCGATGAGCGCAGCCTGCCGTGTTTGATGGTGACGCCGGATAAGGACTACGCGCAGTTGGTGAGCGCCAACAGCAGGATCTACAAGCCGGGGCGACGTGGCGATGATGCCGAGATCCTCGGGGTTGCCGAGATATGCGAGGCCTGGGGCATCGAACGCATCGATCAGGTCATCGACATTCTCGGCATGATGGGCGATAGTTCTGACAACATCCCGGGTGTGCCCGGTATCGGCCAGAAAACCGCGCAAAAGCTAATTGCCGATTATGGATCAATGGAAGGTGTGTACGAGCACATCGACGAAATCAAAGGCAAGCGCAAAGAAAACCTGGTCAATAATCGTGAGCAGGCCGATATGTCCAAATGGCTGGTCACGATCGATCGCAAGGTGCCGCTAGAAATCGATCTTGATGCCTTGGTGCGTCGCGACTTTGATCGCGGCTTGGTGACTGATCTGTTCAACGACCTCGAATTCCGCGGGCTTGGCCAAAAGCTGCTGGGTGCCGACTTCGAGTTGGGTGGTGGTGAAGCAGCGGTCGAACGCACCAATGCCAGCAAAGTGTTCCACGATTACCACTGCGTGCAGAGCGATGCTGAGATAGACCAACTCGTTGCCGCATTGGCCGGCCAAGAGTCGTTCTGTTTTGATACCGAAACGGTGGGCACCGATCCGCATAGCGCCGAATTGGTTGGCATGTCGTATTGCTGGGAGGCCCATCAAGCCTGGTATGTGCCGGTGCCGGCTGACCAGGCGGCGGCGCGTAGTTTGGTTGCACGCTTTGCTGCGGTGTTTGCCGATGAGCGCATCGAAAAGGTGGCGCACAACGCCAAGTTCGACATCTGCATGCTGCAGCGCTACGGCGCGCCGCTGCGCGGCCCGGTGTTCGATACCATGTTGGCGGCCTTCCTGGTGATGCCCGACGCCAAACGCAGTATGGATGCTTTGGCCGCTGAATTGCTCAACTATCAGCCGATTCCGATCACCGAACTCATCGGCGAGAAGAAGGCCGAGCAGCGCACCATGCGCGAGGTGCCGATCGAGCAGGTGGTGGAGTATGCGGCCGAGGATGCCGATATTACTTTCCAGTTGGCTGAGGAGTTCCGTCCGCTCTTGGCCGAGCATGGCGCCGAGCGCGTGTTCCACGAAGTGGAGTGCCCCTTGGTGCCGGTGCTGGTGCGGATGGAGCTCGAGGGCATCACGGTTGATGTTGAGGGCCTCGCGGCCCTGTCGCATGAGTTGGAGTTGGGGATCGCGACCTTGTCTGAGCGCATCACCGAGCTGGCTGGCGAGGAGTTCAATCTCAATTCGCCCAAGCAACTTGGGGTGATTTTGTTCGATAAGCTCGAGCTCGATCTCAAGGCCAAGAAAACCAAAACCGGACAATATAAAACCAATGAGCAGGTTTTGCAGCGACTGGCCTCGCGCCACGAGTTGCCGCAGGCTATTCTCGATTACCGAGCGCTAACCAAGCTCAAGAGCACCTACGTTGATGCGCTGCCGGCTTACGTGGCCGAGGATGGCCGAGTCCACACCCATTACGAACAGGCCGTGGCGGCGACCGGGCGCTTGGCGTCCAATGATCCGAACCTGCAGAACATTCCGATTCGACGTGATCGTGGGCGCGAAGTCCGCAAGGCATTCGTGTCGCGCGGGGCGGGCTGGCAGTTGCTGTCGGCTGACTATTCGCAGGTCGAACTGCGCATCGCGGCCGAGATGTCAGGCGATGCCAACATGCGCGCGGCGTTCCGCTCGGGCACCGACTTTCACACCGCCACGGCGGTGTTGGTCAACGGTCTCGACAGCGCCGAGCAGGTGGACGCCGAACAGCGCCGCCGCGCCAAAACCATCAACTTCGGTATTCTTTACGGCATCTCTGCATTCGGTCTCAGCGATCGCTTGCAGATTCCGCGCGGTGACGCCAAGCAATTGATTGAAGCTTATTACGCAAGCTTCCCGCAGTTGCGCATCTGGCTCGACGCGGTGGTTGCGGGCGCCAAGGAACAGGGCTTCGTGGAGACCCTCACCGGTCGTCGTCGCTACTTGCGCGATATCGGCTCGTCGAACGGCATGGTGCGCGCCGGCGCCGAACGCGTGGCGATGAACGCGCCGATCCAGGGCACCGCGGCAGACCTGATCAAACTGGCCATGATCGGCATCGACGCCGCGATCACCGAGCGTGGCCTGCGCAGCCGCATGCTGCTCCAAGTCCACGATGAACTGGTGTTCGACTGCCCCGACGACGAGATCGACACGATGCGCGACCTCGTTGAAACCGGCATGCGCGAAGCCCTCCACATGGAAACCCCACTGGCCGTCGAATCCGGCGTCGGCACCAACTGGCTCGTCGCCCACTGACGGGTCGGGGCCGCTGGGTGGACCGGTTTTTACGCCAGGACGCCAGGGCGCCACGACGCCAGGGGGAGAAGGGTTGGCGGGAGCGTAAATGCGTGATGGGGCGGTTTGGTGTGAGGAGATCGTCGCGTCGGGTGTGTGTCGCTGGGGGCAGCGACACTCCCAGGGGGCGGGCGCAGCGTCGCTCCGCCAGTGGTCCCTTTCGGCCTCATGGCTCGCTGCGGATTGGTCTCCACAAACCAAATCCCCTTGGCGTCGTGGCGTCGTGGCGTCGTGGCGTCCTGGCGTAAACTCTCCCCGGAACGCAATTTGCTCCGAAAGCTCCGCAAGATTGCCCGTCTGCCCTGGTCGGATATACTCCCCTTGATACCTACTGGCTCGTGATTGGTCGCGGGCTGGGCTTGATGGGAGTGCCTGATGCAACTGGTAACGATCTACAGCCTCTACTTCTGGGGCCTCGCTGGTTTGGTGGCCTACCTGATTCGTGACTTGCCGGCTGAGGCCGATGTGGCGGTGGTGGGTGTGTGGATTGTGCGCGCTGGGATTGCCTTGGGTGCTGCGGGCTTGATCGCGGCCTGGCGTCGGCGCCGTGCGCGGCTTGTGGCTGCGTGACGGCAGCCGAGCTCGCCGCCGACCTTGCGATGGCGGCTCACCCTGAGGGTGGTTGGTACCGCGAGACCTGGCGCAGCGTTCAGACCGTGGATACCCCGCAGGGGCAGCGCAACGCTGGCACCGCGATTCTCTATCTGTTAGGTCCGGGCGAGCGTTCGGCTTTGCACCGGATTCAGTCAGACGAAGTGTGGTTTCATCACCGCGGCGTCGGCTTGCTGATTCATATTATTGAAGCCGGTCAGGCGCGCTGTGAGCGGCTCGATGCTGCGCGGCCTCAGTTGGTGGTGCCGGCCGGGGCTTGGTTTGGTGCGCTGCCGGCTGACAATGAGTTGGTGCTGGTGGGCTGCGCTGTTGCGCCGGGTTTTGATTTCGCCGACTTCGATTTGGCCCGGGCTGGTGATGTTGCTGACGTGGCAGACGGTCCGTGGCGGCAGCTGCTGGCCGAATAGCCAGCGCATCCCTGCGTGACCTGCCCCTGACATTGGCATGCTTGCCGGTTGGCCTCGTGTATCGTGTCTGCCAGGAGACGAGTCATGAGTGTTAGTTGGAGTATGTACCAGGGCGCGACGATTGCGGGTGAGGCCGGGCGCGCGACAAGCCGCAGCGAGCATGTGGCCGATGAGGTAGTGCGTCTGAGTCAAAAGCTTGATGCCTTGGCGCTGTTGTGTCAGGCCCAGTGGGAGATCATTCGCGACAACACCGGGCTGAGCGATGAAGATATTGCCAAAAAAGCCCAGGAAATCGACCTACGTGACGGCGCGGCTGACGGCAAGATGGGCCGCGTCAAACGTACCTGCAACGCCTGCAATCGGCCGCTGCATAGGCGCCACGATACCTGTTTGTATTGTGGTGCGGCGCAGGGAAGGACGCATCAGTTTGATGTCTGAGTCGCTCAGGAAACCATCGCGCGCAGTTGGCGCAGGCCGGCATCGAGCCAGGCATCGGCGTCTACCAGGGCGCTGTCAGACATCACGGCGGTGATCGCCAGTTCGGGGCTGCCGAGATCATCGGCTTCGATCATGGTGGCGGCGGCTTCGCGCACGCGGTTGGCCACCACTTCGCTGCCGGGGCCATCGGTGGCGGGCAGCAGAATCGCCATGGTGTCTGGCGCGAGCACGCAGGCGAGGTCGAGGTTGCGTAGCAGGTCGGCCAGGGCGGTGTGCACGTCGAAGGCGTATTCGGTGGCGCGTTGCGGGGCGCGCTCGCGCACTTCACGTAAATTGAGGATGCGCACCATCAAGAGGGTAGTGACGATGTCATAGCGGCGGAAGCGCGTCAGTTCGCGTTCGAGTTCAAACTCAAACAGCTGCTGGGTTACCAAACCGCCTTGTAGGTCGCGGAACAACTCGCCCAGCTTGGTGGCCGAGAGGTGGCCGGCCATGACCACTTGGTCGGCCTGCGGCAGCAACTCGTAGCCGTAGATGAGTTGCTCTTCGGTATCGGTGGGCATGCCCGACCAATGACAGCCCATGCATTTGGACGCCACCGTGGGCTCTTCAAATACTTCGCGGCAACTGTTACAGCGCATCTGCTCGGGCAGGCGGTCGTAGTCTTGGCCAACGCGCTTGAGTTCGCGTTCGCACTTGGGGCAGATCAGCTGGCCTTCAGATCGGAACGAGTTCAGCGCATCGGCATGCCCACAGGTGAAGTGGTGGATAATGGTTTGGCGATCGTAGTCGATCCCGCCGCATTGGGTGCAAGCCTCGTGGAATATCAGATGCAGGCTGCCGCAGCGCGGGCAGCACCGGCCACGCTGATCTAAACGGCGGCTCACCAAGCCCAGGCTGGTGAGGTGCTCGAGTAGCTCGCGTTCGGCTACCAGCGGCCCGAGGGCGTCGCGGATCACCGGATAGCGCACCACATTGGTGCCCTGTGGGTCGAGCACGGGGCTGATGCGCTTGGCGCGCAAGATGGTCAACCGGCGCATCAGGTTGACGAGGTGGTCTTCCGCCAGTTCGTCGGGCTGAATCGCCAGGGCCGTGCACAGGCATTCTTCAACCGCGGCACCGAGGGTGTAGATGGTAAAGGGGCGGGCGAGCACGCGGCTATTGCCTTCGTTTTGCCGCAGATCAGCCGGGATCACGCTGCGGCCGTCGGATACCAGCACCAGGCCGCGCGAGATCTCGCGAATCAGGCCCGAGCGCGCCATGAGCAGGGGGGCGCCGCCGGCGCGCACCGAGCAGATGCACATATCGTAGCGGAAGCCCTCAAACGGCACCTCCCAACGCTGCGAGAACACCACTTCGTCAACCCGGGTCTCCACCAACAGGCCGTCAAACACTGGCGCTTCGAACACCATCCGCTCGGGGACGGCGGCTTTGAACTCGGCCGTCTCCATCTCATCTTGGCCGATCAACAGCACGTGGGCACGTTTGGTGAGCATGTCGCCCTACGCTAGCGTGGCATTGGGCGTGGCACAACCCGTGGCCGGGGATTTCGTCTGCGCCTTGCCGATGCGCTGGGGCGCTGCATAACACGCTCCATGGCGGACACAGCGGTCATCCGAACGGTCGGGCTTGGCAAGACCTACACCGATTTCTGGGGGCGGCCCCGAGTTACGGCGCTGCACGGCTTGGATCTCGAGATTCCAAGCGGTGAGGTGTTTGGGCTCCTGGGGCCGAACGGCTCCGGCAAGACCACCACCATCAAGCTCTTGCTCGGCTTGTTGCGTGCCACCAAGGGCGATGCCTTTGTGTTTGGCAGCGACCCAGGCGACAACCAAGCCAAGCATCGCCTCGGCTACCTGCCCGAGGAAACCTACCTCTACAAGTTCCTCAATGCCGAAGAGACCCTGCGCTTCTATGGCAGCTTGTTCTCGTTGGGCCGTAGCGAGCTGAATAAGCGCATCGACGAGCTGATCGACATGGTTGGCCTCGGCCATGCGCGTAAGCGCCGGCTGGGCGAGTACTCCAAGGGCATGGCGCGGCGTCTCGGCCTGGCTCAGGCCCTGATCAACAATCCCGACCTGGTGATTCTCGACGAGCCGACCTCGGGCTTGGACCCGATCGGCACCGCCGAAGTCAAAGACCTGATCATCCGCCTCAAACAGCAGGGCAAAACGGTGCTGCTGTGCAGCCATTTGTTGGCCGACGTTGAGGATGTGTGCGACCGCTTGGCGATCTTGCATCAAGGCCACCTGCGAGAACTCGGTCGCGTTGAAGAACTGCTGACCGCTACCGACCGCACCGTGGTTGAGCTCGACCATCCAGACGAGGCCGTGCTCGCCGCCGTGCGCAGTGCGGCGGGCAGTAGCCTGCAGTCGGTTGAGCATCCGCGTGAGCGTCTTGAAGCGCATTTCCGCCGCATTGTGTCTCAGGCTGCTGAGGCACCGGCGGCAAGCAGTGATGATAGTGGCGCGGTGCAGCGCTTGGCACAGGCGGCCGAAGCCGCGGCGTCTGAGGGCGAGGATCCGCAAGCGTGAGAGACTTTGTTGGCGGCGTAATTGCAGTGGCCGGCTTGACGGTGCGCGAGGCGCAACGGCAACGCCTGTGGTTGTTGCTGGCCGTGGCTGGCTTGGTGCTGATGGCGGTGGTGCCGCAGATGAGCGCGGTTGATGAGCAGGCGCGGCTCAAACTCTCGGTGGCGGCGTTGACCGGCACTATTGGCTTTGTCATTACCTTGCTCGGTGCCCTGGTGGGTGCCGCCGCGGTGCGGCGCGATATCGAAGGCCGCACCGGCTTTATGCTGTTCGCCAAACCCCTGTCGTACGCTGCCTATTTGGGCGGCCGCTGGCTGGGCGTGGTTATTGCCTTGTTGTTCTGCGTGGTGGTGTTGTCGCTGATTGGCGCCGGCTCTACCTGGATGCAGCTGGGCCGCTTACCGGCGCCGCTTGAAGTTGCGTCGCCGGTTGAGCAGTGGCGAATTGAAAACGGCAAGGCGGTGGCGGTGTCTTCGGCCGAGCAGGCCGTGTTGCTGGCGGGCAATCCCCAGCGTGGTCAGGGCGAGGGCATGCGCCTGCGCTTTGCCGACTTGCCTGCTGGTCGTGACTTGGATGTGTTGGTGCGGATCGAAGTGGGTGGTTACAGCCTCGGCAATCCGGTTCAGCAGGCCACGGTGTCGCTGTCCGCTGAACCCGGCGATGGTGGCTCAGCGCTGCTGTTGCCGCTGCATGCAGACAGCCCGTACGGAGAAGACCAGTGGGGCGAGAACGCCAGTTCGGCGTCGCAGGTGTATCTGCGCTCGCGCGAGCATGGGCGTACCGACCTGAGCCAAGACTACGCGCGTTTCGTTTTGCCGGCAGCGGCGATCGGTGCCAGTGGCGACGTACTCCTGCAGTTAAATCGCATTTCGCCGGATGGCCGTCTGCGGATTGATCGCGACAGTGTGTTCATCGGCGTGGCTGGCGGCAGTTTTGTCGCCAACCTGCTGCGCGCTGGTTTGGTGGCCTTGGCTCAGGCGAGCATGTTGGCCGGCTGTACTCTGCTGGTGGTGTGCGTTGCCCGCATTGGCACCGCGCTGTTGGCTGGGCTGACGCTGTTCTTTGGTGGCCACGCCCTGCGTTTCATCGAAGAGGGCATGCAGTGGGAAGACTTCTCGCGTAGCACCGAGCGCTTGATCGAGTTGCTGTTGATCGCGTTGCCTGACTTTGGCCGCTACGGCGTTGAGGCCTCGCTGGCCTCAAGCCAGTATGTGAGTTGGTGGACGGTGGCCGATGCCTGGGGCTACTTCGGCATCTACACGCTGTTGTTCCTCGGTGGCGGCTGGCTTTTGCTGCGGAGGGCCGAACTGTGAAGACCGGGTCTCTGCGTTATGTGTTGGTGTGCCTGGGCTGTTTGCTTGCGGCTCAGGTGGTGGCGATGGTGGCGTGGCCGATGCGCCCGGCTGCCACGCATAAAGAATTTTTCGCCAGCGATGAGAATCTGGGCGAAGTGTTTGTGGAGATGGAGCCGGGCGAGTTTGCCGGCACCTTGATGCTGGGCGGCCTGCGCGGCTTGGTGACCGACCTGCTGTGGCTGCGTGCCACCGGCGCCAAGGAGAACGGCCGCTTCTACGAGAGCGTGGCTCTGTTCAACCTGATCTCCAAGGTGCAACCGCGCTACGAGCAGGTGTGGGAATTCATGGCCCACGACATGGCTTACAATATTGCGGTGGAAGTGGGCCCCGAAGAGCGTTGGGGTTGGTTCTTGGTTGGGATGGATGCGATCAACCGTGGCTCATTGCGCAACCCGCGCAGCGTGCGCTTGCTGCGTTTCCACGCTTGGATGTTCCACCACAAAGGCGAGTTGTTCATGGAGCGGGTTGAGGGCCACGATTGGACCGGGCTGATTAACCCCTTGCTGCGTCGTCATGCCGACGCCGTGGCTCCGGTGGCGCATGGCCAGGCCCAGGTAAGCGAGCATGGTGAGCTGTCTACGCGCTTGAGCGCTGAGCTCGAAGAAGGCGAAACGCGCCTCGGCGAGCCGTTCTTGGTTCAGCGTGATGGAACCGTGGTCGCGCGGGCCCAGGTGGTGGCAGTGGATGGCACCACCCTTGTGCTCGAAACCGACGAGCCCCTACCCGAATCCAGCGGCGATCTGCGCGTGGTAGCATCGCTGTCGAATTTCCAACTGTCGGGCATGTTGTACCGGGCTGCGCTGTCGCTGGGTGCCAAGCAAGACCTACGCGTGGCCAGCTATGTGCGGCGCTTGGTGGCTTTGGGCATCGAGAAGGACGGCAACCGTCTGCGCAATCGCAGCTATCACTTGGCGGCGCTGGAGCGCTACATCACCAGTCTTGAGGATTGGCAGGCGGCCCTGGCATGGGTCCAGGATCCGGCCAATAACCAAGGTGAGATGGGCCTGCGGACCACGGTGTCGAGTTACGAGCGCAACGAGGGCCAGTTACGGCGCCGTGCTGGTCAGTTGGGACGCAAACTTGCCCCCGATCCGATTCTCGGCGCGGCCTTGGCCGATGCCCTGATGGAACGCGAGTTCGAAACCGCGCGCTACCTGCTCACTATTGGTGAGTGGAAGACCTCGGTGGCTGCGGTTGGTGGTGTGCGCTGGTACGACGAGTAGCCCATGATCGCGCTGCGCATTAAGAAAACGCGGCGCGCCCAAGCCAGGCGTCAGGGCTGTCGCGAATAGACCGCGGCGCTGGTTCCGGAAATAATTAATTGTTGCTGCGCGCCGGTGCCATTGAGGCGCACGGCGACGCCGAAGGGTTCACCGCCGCTCGGCGCCCATTGCAGGACCACCAAGGACGGGTCGGCGCGGTTCAGCGCATACGCGGTTTCGGTAACCTGATCGCCGCGTTCAATCCGAGCGGTGCTGCCATCAAAGTGGAGCACCACGCGATTGCCCTGAGGATTGGGTTCGCCGTACCACGTCCCTTCGATGTCGGGCATGCTGCCGCGTAGTACCGTGAACCACAGCACCACGGCAATAATCGGGAGAAGCCAGGCGAGGTGTTTGGTCACGATCAATCCGACGGATCTAACGACCACGCGCCGCGTGGATTGGTGGGGCTGCCGGTGCCGTAGAGCACCGGGTCGTCGGGCTTGAGGCTTTCCATGTGGCCATCGTAGAAGGCGATGGTGTCACGGCCTTGATGACGGCCAAGCATGTGAGCGGGCTGACCGAGGACGACGCCGGGCCAGTCCATGAAGCGGTTGTTGCGGTCTTTGACGATGGGGTGTAGGTCGTGGAACTCGGCGATGAAGGCCGTGGTGCTCGAGGCCTGGATCACGCCCATCGGTTTCGAGCCAGAGTCACTCATGTCGTGCCAGTATAACCAAACCGCGCTGCGGCTGGCGCGCGCGCCGCTGCCCCAACTGGAGCTGCTGCCAACCAGCGAGTAGCTGCGCCGGCCGCGCAGTTGCATGCCATTGACGGTGCGATTCGAATAGCGCGCGCTGGGGTTGGTGGGGCACCAAAACATGTCGGCCACGCCCTTGCTCACCTCCAGGTAGCCGTCACACAGGCGCTGGTCCCAGGCGATGCCGTCTGAAGCGGTGTGCGGGTGGACGATGAAACCATCGTGGTCGTCGCTGTAGGTAAAGCCGGCTAGGGCAATCTGGCGCAGATTGTTGCTGCAGGTCAGTTTGATAGCCGCGCCACGGGCCATGTTGATGGCCGGTAACAGCAGGGCGGCCAAGATCGCAATAATCGAGATCACCACCAGGAGCTCGATCAAGGTGAAGCCCCCGTTTCGCTGTGGTTTCGCTGTAAGTTTCGTTGTCATAAGACTTCCCCGAACTGCCCAACTGTACCTAGCCAGGCCGAGGATTGCAAGGCTCGGCGCGTCATCGGTTCTCGCACGAGCGTAGCGCCTTGTGGTGACTGGGCTTGTCTCGGCGCTGCGAGCCTTGACAGTAGCCGCCCATGGCGCCACCTCGTATCGCAGCTATCGGCAAGTTTGACGCGCTCCACCGTGGCCACCGCGCTTTGATGGCAGCGGCAGCGGTGCGTGGCGAGCCCGTGTTGATCGGTTTTAGTGGCATGGCGGAAGTCTTGGGCTGGGAACAGCGCCTGCCGATCATGGCGCCAGCTGATCGCGGCCGCGTTTTGACCGACTGGGGCGACACGATGCGCACCGTAGAGGGGGTTGAAATGCCCTTCTCGCTGGTGCGCGACCTGGAGCCGGAGGCCTTCCTCGATCTGCTGGCCGAGCGCCTGTCGATTGCTGGCGTGGTGACTGGTGCCGACTTCCGGTTTGGGCGCGATCGCCGTGGTGACGTGGCCCTGCTCGCACAGCTGTGCGCCGAGCGTGGTTGGTATCACGAAGTGGTGCCAGCGGTACGGCATGGCACGGAGGTGGTGTCGTCGACCTTGGTGCGTGGGGCCCTTGCTCAGGGTGATGTCGCCTTGGTTCGGTCTTTACTGGGCCGTCCGCACCGCTTGCAGGCCGAGGTGGTGCGCGGCGATGGGCGGGGGCATCGTATTGGGTTTCCCACGGCCAACTGCGCCGGTTTTCGCAACCAGCCGCCTGGTGCCGGGGTGTATGCGTGCCGAGCCCACGTTGATGGCGCCGGTCCGTATGCTGCTGCGGTCAATATTGGCTACCTGCCGACCATCGGCGACCGGCGCCCATTGACGGTTGAAGCCCACCTTTTGGATTTTCATCAAGACTGCTACGGTGCCGACATCAGCCTTGATTTTTTGTTACAGCTACGCGGCGAGCGGCGCTTCCCGGGGCTTGATGCCCTGGTTGAGCAATTGGGCCGCGACGTAGCAGCAACGCGAGCGGCGGTACCCATCGGCTAGGTCCGAGCTCGGTCGTGCGCACGGCATCCGCTATCACGAGGCGGCTGGATCCCGTGCGCAGCATTGCTCAGGCTGCCTGTGGCTGCGCTGGCGTGACCATAAAGTGCGAAATTAGCCAGCGATGGTTTCGGCGCTGCAGGGCAACGAGGCCCGGTAGGCTGCGCGCACCTAGGTGGAGCACAATCCTGACGCGAGCCTGGTCATTATTATGGCCGGCTTCAACGGTTTCGATCTCGATGCGGGCATCGCGAACGCTCCCGAGTCGGCGTCGGTAGTAGCTGCGCACCGCACCGCTGCCTTCTTGCGGCAGCGCGTGATCATGCGGAATCAGAATCGCGTGCTGATCGAAGTGGTACATGGTCTGTTCTAGCGATCCGCTGGCGAGGGCTGTGGCAAAGCTGTCGATGGTGGCGGCGATGCCGTCGTGATCGAGAGCCGTGTCATGGCGATGGGCGATCATGCTGCGTTCCTTGGTTTCAGTGTGGTGGTGGCATGCGACACGGCGAGTTGCACCGCGCCGAGAGCAGAGCCGTGGGCAACTTGCACCACTTGACGGCCGCTCTCATCTTCAATGACCAAGCGGGCCATGTGTTGCGTGGCGCGGGTGCGATCGGCCTTGAGGTCGAGTGAGACATGGCGCACCGAGTTGCCGAGGCCGCGCATCGCGCGACGCATGATCGACCGGGCGCGGTGCGCTAGGCGACGAGGTGAGGCGATGCGCGAAAGCTTGACGGTGATCTTCATGATGTTTCTCCATGGGCCGCGGTACGGGCGGCGAATACCCCACTTTGTGCCGTGTTTCGCGCTGATGGCAAAACAGTAGTTTCTATTCGTGAGTGCCGTTTTTCCGAATCGTGTACGATCGGCTGCAGGCCAGAGCGAATGGCGGCCGCTCCCACCGCGTGCGCTACCACGGGTGCCGTGACGATGCTAAAGATCGAAGCCGCGGCACATCGCAGCCATACACCAATGTCGCCACTGGGTATCGCGGCGGCTGCCAGCAAGAACACGATGCCGAGCGTGGCGGCCTTGGTGGTGCAGTGCAGGCGCATGTACACGTCGCGCATTCGCAGCACGCCGATCGCGGCTACCAACATAAAAAAGGCGCCGATGCAGGCTGCGATTAGGGCAAGGATTTGACTCGTCATGCCTGATCCCTCCCGTCGTCGGCGATCCGCGCGGCCATCGCCAGGGTGCCGGCAAAGGCGCTCGCCGTAATAACCAGGGCCACGTCGAGCAGCACGGTCTGTCCGGTGAGATGCGACACCACCGCCAGACTGCCAACCAGCAACACGGCTAGCAGGTCGAGACAGACGATGCGGTCGGCCGAGGTGGGCCCGCGTAACACGCGAACGGTGGTCAGCGCCATCGCCACGGCAATAGCAGCGGCAACCACGAGCCACGCGCCGGTGAATAGCAGAGTCATGAAATTACCTCCACCATGCCGCTGGGTCGTTGCCCGCGGGGATTGTTGGCAAGGCTCAGTGCCAGGTCACGGCCCACGCCACGGCGTAGGTTGTTGACCCAGACCTCGGCCTCATCGCCATAGCATAGATGCACCAACAAGTGGCCGTGCTCGGCGTCTGCCTCGAGGGTCAAGGAGCCCGGTGTCAGGCTGATTGCATTGGCAAATACCGAGATCACCCCGGGCCCACGCAGGTCGGTTTCTAGGGTCACCAAGCGCGGGCTCAGGCGTGGCTGCGGTCGCAATACATCGATTGCGATGCGGCAGCTCGAGGCCACCAAGTCCCAGGCTACAATCCCGACCAGGTGGACCCCCGACCGTATCCGCCGAAACAAGTCTCGTGACCATCCGAACAGCATGAGTTGCACGACGAGAGCAATTACGGCTCCGGCCAGGAGTGAGGCTAGGTCGAAGCCGCCGCTGATCAGACACCAGCCAAGGGTGATGATGATGAATCGACTTGAGAGCGTCACGGTTGGCTCCTGACCAGGGCATCGTGGGGTGGTGTGGGCTCGGCAATCTGGGTCTCGACCTGCGCGAGACGCCGGTAGGCGTCGACATTGTGGATGAGCGTGCCAACGCTCTGGCTCCAGTTGGCGACGGGTCCGGCGGCAAGCCCCATGACCACCGTCAGGGCGGCTAGGCCGAGCATCGGGCTCGTACGGATCAAGCCAAAGCGATGTCGAACCACGCGCTCAGGCGGGGTCCAAAATGCAGCGATATATATTTTAATCATCGAGTACAGCGTCAGGAGGCCGGTGATCAGCGCGACGGCCACAATGCCATAGCGCTCGGCGCCAGCGGCAGCGTGAATGATGCCCAGCTTGGCAGCAAAGCCGCTCAAGGGTGGAATCCCCGCCAGCGACAAGGCAGGGACCAGGAACGCAATTGTTAGGAGCGTCCAACTCGCCAAGCCAGCCGCGCGCGACAGAGTGGCGCCACGGTGGCGGTCGATGATCCCGCCGACCAAGAACAGGTTAGTTTTGACGACGATGTGGTGGATCAGGTAGAACACCACAGCGGCAATAGCCGTCGGCCCGCCGATAGCGATGCCGGCAATCAGGTAGCCGATCTGGCTGATGATGTGATAGCTCAAGATACGGCGGACTTCGCTCTGGCACGCAGCGCCGAGCACACCCATCAGCATGGTGAGCATGCCGATCACCACCAAAACCTCACGGATCCAGTCGGCACCGGGCGCAACCTGGGTGGTTAGGCGGATCAGGGCGTAGACGCCAACCTTGGTTAGCAGTCCAGCAAATACCGCCGACACCGCGTGCGACGGCGTGTGGTAACTGGCCGGTAGCCAAGCGTACAAGGGGAACGCGCCGGCTTTGATTGCAAACGCCACGAGCAGCAGGGCGAAGGCCAAGTCTAAGCTGCCCCCGTTGCCGGCGGCGCTGGCTTGCTGGTATATGAGGCCGACATCGGCCATCGCCAAGGTGCCAGCCTTGCCGTACACCAAGCCGAGACCGATCAGAAACAACGCCGATGCGATCAGGTTCAGCAGCACATAGCTGACGCTGGCGCGAATCTGTTGGCTGCGGCCTTCCATCGCCAGCAGCGCGAAGCTGCTGATCAAGATCACCTCAAACCAGACGAACAGGTTGAACAGGTCGGCGGTTAAGAAGGCGCCACACACGCCGCCCAGCAGGGCAAGCAGGAGCGGGTGAAAACAGTGGCCGGGGTCGCTCTCGCGCAGGCTCAAACGGCGGTACGCCACCGCTGTGAATATCATGAGACCGGCAATGGTCACCAGGGCGGCGCTGAGACCGTCGCTCACCAGGGCAATGCCGGCGGGCACCGGCCACCCACCAAGTTGGGTTATGGCGAGACCGTGACCGCCGAGTGCCGCCAACAGGCTGATGCCAATAACGATTACGCCAGCGCTGGTCCACAGCGCGATGCGGGCCTGACTGGCAGGGCTATTGCGCCACGCCAGTGCCAAAACTGCGCCCAGTAGCGGGAGCAAGATGGGGCTGACCACCAAGGCATTCATGCGTGGTTTCCTTGCTTGGCAATTATATCGATGTCATCGCTGTTGGCCGAGCGCTGCACGCGGTAGCTCAAGGCCAACAAAAACGCGAGGACGCCAAAGCCGATGACGATGGCGGTGAGCACCAGGGCCTGTGGCAGCGGGTCGGCGATGCCGGTGGGCATGCTGGTGGCGCCGGCGGGTGCGATCGGCACGCCATCGGGATGAATACTGCCAGACGCAAATACGGCCAGGTTGACACCATGCGTCAACAGGGCCGCACCCAGGATCAGGTGCAGCAGGCGGCGACCAGTCAGCAGGTAGGCAGCAGCAGCCACCAGGGCACCAGCGGTCAGCGAAATCAGCACGGCCATCATGGCTCGTCTTCCATCAACGGTAGCGCCAGACTAGCGGTTACGCCGGTAACCAAGGCGAATACGCCGAGGTCGAATAGCAGCGGGGTGCCGAGCTTGAGCGTGCCGATACTGAACCAAGCTGCGGTCATGAAGGCTTGGCCAGAGAGCAGGCCAGGGAGACCGCTGGCGAGGGCGGCGCCAAGTCCCAGCGCCATCCATAGCCGGGGCGGCAGGCGCAATATTTGCCGCGCGCGGGCGACGCCACGGGTGCTGCCCTCAAGGATGACCACAAGCCCTGCGATCAGGCCGCCGGCAAAGCCGCCACCGGGTTCGTGATGTCCGCGCAGGAGCAGGAACAAGGCAACGGTAATCAGAACGGGCGACAGCCACGACAGTGTGGTGCTGATGATTGGTGAGCGAATCATGTCGCGGGCTCCAGCTTGCGGTGACGGGCCAGCAGTACGCCGGCGCCAATCGCGGCGATCGCGAGGACCGCGATTTCACCCAGGGTGTCGAAGGCGCGGAAGTCGACCAGGATCACATTCACAACGTTGCGGCCATGCCCCTCGGGGATCGCGGCAGCGGCGTGCCAAGCACCCACCGGTTGACCCAACTGGGTGCCCTGGGCCACCAGCACCAACACGAACACCGTGGCACCGATGCTGAGCGCAACGCCGGCCCGGATCAGTTTGCTGCCACTGTCAGAAATGCCGTCGCTTAGGCGCCGGAATGCCAGCATGACCAGCAGCACGGTGAGGACTTCGACCAAGAACTGGGTTACCGCCAGGTCGGGCGCAGAATGGGCCAGGAATATCAGGGTCACGCCGGTGCCGACCGCGCCGAGCGCGCATACCGCAGCCATGCGCGAGCGAGCTGCAATGCAGCCACCGGCGCCGAGGAGGGTCAAGGCCAAGGCGGCCAGATCGAGTGGCGATGCATCGGCATTCCAGGCGGGCAAGGGTAGGCGTTCGGGATCGGTGACGATGACGCCCAAGACCAACAAGGCAGTGACGGCCAGGCATAGTGCGGCTGCGGCGCGTGGGCCACCGGCGGCCATGGTCTCGGTGAGCCGCTTGGCGAGCGCAACCAGGTGCACCCACAGGGCGTCATGCCAGGCGGCGGCATCCCACCAGCGTGGTGTGCGCAGCCAGGCGCGTAAGCGACGATGCAGGAGCAGGCCTGCGATCAGGCCGCTGGTGATGGCAAACAGGCCGATGACCAAGGGCGCGCTCACGCCGTGCCACAGGCCGAGTTGGTAGGCGGTGATGGTGCCACCGGCAGCGGCAACGGCTGGTTCCAGCACAGCATGCGCCGCGGCAAGGAGTGGACCCAATGCCAAGGCCGGGATCGCAACCATGGCGATGGCAATCAGGCTGGCGCGGTCGACCTCGTGCGCGTGCTCAGCGCGCGAACTGGGGCGACCGGCGAACGGCGCCCAGCACACGCGCACGGCGGCGAAGGCGAAGCTTATTGCGGCCAGTCCAAACAGGATGACCACCAGCGGGCCACTTTCGATGGCGACCGCGAGCAGTAATTCCTTGGCGACAAAGGACGCGCTCGGCGCCAATCCGAGCAACGATAGGCCTATCACGCCGGCAAGGCCAGCTGACCAGGGCATCGCGCGGCGTAGGCCAGCAAGCACCCGCAGGTCGCGGGTGCCGGCACCGTGGTCAATCGCGCCTGCCAGCATAAACGCAGCGGCCTTGTAAAGTGCGTGGGCGAGCAGGAACACCACCAGGGCGGCCATTGCAGACGGCGTGGCGATGCCCGCCAGCACGGTCATGCAACCCAGCGCAATGAGGGTGGTGCCGGCCAGAAGGGCCTTCAGGTCAACCGCTACGGCGCAGCGCCACGCGGCGACCACGATGGTCAGGCCGCCGGCTATGAGCAGTGGCAATTCCCACCATGCGCTGCCGGATAGGCTCGGTTGCATCCGTACCAGCAGCACGATGCCGGCTTTCACCATAGTCGCCGAATGCAGGTAGGCGCTGACTGGGGTTGGGGCGCACATGGCGCCCGGCAGCCAGAAGTGGAACGGAAACTGTGCGCTCTTGGTGGCAGCGGCGACAATAAACAGAATGGCTATGGCTGGATACAAGCTGTGATCGGTCATCACTGCCAATTCGGACAGCCGCCAGGTGCCAGCCGCGTCAGCGAGTAGTACCACGCCGCCAAGTAGGCACAGGCCGCCGCCAGCGGTCACTAGCAGTGCGCGGCGTGCCGCGGCACGAGCCTCGGCGAGGTGGGTGCTATGGCCAACCAACATAAACGATGCGAAGCTGGTAACCTCCCAGGCCGCGAACAGCAGCAGCAGGTCGTCGGCCAGCACCAAGGCCTGCATGGCGGCCACAAAAACCACCAGCCACGCGAGCAGGCGCCCGAGATGGGGGTCGTGGCGTGAATAGCCACCGGCGTAAATCAGGATGGCGGCGCCGATGCCACCGATCAACGCTGACATCAACAGCCCGAAGCCGTCGAGGCTCAGCGCCAGTGCTGGACCAAGGCTCGGCAGCCATTGGTAAGACCAGTCGGCGCCAAGCCCCGCGGCCATGGTGAACGCTGCACTCAGCCCGGCGACCAGGGCCGCGAGCCAAGATGTGCGCCAGCCGAAACGGCGGGTCAGGGCGGGTAGCGCAGGGGCTACGCACAGCGGCAGCGCGATCGCTGCCAGCAACAGGCTTGCGGGCACAGTCAGGCTCCGATGAGATTCAGTGACTTAGGAACAGAGCACGGTCGGCATTGCGCACCAGGTGCAGCGC
>JAQIBG010000310.1 GCA_027859175.1 Planctomycetota bacterium | reverse complement strand
GGTCCACCGGCGCACGCCCTTGTTGAATCTGACGTGGAACCGCCGCGAGCGCAGTCCTGACTTCAATAAAACCATCCGCGGCATCACCAAGCGCATGGTGCGCGATGCCGGTGCCGCCTGTGAAGGCACCGAAGCCGTTGCGCCGGCCGGTGTGTTGGCGCGTTACAGTTGCGACCAAGGGCAATTCTCGGCCGCTATCTTTCGGCCCGATCCGGACGAGCCTGTCACCTTGATCTTGCGCCAACTCAGCCCTGGTAGCAGCGATCAACTGCGTGACGTCATCCGCAATACGCGCGTTTATCACGCCGACGAAACCATCCCGTGGCGCTTGCACGGCCTCAAGGCCGACCTTGCCCCGGCTTGGCGCCTGCAAGGCATCCAGCAGTTTACCGGCCTCGTGCGCGGCGTGTGGTTCCGTGGCACCGGCAAGCTGCATCGCCACGATCAAGCCTTGGTCATGCGTCGCTACGCCTGCGCCGAGCGCATGCTCGCCGGGCAAGACTTCACCACCTGGGTCAGCGAACGCCTTGGCAAAGGCGAGGCCCTACTGTCGCACCGCGTTGACGCCGATGGCGTGTGGCGCGGCGTATGCAGCGTGCCGCCTGACAACTGGCTCAAGCGCTGGCGCGGCAAGAAAGACGCGCGCTATCTGGACGCGTGGATCGAAGCCGAAACCGACCGCTTGGTGATCCAAGAATGGAAAGGCATCGGCACCGCCATCGAGCCGCTGACCGCCTACCATCCGCCCATGCACCACCCGCTGATCACGGGGCACGACGCAGCATGATGAATCGTGCCGACCTCGCGAAACAGATCGCTCGTGCTGTGCCCCGCCTGCATGAAGAAGTGGTCGTTGAACAAGAAGGCGATGGCCTGCGCCTGCGCGGCCCCGTGTTCAAGCGCGGCTTCTTCCGTAGGCGCATGGCCGGCTGGATGAATCTGGCTGATCGCTCGGTGGTCGAACTCGACGACATCGGTGCCTTTGTGGTCGACCGTCTCGACGGTCGCACCATGCACACGCTGGCCGACAACATCGCCCAGCATCTGAAACTTACCCACCGTGAAGCCGAAGCGGCGCTCACGGTGTTTCTGCAGAACCTGCTGCGACGTAAATTGATCACACTTGAGGTTCGTGAAGAGGAGACCGCATGAGTGCGGAAAAGCTGGTCGGAGATGTTCCAAGGCTGCCGCTGCGCATTGCTGCGCAGGTTGCCTGGAGCTCGATCAAAGTGCGCATGTCCAGAAGCCTGGTGACGGTGTCATCGGTGGTGCTGGCCGTAGCCTTCTTACTCGTTGTTATCGGTGGCGACATCGCCGACCGATCTGTCTACAAGAGCTACAGCGCTGATAACCGCGCCAATGCCGATGTTGGCAGCATCTACGAGTTGCTCAGCCAACCGCGCCAACCGCTGGTCTTGATCGACTTGCTGGCCACCGATAACGGCATCCGTGACTGGGCCGCCAGCTACGGCGTCACCGTTCCTCCCTACGAGGCGGCTGACGCTGAACGCGGCATGGTGTTGGTGCGCTGGATTGAAGACCTGAAAGCCACCAACCGCTTCAAGGCCCTTGAAAACAGCGAACTCCATACCTGGCTGCTCAACCTCGACCAACCAGGCGCGGTTGACCGCTTCCTCGGCAAGGTGGAAACCTTCCGTGGCGTGCGCCTGCCATTCGAGGCTCAGACGGTTCACGATCTCGCCAGCCGCATTAGCACCCTGCGCGATGCAGCGGCGGCCCTCCGCCAAGCTGAGAAGGCTCGCCTCGCCCTAGTCGCCAAGACTGGCGGCACGCTTGCGGTCATGGAAACGATCCGTGATGGCCAGCTCAGCCTTGATGCCGTTGGTACCGTTGGCCTGCCGCTTGAGCAGGCTCTGGGTCAGGTTGATGACGCTCGCTATCAAGCGATTCGCGATCAACTCGACATCCGCTCGCTACGCGACCGCGCCCGCGGCGTGCTCGATAGCATCAACAAGGTCACGATTGTGCTCACCCCGCTGACCTTGGAGCAATTGCGTGACGGCACCCTGGCCGAACGCGCAGGAGGCTTCGCTGCAGAAGTCGGCTTTATGAACTCCGGTGAAATCGCTGAGCTCGAACAAGCCATGCTGACCGCCGGCGACCTATCGCCACTCGAGGCAGCCCTGCTGCAAGACCCCGACATCGCCAAGGTGACCGACCCGGAGCAACAGGCCCAACGTATATCGCGCCGCATGAAGTCTGACGAAGCCAAGGCTCGTTTGACCCAGCTGGCCTTGGAAACCGAGTTGAGTTCTGAGGAGATCGCCGCTCTCGGTGGCGAACTCACCGAACGCTCGCGTCTCGACACCCTCGCTGAAACTTTCAAAAACGCAGGATTTGATCCTGAGGATGCTGGTAGCCGAACCTTCTGGCTGTTGGTCTTGTCGCTGATGGTGTGCATCGTCGGCATCGTCAACTCGATGATGATGGCGGTGACCGAACGCTTCCGCGAAATCGCCACCATGAAGTGCCTCGGTGCTATGGACAACTTCATCCTCAAGGCGTTCCTGATCGAATCTGGTTCGGTTGGCCTGGTTGGCGCTTTCCTCGGCGCCATCCTCGGCGTGCTGATCGTGCTGCTGCAAAGCAGCCTTCGCTACGGCAGCACTTTCTGGGGAGCTTTCCCCGGTAACGCGCTGTTGGTGGCTTCCTTCGCCGCACTTGCTTGCGGCATTCTGTTGACCGTCTTCGGTGCTCTGCTGCCGGCCTGGAAGGCCGCCCGCATGCACCCCATCGAAGCTATGCGTCTGGAAACCTGATGTCAGTGATGAGACTGTTCCCACTAGCCCTGCTCGTTCTGCTCGTTGGCTCCCTCGCCGCCGCTGATGCGGTGACGCCGGACCCAGCACGGGTATCCGCTCACGCCAAGGCGCTGACCGCTATCGGCGACCGAAGCCCCGGTAGCGATGGCGCCAAGGCGGCCGCCGACTACCTCGTGACCCAACTCGAGGGCATGGGCTTTGACTCCGTACAACGCGTTCGGGCCACCGTCAGTGTGCCCATCGTGTACGAGGCCACACTCACTACCACGCGTGGTCCGATTACCCTCATTCCGCACGTGCCCAACTTGGCCGCCTTGCCCACCACCGGCAATACGCCGATCACCGGCCCCCTGCTGGTCATCGACGATGTCACCAAGATCGAAAACGAAGGCGCGATCAAGGGCTCTATCGTAGCCCTGCCTGGCAACAGCGACGACGCCTGGACGCGCATGGCGGCCCTCGGCGCCCGGGCGGTCATCTTCCGCAATCCGGAAACCATCGACGCCATTCAGTTGGCCCAGCAATACCTTGAAGCGAGTGTCGACCTGCCCCGATTCGTCGGCGCCGTACCGTCCAGCCTCAATGGCACCGAGGTCACCCTCTCGAGCTTGGTCCGATTTGAAGAGCGCCAGGCCGAAAGCCTGCTGGCCCACATTCCGGGCCAGAGTGGTGGTACCATGCCCGAAACCGTGGTGTTGGCAGCCGGCTATGAGAGCGGCGGCCTCATCCGTGGTCTCGACCCCGCTGCCACGCGGGCCTGGAACGCAGCCCTGCTGCTGGAAATCACGCGGCAACTCAAGGAGATTGGCCCCAAGCGCGATGTCCTGGTGATTTTCCACGGTGCCCGCGCTGAAGCCTTCCGCGGCCTCCGCCACGCCCTTGGTGCCCTGACTGACGTGCGCGAACGTCGCGCTGACGATGAAGTCATCAACTGGCCCAACGCGCCCCTGGCCGACCGCGAATCGGTTCGCCTGATCTACGACATGTGGCGCGCCGACCTCATCGGCAATGACCTAGCGGCCTTCCTCGCCCTACCGGCTGAAAAGCAAAATGAGGTGGAACTCGGCACTCTGTTGCGCGAGCTGGACTACCTGCCGGAAGATAAGGACCTGTTTGCCGGCCTGAACTACCCGCCCGACACCACCGACCAAGCCTCCACCGATGTCAGCACTGGCTACGCCTGGCGACTGAGCATCGGCCTGCTGTTGGCGATTGGCGCCATTGCCTGCATCATTGGCAGCGTCAAAACCGGCAAGCCGCACCCGGCCCTGACTGTGGTCTTGGTGATGATTGTGTTCTTCATCGACAAGTCGCTGCTCAAGCCGCCGTCTACGCAGAGCGAAACCGACAGCACGGTGGAGCAAGAGGCCGTGTTCAAGCTCGGCTTCCGCTTCGTGTCTGAAGAAGCTGCCCGACGGGCCGATGATCTGCAGCCAGTGCTGGAGAGCCTGCGTCTGGTGCGCTCATTGAGCAAGCGCAAGACACCAACTGCCGAAGACCAACGTAAAATCGAAAACAATCTGCTGATCGCGAGCCGCATCCTCGAAAAGCCGGTACGCGTTGAAGACGCTGACGGCCTCATTGGTGAGATCTCGGGCGAGCACCGCATTTGGCGCGACATCCAGCAAAAGCTGACCAAACGTATTTTGAATGAACAGGAGCGTGCACGCCTGCCCGATCTGGTGCGGGCCGTTGTCACCGCGCCCTCTAAGATTCAAGACGCTAACCTTGATCGTCACATGATGGTCCTCGGTAATCGCCGCGATGACCTTATGAGCGGCATCAAGGCACGTAACGCGCTCGGTATCGAAAAGAGCGCGGGCCTCGACCCCCGCCTGCTGTTGGCCTTTGACCTCAGCGACGGCAACACCGCCTACTCGACTGTGGCCCATGGCCCACTGGCCAACTGGAAGAATGAACTGCGCCAGTTGAATCTAGAGATTCGCCGCACCGCCCAACGCCTCAATGAAGAGCGCCTTGATGGTATCTTGGCCTATGATGGCTCGCCCTATGAAGGCGGCGATGCGCCCAACGCGTGGTGGCCCAAGAGCTACACCCATGCCGCAGCTTGGAGCAACTGGCTCGTCAACAGCACCACGTTCAGCACCGTGAACGATCAGCGCCTCAAGGTAGGCACCCCGCAAGACACCGCAGCCAACTTCAATAGTGATATCTTCCTGGCTCAAACCCAAGGCATGACGGCCTTGGTTCAGGAGATCATCGCCGGTGGGCTGCCGGTTGCCAAGCGCCACAAGAAGATCCAGATGCAATCGCCTCTGATTCGCATCGAGACGCTGTCTGAAGGCAGTGCCACCGGCACCAAAGACTACCCCTACCCCCTGGTCACCGTCGATCTGATGAAGACCGAGCGTGGCTACCTACGCGATGTCCGCATGGAAGAAACCCGGAGGGGCGATGCCTTCGGCATTGTCCGCAACTACTATACCGCGCACAAGATTCCGGATACTGGCGGCAGCGACTACCCCATTCGCGTGGCCGGCTTTGAGGCCAACGGCAAGATTCGCGACGTGGTGGTGTCATCAGGCACGCAAAAGGCCAAGGGCGTTGATAACAGCGTGCTGCGGCAAAAGGGCGGTCTGCGCGATATTAAGCTGCAGGTGTTCCGAGCTGAGGCCAGCAACCTGTTCGGCATCTTTGATCCGCGTCTGCTGAGCTCGCTACCTGAGATTTCGATCCTGTCGTCCACGCGCGACGCTGCACCTAATCAGGCTCATCACGAACTGGATGCCGGCGTTGCCGCACTGTTTGCGCCTCCTGGTGTCAAGCTGCGCGTCCTGGCCTCTGTTGGTCAGGTCGGCAAACGCATGCTGCTGCTCGGCGATCACATCAAGGGTGATAAATTCGCCGGCCTCGAACCAGCCACTGAACTCTCGAGTGAACCAGTCATCGATGAGAACCAGGTGCACGGTGAACGCCGACCCGGTCCTACCTCGCTGGCCGTAGCTCGCGACACCTTGCAAATTTGCAAAGCGCGCCTCGATATTCTGCAAAAGAACGGCATCAGCCCCGAGAACATCTGGACTCTGCTGGCCGAAGGCCAACGCCGTCTCGAAGCCGGTGACGCCGCCATGGCCGAAGGCAACATCTCGGCCGCTGAGGGCCTGGGCCAGGCTTCATGGGCCTATCTCAGTCGCGTATACCCCGCCGTGCTGCAAACCGCTAACGACGTGGTTTACGGCTTGGTGGTTATGCTCCTGATCGCGATCCCCTTCGCCCTGATCTGCGAACGCCTGTTTGTGTCGGCCAATACGATCTTCGGTAAAATTGCCGGCTTCGCTGGCTTCTTCGTCGCGATCTTCTTGTTCTTCTACATGTTCCATCCAGCCTTCGAATTGGCGACCACGCCGGTGATTATCTTCCTCGCGTTCACGATTATCGTGATCAGCGTGTTGGTGATTGGCGTGATTTACCAACGCTTCGAATATGAGATGGAACTGATCCGGATGGCCGGGCTGGGCATGCACAAGGCTGACGTGTCACGCCTCGGCACCCTGCTCGCCACCGGTACCCTGGGCATCTCCAACATGCGTCGGCGCCCGATGCGGACCTTCCTCACTGCGATCACCGTGGTGTTGATGACCTTCATCCTGCTGACCTTTGCCAGTTTCTCGTCAGCCGCCGGTACCCGCAAACTCAGCGAGCCAGTGGCCCCAACCTTCAACGGTGTGCTGTTGCGCATGCCCGGTTGGTTGGCAATGCCAGACGACAGCGCCAAGCGCGTGCACAACACCTGGGGTCAGCGCATGCAGACCTTCGAGCGCCGTTGGCTGATGGGCCAAGGCGAGGTGTTGAAGTTCCCGCTCAATGGGCCAGAGGCCCCGTCTTACGTCGAAGGCTTGATCTCATTCGAGTTCAATGATCCCAGCGGCATTGACGAAGCACTGCTGCGCCCCGATGGCGAACGTGGCTTCCAAGGTGAAACCGACTGGTTGTTCCTGCCCGATGTGGTGCTCAATCAATCGGGTCTCAAGCCCGGCGACAGCCTCCTCTTCCGCGGTGTGAAGTTGCGCGTTGGTCAACTCGACGGTGATAAACTCGCCGGCATCACCCACCTGGGCGGCGATCCTATCACCCCCCTGTCAGCCACTGCGCTCACCCCTGAGCAGCTCAAAGAACTGCAAGAGCAGGCGCAAATGGCCGCGAGCGGCGAAGCGCCACCCGAGGCCTCCAACCTCACGCACCTCAGCCCTAACTCGGTTGCGGTGGCCCACGCTAGCGTGGCACGTCAACTCGGTGGTGTGATTCGCAGCATTGCCTTGGTGCCCTGGTCTGAACAGGCCCTGTCCGCCCAAGGCGACGCAGCCAAGACCCTGATCCCAGCTTCCGAAACAGATGTTGCAGTGGTGGCTGAAGACATGGCCCAGCAGTTGGCACAAACGCTTCGAGTTGGCGATCGCGGTGAGACCTACCTCCTCACTGGCATCGGTAAACTCGCAGTGGCTGGACTCAGCGACGTATTAATTCCGCTCGTGCTCGGTGGCTTGATCATCTTCTCAACGATGCTCGGCTCAGTTGCTGAACGCGGCAAAGAGATCTTCATCTACGCCTCGCTTGGCTTGGCACCGATCCACATCGGCGCGCTGTTCTTGGTTGAAGCGAGTATCTACTCGGTGCTCGGTGGTATTGGCGGTTACATGCTGGCGCAGTTCCTGGCGGCCTTCCTTGGTTGGATGGCAAGCATGGGCATAGGCGTGCAGCCCGACCTCAACTACTCCAGCTTCACTGCGGTTGCCACCATCCTGTTGGTGATGGCCACGGTGCTGCTGAGCTCACTGTACCCAGCCTTGGTGGCCTCGCGCTCAGCCAAGCCGGGTGACGACACCGAGTTCACGGTTCCCGAACCCGATGGCGACCGCATGGAAATCGCCTTCCCGTTCACCGTGGCAGCGCGCGACATGCGCGGTCTCTTGGCCTTCCTGAAGACCTACTTCGACGCCAACACCGAAGCTTCAACCGGTTGCTTTACGGCCGCCAACGCAGCGATGTTAACCGAAGGCAACCTATTTGCGGTAACCGCCAAAAACTGGCTGGCCCCCTTCGACCTGGGTATCAGTCAAAGCTTCAAGATGACCGCCGAGCAAACCGACGTGAAGGCGATCTACCGCATTCACATCTCGCTCGAACTCTTGTCTGGTCAGCGCAACGCCTGGCGTCGCGTGCTCCTGCCCTTCCTCAAGGACCTGCGCAAGCAGTTCCTGGTCTGGCGTACCTTGGATGAGAACACCACCGATCGCTATCGCGCCGAAGGCGGCGACGCCGACGCCATCGCGCGCGTCAACGAACGCGAAGAGGCGGAGAAAACTCGGCGCCTCAAGAAGGTCGAATCCAAAGACGATGACAAGGCTGCCAACGAGGACTCCTCCGATGATGATGCACCAGCCAGCGCCGACAGCGCCGGCGATGATAAGGCAGAGGAGGGCGCGAAATGAGTAAGGCTCTCCGCGATAAGGAACTCAACGCCTACCGCGATTTGGTGAAGCCAGCTGGGTACTTTGAAGATGGCTTCACCTGGCGCACCATGCTGGGCACCCTGTTCGTTGGCTTGGTCATGCTGCCGGCCTCGATGTACATGCATCTGATGATCGGTGCGGTGTCTTTGGCACCGGCGGCTCAGTGGGTGACGGTTATCTTGTTCCTCGAGATGGCCAAGCGGGCACGTAGCTTCCTCAAGCCGTCTGAAATCTTGATTCTGCAGACTTTGATTTTCATCTTCGTTGGCCAAACGCCGATCGAAGGCTTCTTCTGGCGACAATATATCGTGCAGTCAGATGCGGCGCGATCATTTGGTCTTGATACCGCATTCCCAGATTGGTTTGCACCGACCTCACAAGAGGTGTTGGATCAACGCAGCTTCTTCCATACCGCGTGGGTCGTGCCGCTCTTGGTGCTATTTGCCTATAAGGTGGTGGAACGTCTCGACTCGTTGATCTTGGGCTACGGCTTCTTCCGCATTGCTTCCGACCTTGAAAAGCTGCCGTTCCCAATGGCTCCAATTGGCGCGGCCGGCATCATGGCCCTGTCTGAAAACACCATGGGCAAGGATGGCTGGCGCTGGCGCTGCTTCTCGATCTCGTCGGCCATTGGTATGGTGTTCGGCCTGCTCTACATCGGCGTGCCAACAATATCATCAACCTTCCTCAAAGAACCGTTCCAGATATTGCCGATCCCATGGTTGGATACGACAGTCGACACCCAGGACATTCTACCGGCAACGGCAACCGGTTTGTCATTCGACATGGCCAACTTCTTCGCCGGCATGGCCTTCCCCTTCTTCGCGGTGCTGGGTGGCTTCATCGGCCTGATTGTGACCTTGGTGGCCAACCCCTACCTCCATGAAGCAGGCATCCTGCAGACCTGGAAGCCGGGTATGTCCACCGTGGAAACCCTGTTTGCCAACAACATCGACTTCTACCTGTCGTTCGGCATCGGCCTATCCCTGGCGGTGGCCGTCATCGGTGTCTACCAGGTGATCTCAAGCCTCAGAGAGAAGCGCCGAGCCACCTTAGACAACGTGCTCGAACCAGAGAAATTCAAGATACCCAAGGGTCGTGGTGACATCCGGCCACTCATGATTGTGGGCGTGTATTTGTGCTCGGCTTCGTTCTACATCTTGCTGGCCGGCATCTTGCTCGATTGGGATTTCCAAGGCTGGGGTCTGCCCCTGGTGCTGTTATTCTTCGCCCTGGTCTACATCCCTTTCATTAGTTACGTGACCGCGCGTCTTGAGGGCTTGGTGGGACAGGTACTGTCGATTCCATTCATACGCGAAGCTGCCTTCATCATGTCGGGCTATCAGGGCCTCTACATCTGGCTGCTGCCCTTGCCACTGACCGCCAACTACGGTCAAGACACCGTGCAGTATCGTGTGGCCGAACTGGTTGGCTGTTCGTTCAAGTCTATCTGGAAGGTCAATGCGGTTGCACTCCCAACCGTGTTCATCCTATCGATCATGTACGGTCAGTTCATCTGGTCACTGGCACCCATCCCCTCCGCGCAGTACCCCTTCGCGATGGAAATGTGGGACTTTCACGCTCGTAACCAATTGCTCGTGTTCTCATCGACCAACGCCGGCTACAGCCCGTTTATGGACGCCTTGAAGCCTTGGGTCATCGCCACCGGCGCTGGCCTTGGTGTGGCAACCTATGCTGGTCTCGCCGCCTTCGGCCTGCCTATCATGTTGCTGTACGGCACCGTGAAGGGCCTCGGCCAAACCATGCCGCAGTTTACCGTGACGCAAATCGCCGGCGCCGTGTTTGGACGCTATGTGATGGCACGGAAATTCGGCCCCGACCGCTGGCGTGAGTACTCAGTGGTCTTGTTTGCTGGCTTCAACTGCGGAGCCGGTCTCGTCATGATGTTTGCCACGGGCCTGCGCTTCCTGGCTTCGTCCGTATACCAACTTCCGTTCTGATCCGAGGTTCCCAAAATGAGCGACAACCAAGAACAGGCTTCCTCCGTCTACAAGGGTTACTGGGACCCAGAGAGCAACGAACGGCACGGCCAATATGCCCATGGCAAAGAGGTCATCGTCCGTGCTCACGACGTGAAGAAGGTCTACAAGGCCAACAGTGAATCGCCGGTTCACGCCCTGCGTGGTGTGACCATGGAGATCTACAAGGGTGAGTACCTTGCCATCATGGGCCCCTCGGGCTCCGGCAAGTCAACCTTCTTCAACGCGATCGGTGGCCTCGACCGCCCGAGCTCGGGTCAGGTCTACATCGACGAGGTGGATATCGCCCAGCTTGATGCGGCCGAACTGGCCTGGCTGCGCTGCCGTAAGATCGGCTACATCTTCCAGAGCTATAACTTAATCCCGGTGATGACCGCGATTGAGAACATCATGCTCCCGATGACCTTCGCCGGCACCGCCGGTGATGAAGCCCGGCACAAGGCCTTCGACTTGTGTAAGCTGGTGGGCATCGACCACCGCGCCGATAACAAGCCGTCGGAGCTCTCGGGTGGTCAGCAGCAACGCGTGGCCATCGCCCGCTCGCTCGCCAACGACCCGGCCATCATCCTCGCCGACGAACCGACCGCCAACCTCGACTCGAAAACCGGCTTAGACATCATCAAGCTGCTGGTCGAGCTCAAGGAGCAGAAGAACGTGACCGTGATTTCGGCGACCCATGACCACGAAATGCTCGCTATCTCAGACCGCGTGCTGTGGATCAAGGACGGCCAGGTAGACCGCGTTGAACTCCGCGAAGACCTGAAGATCCAAAAGGGCACGATCGACTAAACTCGACGCGGCCATGCACCAAACGCCAGCAGCCTGCTCGAATTCGAGCAGGCTGCTGGCGTTACTGGTCGCCATCTCAGGCTATCAGTCGCTGTGGTCGGCTTCGATAGGTGCGTATTCAGGTGCCTCAAAAATGGCCAAGGCCTTGGCAACGACCTCAGGTATCACGTTCGCATCACTGGGCTCAAAGTAGCGCACCAGTTGCAGGCCTGGTGTGTGCAGATGGATGCTGCACTGCATACCAACTGCTGGATCGGGAAAGCGTCCGACGCTGAGGTCCGCCTCGCTGAGCGCCGGAACCAAGACCCCAACCAAGGCGGCCAGGGTTTCCGCGCTGATGTCAGCACTCGTTTGCGACAGGCCGTCACCAAAGCGATAAAATGAGCATTTACCGTCATCAACCGCGACATGATAAATCGGGAAACTCCGCAACGGCGCGCCGCTACTGACCTCGCTCATGGTAATCCCGAGCACGAAGTCGCGATCCGTAAGATCTGCAGGACTCAGCTGTACCACCTGCGCAGAAGCCAGCGACACCACCGACATTGCCACTGCAAGCCCTAGACAAAGACGTGCGATGATCACGAGGTTGTCCCGAGATGGTGCCGGATCAGTTCACGACGGCTGCCCAGTTCCATCACCTTGGCGAGATCGTCTTTCCCCGCGAGACTCGTCGCTCGGAGCTCTTCAAAGACTCCATGCACGCGTTCCCAAGCATCCAGATAGGCCAGCAAGACTTCATGCGAGCTTTCTGCCGTGACGTAGTTGCGACACCAAGTCAAACCTTCGCGGTACAGTAAGCTTGAGGCCAAACGCTTGGTCATCACCGCAATGCGATGGGCTCGCGGCACCTGGGTCACCAAGCGATCGGCATAGGTGTCGGCTAAAACCTTGGGCGCATGAGCCAGATACTCGCGCAACCAAATGTGCTCGTAATGCGGCGCATCGGCGAGCTTATCGATAGACGGTGCGAACAGGTCATACAAGCGGTTGATCTCTTCGGAGAACTCCTGCTGCAGATCGCTCAGCAGTGCTTTTTTGCGTCGGCGCCGCCAGGCTTCCATGACCGCCGCCGCCTCCCACTCCACGAAGCGACGTAGCTTGGTAATCACCTGCTGCACGTAGACGTCTTTGATCTCAGCGAACTCAGCCTCGCTGGTGACCAGCCCGGCCAAGATCTCATAGCTTGAGGTGATGACACCGCCCTTGTTGGCGCTGGAGTCTTTGATCACCACCAAACCGGCGCGCTGCAGTTCTCTGCGCGCCTTCGGCGTGATGAAAATATTCGCACCCTCAACCATGGCCCGAGCGCTCGGCTTACCGGCGCTATCGCAGAACAGGGGCCAGTTGCGATCGTTAATCGTGTAGGGCCGCCCACCGCAGGGCACGAACAGGTCGGCCACCACCATATTGTGAAGGTTATTGCGCATTTCCTCGCCAGCGCGGTCGGTGGCTGGGGTAACGTGGCCCCCCTTCCCCTTGAGCTTGGACGCCTTGAATGCGACGATCGGCTTGCTGCCACGCACCAAACGCAGCAACTCGCGCCAGTCGAGGCCGTCCGGATCGTAGGCGCAGCCAGAACCATCACCAATCGCTACAATGCGGCAACGCTTCGCCTGCTCTCGGTGCAAAATCTTGATCAGGTTGCCGCCAACATCACCGTCGGGGCCGCCGGTCATCTTGAGGGTCCAGGTTTCCTTGGCGCCAACACCGATTGTCTGCAAGACCTGCGGAATCCAGGTGTAGACCCCCTCCGAGGTAACGCCGTATTCCTTATGGTTTATGCCCGAACCAGGCTTGGAACTCATCAAGGTGAGGTGATACGGCAGACCGCGGAAACGCGCCCGGTCGGCAATCCACATGATCCGCTCTGGGTTCATGTTCTCATCGGGACCGAGGAAAATAAGTTCGCCGCTACGCGCCTTGCCATGCGGACCACGTACGTTTGGCATCCGCTCCGGTGGCAGGGCCAGATCAAGCAAGCTGTCGCCCAATTGGCGCACCATGCGATCGGCATCGCCACCCGGTCGCACCAAAGCAATACACTTGCTGCCGCCTTCGGGGATATCTTTATTCTTGAGCTGCTGAGCCCAAGCTAGGTCGTATACCTCGCGCAACAACTTATTGCGGACGCGGCTCAATTGCTCCGCGGTTCGCGGCAACAGCAGGCGCAGCCCGCCACGCGCCGAAGCGCGAAAACGCACCTGAAAACCCATCCCTTCTGCACCATGGAAATAGAACACGCCATAAGGCTGCATGGCAAACTGCTCTTTAGGCAAGATCGCCGGGTCAATCCGAAATGCCTGCCCGAGCCGTTGCTCGCAATACAGATTGGTTGCTTGGATCGCGCATATGAACTCGAGCATTGCCTCCAGCACCGCCGCGGCACCAGCGTCTTCTACTTGCCGGATGTCATCGCGGATGCCCTCCACCAAGCCTTTCCAGGCACGCGGACTTTTCATCTTGGGGCCAAAACGGTGATCGACCAGTTCGGCAATCCGCCGGCAGAGCGGCACGCGCGTGGCGATTACTTCTCGGCCCACTTCGCGCACATCGAGGAAGGAATGCTCAGCGGTTAAAATCTGTGCCGCGATATCAACGCCCGCCACCAGAACCTCGAAGTGATGCTGGGCGTAATCGCTGTCGGCGTAGATGCGCCCGAGCACCTCAACAAAACTGCGGCGAATACCGAGCAACTCGGTTGCCACAATCTTGCTCTGGCGTTTGCCGAGTGGTTTCCCGGCTGCGTCGGTCACATAGATGCTGCTGATCAGGAGGCGGTCTTTGCCGTCTAGTGAGGGCACGTGATCCATGTAACCACGATCGAGAAACAGGCCGTGTCGACGCAGCAAGCGCGCCAGGCGGTCGATGTACGGGCGGCGGTCCATCGCGAGGGCAATTTGGAATCGCGTTCCCTTGCCGTTCTCGTCATTGTAACGGTCAACCTGTACGAATACGTGCTCAGGGTCGTCAACCGCGGTCCAAGCCCGTACGTGGCGCGCAATCCGCTCAGGATAGCTCCGCGCCAGGTAGCCCTCATCAACCGCATCGAGATAGCGTTCCACAACGTGACGCGGAACACAGTCGGTGCTACTGCAGCAGCCTTCGAGAATGTCGCGTCGATGCGCTACCCAGTCAAAATCAGCGGGCGGTGGGGTGTCGCCATAGACGAAGGAGAATATGGCCAAGCTGCGGTCATCGGCGGTGTGAATCGCGATGCGGTGAAACTCGTGCTCGCCGATCAGCAACAGGGCCTGGCTCAGGGCATCTGGGTTCGGGCGGCCAACAACCACCAATTTCTGGGCTTCGCGGTCATCAACCACGGTCAAGCGGGCATCAGCCAGCTGGCGCAGGCCATGGATCACCTCCAAATGGCGCAGGCGCTCGTGTTCGCTGGTGACCCGGAAATAGTAATCAGCCATGTGGCCGTTGAGCCAGGTGGCTGTTTCAAGCAACCCGCTGCGGTAGCCATCAGCAAGAGTTGCGATGACCGCTTCGTCGATGACTTGGCTCATGGTGACACCTTCACTTCTACGCAATGAGAATGGAGACTCTAGGCCGGCGCGTCCAGGCCGTTCAGTTCAAAACACGCGCCCTGTGCCTTATCGCGGTACTGCAAGCGAGCCCCGTGGGCCTCAGCGATGCTGCGCGCGATATGCAAACCAAGGCCAGTGCCACCAGCGCGCCCAGTGGCAAAAGCATCAAACAGGCTGTCACGTTCATCGGGCGCAACGCCGGGCCCGTCATCGCACACCTCAAACCCATCGCTGCGGACTGTCACCCGTACCGAGCCCCCGTCTTGATGTTGGGCCTGGATGGCGTTCAGCAGCAAATTCAGCAACAGCTGCCGTAAGCGGGCCGGGTCAGCCTGCACCGTGGCTGCACCACTGAGTTCCAGCGCGACGCCGGCATGATCGGCCTGGCGCTTGAGCAGGCGACAGACGTCGGCCGCCACCTCATGCAGCGCGCAGGTCTGCCGCTCAACCGTGATGCCGCGCGAGAAGGCCAGTAGCTCATCGACGATCAAATCGAGCCGCTCGAGTTCATCGAGCAGGGTTGGCAAACTGGCATCGGCGTCTGGCTTGCGCGCCATCAATTGTAGCGACAGCTTGACCGCACTCAGCGGGTTGCGGATCTCATGCGCAATCACAGCGGTGAAGGTCCCCAAGGTCATGAGGCGTTCGCTGCGGCGATTACGCGCGTCGAGATCCTGCAGTCGCTGACGCATGGCCTCAAGCTCGGCTGCCAAGTCAGCCACTTCGCCGGTGCCAACCTGTGGAACCGAGGCATCGCCTTCGCCCTGGCCGAGTCTGCGCGCTGCCGCTGCAAGGTACTCGAGCGGGCGCGCCACGTCAGACGCCAGCAAGTAACTCATCGCTGCCACCAACACGGTGCCCGCAGCGAGAAAGCCCAAGGCCCCCAGCAACACGGTTTTCCGGGCCGAGGCATAGGCCGCGTTGCGGTAATCCACCGCCACCACTTGCCCGAGTTCATCGGTAACCTGCACGGTACCCTCTCGGTACGGCTGCGCCTGATCGTGGATCTCGATCTGGTAGCCGGTGAGCTCTTCCAACTGGCCGCGCACGGTGTCTGAGTGCAGAAAGCGCGATAGCTGCGCTACCACGCGGGCCCGGTCGGCGGCTTCACGGGCCAGAAATTGGTCGAGCAGTTGCCACGCCACAGCGCCCCCAACCACTGCCAAGGCCACATACAGGCCCAAAAAGCTGGCTAAGAGACGGGTTCGAGTGCGCAGGCCGCGTGCCATGCGTCGACTATGGCTACAGGCACGCGGGGCGCCAGTACAGGGCAGCCTCAGCGATGGGCCGGCCGGCTTTGTGTGCCGCGCGCTGTGTTATTGCTGCTGCAACCAGGCCACAAAGCCCTTTAAGGCTTGGCCACGGTGGCTGCGCGCATGTTTGACGGAAGCCGGAATCTCGGCCACGGTTTTACCCAGGTCGGGCACCAGCACGTGCGGGTCGTAGCCGAAGCCACCCTCGCCGCGCGGCTCGAGAATAAACTCGCCTGAGAAGGTGCCGTCCCACACCAGATCTTCGTCGGTCTCAGGCCGCGCCAGCGCGATCACACAGCGATACTGCACAAAACGATCGCTCTGATCGGCCAAGGTTGCCGCCAACTTGGCGTTGTTGGCCAGGTCGTCGCAGGGCTCACCGGCGTAGCGGGCGCTGTACACGCCAGGGGCCCACTCGATGGCGCGGGCTTCAATGCCAGAGTCATCAGCCAGGCACCACAGCCCAGTGGCGGCGCAGGCTGCGCGGGCCTTTTTGATCGCATTGGCGGCAAAGGTGGCGCCATCTTCAATCACGTCTTCAAGGCCACCCACATCTTTGGGGGCCAACAAGGCGATGCCAAAAGGCTCAAGTATCTCGCCGACCTCGCGCAGCTTGTGGGCATTGCCCGTGGCGAGGAGGATCCGATCTGGGCGTGCCATCAGCGGCGCGGAACGATCAGGTCATCACCAGCACGGGGCGGGTGATCAACTAAGTCGTTGCGGCGGATGAGCCAATCGAGGGTCACACCGTGCTCCTCGGCAATGCGATACAGGCGATCATCTGGCCTGAAGATCACCGTGGTTTCACCAGCACCCGGTTCAGGATTACTGCTCACCAAGGGCTTGGACGAGCCAGAACCGGCGCTCGCACCAGCAATCACGTAAGCGTGGTCACCGCGGTCGGGCACCTCGGCGGCGTCTTCACGAGCGCAACCCGCCAGGAGGGTCAGCGCGATGAGCAGGGTCGTCAGGATCCGCATGCGGGCAGACTAGGTGGCAGTTGCGGGGCCGCAAGCCGGGTAACGGCTTATTCCACCAAGGCGGCAGCTACGGCTGCCGCCACCCGCAAGCGTGCCGGCCCGGTGGGATAGATCGCGTAAACGCCCTCACCCACGCGATTGGCCCCCTCTGGCGCACCCGCGGCGGCCGCAGCATCAACCACGGCCCAGCCCAAGAACAGGGCCGACCGCCGCAACTGATCGCGCCGCTCCTCGGCCTTGGCCACGAGATCTGGCTCGGCTGGCAGCGGCGGCAACAGCAGCACAAGGCGGGGCATTTGGGCCCGATGCTCGTAATAGCCTCGCACTGCAGCCAACACGCGCTCTTCCTCGGGTGACCACACCCGGCTATTAACGGGAGCATTTCCCGGGCTCCACAGCACCGTGCGCGGTAACGCCCCGTTCTGCTTGGCTAGAGCCACCAGCAGGGCGTGGTGGGGATAGCGCTCGTCTGTGGCCACCACCGTGCGCGCGGTCAAATCACCCCAGACGTCACCGTCTGTAGAAGCCAGCGGATCACCAATGACCAAGGATTGGCCGGTCGGGCGCGGCAAGGTGGTGCGCAAGGCAGCCCACTGGCGCTCGGCATCGGGGTCACGACGGCGATCCATCAGCACCACCGGCACCCCCTCATGGTCTACCGGAAAGCCGTTCTCAAGCCGGTCGTGTGGCCAGGTGCCGCGCACCGCACTGACCCGCAGGTGCATGCTGCGCGTGGCACCCGCGATGGAGATGGCGGCCTCGTGGACGCCTTCGCCGGTCGGCAGGGGCAACAATCCGCTGACCCGCTGCAGTTCGGCGTCGAGCGGCAAGGTGATCGGCCACTGGTCGCTATCAGTCCAACCGATGGTCCCGCTATCGCCGCCGGTCCAGCCAAATGGGTTGTGATAGGCGCCGTCGGGGCGGTCGAGGCCGGCTTCGCGGTCGCGCGAGCGCTCCGGGGGGACCGGAATCGAGAAGGCCAAATTGCGCACCTCGTCGGCATAAACCACCGCCGGATAGTGCGTGAAGCTGGGCTCATCCCAGATCCGTAAGCCCGGATGCGCGTCAGGATCACCCGGGCTCGGCGGCACGGGAATCCCGTTAATCATCTCGGAAGCCGATGCGAACGCCATGCAGGCAAGCATCAGAGGCAGGATTCGGCGCATCATGGCACCATAACCAGCTCGAAAGCCGGGTGAAGGGCGCCTCCGTCGTTGAACCGCCGCCAAAGGGGGATTAGGTGTCGCCTTTCCGTTTCAGCGAGAGTGAGATCGTGATGACCCAGCCCGCCTTCGACAAGGTTTCAGCCCAGCCCAACCTGCCGGCGATGGAGGAGGAGATCCTCCGCTTCTGGGATAGCATCGACGCATTCCACGAATCCAACCGGCGCCGCAGCGGCAATGAGCCCTTCGTGTTCTACGACGGCCCACCCTTCGCCACCGGGACGCCGCATTACGGGCACCTCTTGGCTGGCACCATCAAAGACATCGTCCCGCGGTATTGGAACATGCGTGGCCACCCGATCGAACGCCGCTTCGGTTGGGACTGCCACGGTCTGCCGATCGAGGCCCTGGCGCAGGAAGCCCTGAATCTCAGTGGCACCGCCGCGATCAAGGAAGCCGGCATCGACGTGTTCAACGAGCAGTGCCGCTCGATGGTCCAGACCTATGTCGCTGAATGGCGCAAGACCGTGACCCGGATGGGCCGCTGGGTCGACTTCGACAACGACTACAAGACCATGGACCTCGACTTCATGGAGTCGGTGTGGTGGGTTTTCAAGCAGCTGTGGGAGCAAGGCCGGATCTACAAGGCCCACCGCATCATGCCCTACAGCTGGGCCCTCACGACCCCCCTGTCCAACTTTGAAGCCAACAGCAACTACAAAGACGTCCAAGACCCAGCCATCACGGTGCGCTGCAAAGTCACCAGCGATCACGGGCTCGACGGCGATGTCTACCTGCTAGCTTGGACCACCACCCCGTGGACCCTGCCTGAGAACCTAGCGCTGTGCGCCGGGCCCGCGATCGACTACGTGGCCGTGAAAGACGCCGACAGCGGCGCCATCTACGTGATGGCCGAAGCCCGCCTCGGCGCCTACTACAAGTCAGACGATCAGTACGAAGTGCTGCACCGTTGCCAAGGCAGCGACCTGCTCGGTTGGACCTACGAGCCCTTGTTCCCGTATTTCGCCGATCAACCCAATGCCTTCCGCGTGCTCAATGACGGCTTTGTCAGCATCGCCGACGGTACCGGCATCGTGCACATGGCCCCGGCCTACGGTGAAGACGACTACCGCATCTGCCGCGCTGAGAACATCGACCTGGTTGACCCGCTCGATGACGAAGCCCGCTTTCAAGAGCCGGTCAGCGACTACGTCGGCCAGTTCTGCAAAGACGCCGACAAGGCCATTATCAAGCGCCTCAAAACCGAAGGCAAGCTGGTCCACCAGGGCCAGATCAAGCACAGCTACCCCTTCTGTGAGCGCACCGACACCCCCCTGATCTACCGCGCCATCGAAGCCTGGTACGTGAAGGTGGAAGACCTCCGCGAGCAACTGACCAGCAATAACGACGCCGTGCACTGGCTGCCCGACTACGTGGGCGACAAGCGCTTCGGTAACTGGCTGCGCGACGCCAAAGACTGGAACATCTCGCGCAATCGCTTCTGGGGTTCGTGCCTGCCGGTGTGGATCAATGAGGACGACGCCGACGACATGATCTGCGTGGGCTCGGTTGACGAACTCGAGCAATTGTCCGGCGTGCGCGTTGACGACCTCCACAAGCACATCGTCGACGACGTTATCATCGAACGCGACGGCAAGCGCTATCGCCGCACTCCTGAAGTGCTCGACTGCTGGTTCGAGTCGGGCGCGATGCCCTATGCCCAGCAGCACCACCCCTTCAGTGGCAAAGACATCGACAGCTTCTTCCCGGCTGACTTTATCGCCGAAGGTCTCGACCAGACGCGCGGTTGGTTCTACACCCTGCTGATCTTGGGCACCTGCTTGTTTGGCAAGAGCCCGTACAAAAACGTAGTGGTCAACGGCCTGATTCTTACTGAAGACGGCACCAAGATGTCGAAGCGCAAGAAGAACTACCCCGATCCCGGTGTGGTTCTCGATGGTTACGGCGCCGACGCGCTGCGCGCTTACATGATCAACTCGCCGGTAGTGCGCGCTGAACCGCTGCGCTTCAGCGAAAAGGGCCTGAAAGAAATTGTTCGCAGCGTGGTGCTGCCGTACTGGAACGCAGTATCGTTCTTTACCACCTATGCCTCGGTCGACGGCTTTGATCCGCGCAGCTGGGACGCTCCGGCCTTGGCCGAGCGCCCCGAGATGGACCGCTGGATCCTGTCAGTGCTCGAAAGCTTGGTGCGCGACGTGAATAAGGAGATGGAGTCGTACCACCTCTATTCCGTGGTGCCGCGTTTGGTCAGCTTCATCGATGACCTAACCAACTGGTACATCCGCTCAAACCGAGCTCGTTTCTGGAAATCCAGCGACCGCGCCGATCAGAGCAGCGCCTTCCATACGCTGTACAAAGTACTCACCACCTTCAGCACCGTGCTCGCGCCCTTCATGCCGTTCGTGACCGAAACCGTGTATCAGAAGCTGGTGCGCGCGGTAGACGACACGGCGCCCGACAGCGTGCACTGGTGTGATTTCCCGCAGGTCGATGACAGCTTTATCGACGCCACCCTCGAAGAGCAGATGGCCGTCATCCGCGATACCGTGGGCCTTGGCCGCAAGCTGCGCGAAGAGCACCGGATCAAGGTCCGCCAACCGCTCGGACGCTTGACCGTGGTCCACCGCGATCCGCAATTGCGCAGCGAGGTGGCCGCCGGCGCCAGCCGCATCGCCGCCGAGCTTAACGTCAAAGAAGTGACCACCGAGGCCGACGAGAGCGCCTTCGTAACCGTCAGCTGCAAGCCGAACTTCCAAACCCTGCGCCAGCGCTGCCCGCAAAAGCTCGGCATCATCGGCAAAACGCTCAAAGACTGGGGCCACGAAGAAGTTGCGCGCCTCGAAGCCGGTGAGCCGGTCACGATCGATGGCGAAACGATTACGCTTGATGATGTGCTGCTGCACCGCGAAGCCCAAGAGGGCCAGGCGGTGGCCACCGATGGTCACATCACGGTGGTCCTCGACACCACGCTGACCGAAGCCCTCGAACAGGAAGGCCTCGCCCGCGAAATGATCTCAGTGCTGCAAAACGCCCGCAAGCAAGCTGGCTTTGAGGTCACCGATCGGATCCAGGTCACCTGGCACAGCGACAGCAACGCGGTGCAGGCCGCGCTCGCAACCCATGCCGAGACCGTGGCCGCCGAAGTGCTCGCCACCAGCTTCGCTGCTGGCGATCCGAGCGAGGCCCAAGATGCGAGCCTCAATGGCGAAGCGGTACGCTTCGGGATCGTGAAGGCCTGAGGAGAATCAGGGCCCGCAGGCTCAGAGCCAGCGGGCCCAAGGGCTGGGCAACTGGCGGCGTTGACCAACGCGGCAAGCCCTCGCCTGCTCGGCCCCTAGTGGTCTTATCCGCGCTCATCGTCCTATCTTCGCTGGCGGCGACGAGCGCAGATGGGTAAGGCATGGATAACGGACAGTGCCACTGCTTGCCCAGCCAACAGCCCGCCGCATGTCTAAGCGATTGCGAAGATAAAAAAGACCTCGGCACAAGTTACGAGGGTCCGAGCAGGCGCTCGGCGCTCCCGGAGCCACAAACGCGCACGAGCCAAGGCCTACTCCAGGCTCGAGACGCGCGCATTCTGCTTTTACATCTCAGACCGAGCCGACCCAAGGATCGACTCCCTTGCGTCAGCTTTGCTGACCCAAGCGCATCCGTCGAACCAACTCACGCAGCACGCGGTTGGCGGTGGCGATATCGCGTATGCGATACTTGAGCTCGCAGGTGCAGCGGTCGATCAGCGAGTCGAAGGTAATGTCACCGGTCGGCACAAAGCCGCGCCGGTCATTGCCGGCGATCGCCTTGAGCACCGAGTGCTGGACCTTGTGGGCATCCTTCTGCCCCTTGACCGCCCATTCGAACGGGTGTTTCCCGGTCACGAGTTCATACACCATGATCGCCCAGCTGTAGATATCAGCCGCAATGCCAACCAAACCTTCATGGCGGCCGGTCAGGGCATGCAGCGCCTGCTCGGGCGAGCAGTAGCGCGGGGTGAGCATGATCTTGTTGAAGTGGTCGATGCGGGAACGCCAGCGGGCCACGCCAAAGTCGGCAATCTTGCCCTCGCGGGGCCCGAAGATCAGCAGGTTCTGCGGCTTGATATCGCGATGCGCCACCTGGTGATCGTGCGCCTCTTTGATGCCGTCGGTGGCCGCCGCAACGGCTTCCATCAAACTGACCCGGTCAAAGCCCGGCAGTTTGCGCCACTGCTTCGCAACCCGATCGAGCGAGCCATAGGGCGCCCGTTCGGTGATCATGTAGGGCACCAAGCCGAGCGGGAAGAACTCCCGCAGCTCCTGCGGCATGTCCAAGGGCAACTCGGCATCACCGTATTCGAATACCTGCACAATCGCGCGCGAGCGGCGCGAGAGGATCATGGTCTTCTCACACTCCACCTTGAATGCCCCATAGCTCGAAGCCACGTCAGCGATCTCTTCGGCTCCAAAGGTGAAGATCTTGACCGCCACCTCTTCGCCCTGGTAGGTGCCACCGTAAACCACGGTCTCCTTCGACATCTCGCCCAATTGCTCACTCAAACGCACCTGAACCTTGAGGAAGACTTCCTTCAGGGTGGCGTCAAATGCAGCGCGATGGGTATCGCGCCGCTGCAGGGCGGCGTTCTCGTTCGGAACAACGGTCGTGGCCCGTAACGATGGGACCGAGTCTTGGGGCATCAGCAGATCGTGTCACACATTCGCGCCCCAGCAAGCCCGGCATCATGCAGAACCAGTTCACAGCCAGAATCGAGATGAATCACCCAAGCCTTTGTGCCACGGACGGCTACGGCCATGCCGTGCCAGAGCTGACGAACCCGGCCGCGGCCACCAGAAACCGGGCCACGATAGTGCAAATAGCGCCGCCGATGCGGCGCCTGCTGCCGCCAGCGCCAGCGGGCCCCACACAGATCTATCGCCATAGTCTCGCAGCGTGGCGCGGTGCCCAACAGGAGATCAAGGTGCAGCGCGCCGTGCCCACTGTGCAGCAGCAAACTAGCCGGCAGCCTGCGCATCGTCGCGGGCTCGCACCGCCTCCACGCCAGCCCCAACCGGGCCGTCGGCATCCATCAGGGCCTGCCAGGCGTCAGCATCCAACTGCTGGGATTCGTCGATCAGCATCACCGGGATGCCCTCATCAATCCGGTAGGCCCGGCGCGTTTTGGCGTCGGTCGATACCAGGCGACCGTCGACAAACTTGAGGGGCGCACGGCTTTCCGGGCATACCAACAAGTCAAACAGGTCCTGATCGATGGGCAGATCTGCCATGGTGTCCTTCTCCGAGGTCATGCAGGGCCATCCCAACTGGGGAGGCGCTGTCAAGCCCCTGCTTGTAGGGCATTTGCCACCCAGGCGGCGGCCATTAGTCTGTGCAGCCTATGGCGCGGAGACGCTCCACAAGTTTGGGACGGACCAGACAAGTCGTGGTCATTGGACACAACAGCCAGGTGCAATCCACCGTCGCGCTGTTCGTGGGCGGGAACCTCACGGTCCGCGTGTATACCGCCGACCCCGACATCGACGATCGGCTGGCGCTGTACCCAGGCGTTCAGGTCTCGCAGCTGCAGAATGATTACGCCGAACCGCCGGCTGACCTGCCCGACTGCCCCTACTTCATCTGCGTCGACAAAGAGGACCTGGCCCGGCAAATACGCTCCTGGCTGCCGAAGACCCTCGCGGTGTTCCACCTCGCCACCGAGCGCAAAGGCCGCAACGCCGCCGCTGGCTTCCTGGCCATGGCCACGTCGCAGAGCTCAACCCGCCGCCGCCTGATGCGCCGCCTCGGCATCATCAGCCGCGTTGATCGCCTAATCGACATGGCCCGTGGCGCCGAACTGCCGCTGATCTTGATGTACGGCGATCCCGATCCCGACGCCATCGGTGCCGCCCTTGGACTCGCTGCCATCTGGCGCTTAGCCGGCGTCAGCCCAATCATTCGCTACACCGGCGAGATTGTCCGCTACCAGAACAAGCTGCTGATCACCTACCTCAAGGAGCCAATTGAGCGCCTGCGCGACGGGGAACTCGACGGCGCTGACATCACCGCCGTGGTTGATGCTCAGCCCGGGTTTTGGAAAAATGACCCACCGTTACCCCAGGTCATCATCGATCACCACCCGATTCTCGACACCACCCAGGCCCCCTATCTCGACCTGCGCGAGAATTATGGCTCAACCGCCTCGATCATCACCGAGTACCTGCAGGCCGCCGACATCACGATCAAGAAGCGCCTGGCCACGGCCCTCCTGTACGGCCTGATCACTGATACCGGCGATCTGCACCGCAACGTGCATAGCGCCGATATCAAAGCTTTGGACGCGCTCTACCCGAAAGCCGACCAGCACTATCAGCGCGCCCAGCTTCGAGCGCAGCGAATAACACGTGGTCTTGG
>JAQIBG010000301.1 GCA_027859175.1 Planctomycetota bacterium | reverse complement strand
TATTCCGGAAAGTGCGCGCTTACTGGAGGGGGTCGGCCGGGCCCTGAAAGCCTCGGTTGGCCTGCTGCTGGTGCTGATCCTGTTCAATTTGATCCTGGGCTTGGCGGCCTGTCACTTTTTTGGTGAGGCGGCTCCGCAGTATTTCGGTGACCCCTTGGTGTCGATGTACTCGATGTTCAAGGTGTTCACGGTGGAGGGCTGGTACGAAATTCCCGACCAAATTGCCGCTCAGGCCGGACCGCTTGCGGGTTATGGGGTGCGGGCCTTTTTCGTGATGGCGGTTTTAACCGGCGGGATTCTCGGCCTGACTCTGACCACGGCGGTATTCGTGGATGAAATGGTGATGGACAACAATGCCGCCGTGGAGAAGCAGTTGCGCGCCGTGCAGGACGAGCTGGCGGAGATCAAGGCCTTGTTGACCAAGGCGCCATCTGACCCTCTTCACACAGACTCGTCAGACTGACGGCAGCCATCTCGGCAGCCACAATGCTGCGCTGGGGTGCGCTGGTTGATCCGCTCGGGGGCGGTCTATACACTGCCGACCCTGGAGTACCCCTATGCGTTCCCTGATTCTCATCCTCATCGCTGTGTGCGCCCCGCTTGGTCTGTGCGCGCAGAGTTACAACAACGACCCCGAGTTGGTGGCCTTGGCGCATCGCATGGTCAATGCGGTTGTCGACAATGACCAACAGCGCTTTGTCGGTCAGTTTGTTGGCATGACCAGCTATGCCAAACTTGAGAAGATGATCCCAGAGGGTGCCGAGGGCCCAGACAAAGAACGTTGGGCCAAGTTGCGCGTTGAATTGAACGATGAGCGCCTTGCCGCTCAGAAGTGGTTCCAGGCCGCGCGTACTCAGATGTTCAACAGCTCGATGCCCAAGAACGCGATTCAAATCAAAGGCGTCAATGTGACGGTGAACCAGCTCAAGGGCTTCAAACACATCGATTCGATGTCGGTGGATGTAGCCATGACTCAGGCTTGGACCGCACGCCTGACCTTCGGTTCGGCGGTGCGCTTGAATGACGGCTGGAGTTTCCTGACTCGGCCTTCGCCGCAGGTGACCAGCACCCGCACCAATATCACGGGCGACACGAGCGAAACGATCTTCCTCGGGGAGTGAACGCTTTCTCGCCTCAGAAATCAAGCCGGCCGCCGGGTAAACCGGCGGCTGGCTTTTTTTAAAGTGCTGTGGTCAGTTATTGCTGGCTATCAAGCTCGCGAAGTCGGAGCCGGACGGGGCCTGGAACACGCGCAGCCCAAACTCAGGGGCAATCGCCAACAGGTGGTCAAAAATATCCGATTGGATGCCTTCGAACTCAGACCAGACGGTGGTTTTGGTAAACACGTAAATCTCGATCGGCAGGCCGTGCGCAGTGGGCTGGAGCTGTCGCACCAAAAAGGTCAGACCTTGTTGGTGGATGCTGTCGAGGCCGCGGAGATAGTTGGCAACGTAGGCGCGGAAGGTGCCCACGTTGGTCAGGCGGCGCGCATTGGCGACCATGCCTTCGGGGAGATCCTTGTTGGCTTGCTCAAGTGCGGCGCGTTTGTCGGTGATATAGCTGCCGAGCAGTTTGAAGTCGGCAAAGCGGTCGATTTCCTCGGTATTGAGGAAACGGATGGTGTTCATGTCCACCGCCAGCGAGCGCTTGATGCGCCGGCCACCTGCATTGGTCATGCCGCGCCAGTTGGTAAAGCTGTCCGCCATGAGTTTGTAGGTTGGGATAGTGACCAGTGTTTTGTCCCAGTTCTGCACTGTCACATGATGGAGCGCGATATCGATCACGTCGCCGTCTGCGCCAGCCGAGGGCACCACGATCCAATCCCCCTTGCGGACCATGTCGCTGAGTCCAAGCGTGATTGAGGCCACGACCGACAAGATGGTGTCTTTGAAGATCAACAACAGCACCGCGGTCATGGCGCCGAGGCCGGTTAGCAGCAGTGCCGGCGACTTGTCGATCAAGATGCCAATCGCTACGATCGCCGTGATGACCACGGTGATTATTTTTATCAGCGATAGGTAGCCTTTGATTGGGCGGTTGGCCGCGCCATCGCGCTTTTCGTACAGTGCGTTGCCGGCGGTGAGCACCGAGAAAAACGCGAGTAGGCCGTACACCACCATGGTGACCAGTGACACGCGCTCACCGACGACCCGGAGAACTGGCCATGGCTGGAGCAGGCCAACGGCGCCGAGATAGACGACAGCGGCCGGGGCCACGCCGGAGAGGCGCTTGAACAACAGGCTGCCTTCGAGGACATCGTCCCACTGGGCTTTGCTGCGGTCGACGACCTTGCCGATCAGGGGTAAGAAGACTTTGCGCGCAATGGCGAACACCACTAGGCAGGTCACTGCAATCGCGACCAAATGAATGGTCAGAATGATTGCTTCGTGATTCATCCATTCGGGTAGGTGCCGACCGAGCCACGCATGCGACCACTCGCCGAGGGTCTCAAAGCGACTGGCGAAAGTCTCGGTCAGTGCCACCGGTGTTTCGGAAAGTTCAGGGTCTGGGGGCATTTCGCTCATGTTCGTCTCATCCTTGCTGTGGCTACGATTACCACTCCCATTGTGCGATTAGATCATCGGTGGTTTTGCGCTGGCGCGCGACAGCGACGGTGTCGCCATCAACCACCACTTCGGCCGGTAGCGGGCGGAGGTTGTAGGTTGAGGCCATGCTCATGCCGTAGGCGCCGGCAAAGCCAATCGCAAGTACGTCACCGAGCTTGGGTTCGGCTATGGCACGGTCGCGAGCAAAGACGTCGCCCGATTCGCATACGTTGCCGACCACGTCTACAACCTTGGGTGCAGCGGTGCTGCTGAGATTGGCGATGGGGTGGTAACTGCCATACATGCACGGCCGAATCAGATGGTTGAAGCCGGTATCGGTGCCAACGAAACAGCGTCCGTCGGGATTGGTTTTGACCGCCGCAACGCTGGTCAGCAATTGGCCTGACTCGGCCACCAAGAAGCGGCCTGGTTCCAGACGCAGTTCCAGCTTGCGGCCGTAGCCGGCACAGAAGCTACGCATCAGGCTTTCGGCCTGGGCGCCGAGGGTGCTCAGGTCGAGCGCGGCTTGGTCTTCGCGATAAGGCACGCCGAGGCCGCCGCCGAAGTCGATGAAGCGCAGGTGCTTGAGCTCCTTGGCGACGCCGAGGATGACTTCCATCGCGGCCACAAACTTGTCGGCCTCAAGCACGTTGGAGCCGATGTGCATATGCGCGCCGATCACGCGAATGCCGGTATCGGCTTCGATGCTGGCGATGGCGGCGGTTTGCGAATGGTGGATTCCAAATTTGGTCAGGGGGCCGGCCGTGAGGGTGTGGGCGTGTTCGGCCGCACCTACATCGGGGTTAATCCGAACGGCGGCTTCACGCCCGCCGAGTTCGCCGAGGCGGCGCAAGCGGTCGAGACTGCCACAGGTGACCAGCACACCGACCTCAAGCGCGGCCTGGAGGTCGTCATCGGTGGCATTGTTTTCGGTGTACAGCACGCGCTCGGCTGGGCAGCCGCAGCGCAGCGCCATGGCCACCTCACCGGGTGACACCGCGTCGATGCCGAAACCCTCGTCGATCAGCACCTTGACCACGGCGGGGCAGGGGTTGGCTTTGATCGCATACAGCAGCTGCAGCGGCTCATAGGGCAGCGCCGCGCGCAGGGCGCGAGCCTGACGACGGACCAGCGCCAAGTCGTAGACATAGAGGGGGGTGCCGAAGCGTTGGGCCAGATCCAGGGGGGCGGTACTCATGGTGGTTGGCACGCTATGGCTGCGCAGACGGGGTCCACCCCTGCTCTGCTGAAACGGGCCGGCGAGCCAGGGCGGCCTTGCGCCGAGACGGGGCGGCGGAAGCATGCCCAGCGTGATCACGATCCGCTTTGACCAAGGGACCCTCGTGCTCGAGGGTGTTGACGACGCTGTCGCGCAGGCCTTGGGTGATCTGGTGGTTGCTGATGAGCGAATTCGGGCCCACCGTGCGAGCGCCCACGATTACGCGGCACTGCTGCGGGCCCTGCATGGGCGCTACGAGTATCGCGATGAGGCCAAGGCTTACGGCGAGTTGCTGCTCAATGAGCGCGCGCCGATGGCGATGCGGCCGTATCAGCGTGCGGCCCTTGAGGCCTGGGAAATGGCTAAGCGCCGTGGCGTGGTGGTGCTGCCAACCGGCGCCGGCAAAACCTACGTCGCCCTACGGGCGATTCTGTCTGCGGCACGCTCGGCACTGATCTTGGTACCCACCATCGATCTGGTGCAGCAATGGGCCACCGACCTGGAACAGCGTCTGGACCAGCCGATCGGCCGCTACGGGGGAGGTGACCGCGATCTGCAAGACATCACCGTGGCCACCTACGACAGTGGCATCTTGATTATGCCCTCGAAGGGCAATCGATTTGGCCTGCTGGTATGTGATGAATGCCACCATCTGCCCGCGCCGGCCACCGCTGCCGCAGCGATGGCCTGCATCGCGCCGTTCCGCCTTGGGCTCACTGCCACGCCCGAGCGCACCGATGGCGGTCACCACGCCCTTGATGGTTTGCTCGGCAGCATCGTGCACCGCGTCGACATAACCGAGCTCGAAGGCAATTATTTGGCCAACTATCAAGCCGAAGTGCTTGAGGTGCCGCTTGATGAAGACGAGGCGCAAATCTATCAGGAAAACCGTGAGCGCTATTTGAGCTTTGTGCGCGGTCGCGGCCTCGATTTTTCGCGCCCCGATGGCTGGCAGCGCTTTATTGCCGAGGCTGCGCGCGCGCCCGACGGACGTGACGTGCTGCGCGCCTATCGGGAGCAGAAGCGCATCAGCCGGGCCTCACGGGCCAAGCTGCGGATGGTATGGGAACTCCTGCGCGATCACGCCGGCGAGCGCTGCATTATTTTCACCGATGATAATGCCACCGCGTATGCGATCGGCCGCGCGATGGTATTGCCCGTGCTGACTCACCACACCAAGGGCGCCGAACGCAAAAAACTGCTCGATGCCTTTCGCTCGGGAGAATTACCGGTGATGGCCACCAGCCGGGTTCTCAATGAGGGGGTTGATGTGCCCGAGGCAACGCTCGGCATTGTGGTGTCTGGCACCGGCAGTGTGCGTGAGCACGTGCAGCGCCTCGGTCGTATTTTGCGCCCGCGCGATGGGAAGGTGGCGGTGCTGTACGAATTGGTGTCGGCCGGTACCGGCGAGGCGTATACCTCGCAGCGCCGCCGTGAGCACACCGCCTTCGGCGAATTAGAAATCGACTTGGAGCAGGCATAAGGTGCTGACCAAAGATCTGGTGCGCACCAAGCGCGATGGCAAACGGATAGTGCCCTTGTTTCTCAAGGCCACCCCGGCGGTACGCGCGGTGTGTGAAGACTTGCTGTTGTTCTGGCGCGAGGGCCTGGGCAAAACGCGTGGTGAACTGCTCGATCAGGTCACGCCGATTTTGTATCGCGCGCGCAGCTTGGTGATGTCGCGCGGTTTGCAGAAATTGACTGTCGACGCGTGCCGCTTTACTGACCCGGCCAATGCCGCTGAGATGCGGTGGCAGGCCTTAACCGCTAGTGCGCGCGTATTGGCGCAGCCGGCGGCAAGCGCTGCGGCCCATCAAGCCACGGTGGCGTCAGAGTTGGGGCTGGCAGTGCCAGAGCTTGACGCCGGCCTGTACGCTGATTTACCGCAAGAGGCGCGCTTGGAATCGGCGCCCGACTGGAGCGCCGACGCCCTGATTGCGCGCTACAACATGTCTTTGGTTCAGGGCTTGGTGTTGCGCTGTGCTGAGTTGGAACTCACTGTGATCGATGACGATGTCGGCCGTCGTCGGCAATTACTGAAGAACCTGCGCTTTCAGCGCTTGTTGGCCGAACTGCGCGGGAGTGGCGAAGAGTTGCGGATGCGCATCTCCGGGCCGGGCAGTGTGTTGGCCCAGGCCAGTCGCTATGGCTTGCAATTGGCGAATTTCGTGCCGGCGATCACCGGCTTGAAACAGTGGCGTCTGCGGGCCGAGATTGCCGGTGCCCGTGGTGGCGTGAGCGATGGCGGAATATTGGAGCTATCGCACGAAGACGGCCTCCAGGCTGTGAATCGATTCTTGGCCTACCAGCCCGAAGAGTTGCGTGAGTTGGTGGCGGCTCTGCACAGCCGTGCGCCTGAGTTGAGTTTGCGTGAAGACGGCGAGTTGCTGGTGGTGCCTGGCGGCGAGTTGGTGGCGCCCGATTTGCGACTCGAGCGCGGCACGGCAGCTCCGATCCGCATTGAGCTGTTTCATCGCTGGCATCGTCACGCGCTGGCGCGCCGCCTCGATCAACTGGCTGCCGGTGCGGCGCCCGAGTTGGTGCTCGGTATCGATCGCAGTCTCGCGAAGCTCAAGGAGGTTGTGCCCTTGCTTGAGCATCCGATGGCGGTGCAACGCAGCTTCCTGTTCTCAGGCTATCCCACCGCCTCGGCTCTGCGCAAGCTCGCGAAGGCTTAGCTTTTTGCGTTGTAGTCTCCTTGCGGGCACGCGTGCGTTGCGTTTAGTGATGGCACAGCATCGCCCTTGAGCCTTGTACCCTTGCACGCTGCCCGTCATACTCGAACGCATCCATGAAGCGCCTCATCGTTTACCATCCGGGCTACAATATCCGCATTCCCGGCGCAAGTTTGGTGCACCCTTTTGATGGTGCTAAGTTCGCCAAAGCCTACGCGATGATTCAGCGTGAGGTGCCGGATGCTGGTGTGCGCACCTTGTCGCCAGAGGGTCCGATCAGCGATGAGGCTCTTGAATGCTTCTTGACCGCCGAGTATAGAGACGCCTTAAATAATAAGCATACCATTGTGAGCGCTCTGGAGGTGCGAGCCTTGCGCCTGCTGCCGATGTGGCTGGTGCAGCGTTGGCTGCTCAAACCGATGCGCTACGCCGCTGCAGGAACGGTGCTGGCTGCTCATCAGGCTGTGCAGGGGGCGGTGGTGTGGAACCTCAGTGGTGGTTATCACCATGCTGCGCCCGATCGCGGCGAAGGCTTTTGTTTGCTCAACGATGTGGGGCTCGCGGTGCAAGATCTGCGCCGATCGGGTTTGCTTGGGATGGATGATCGCTGTGGCATTATCGACTTAGATGCCCATCACGGCAACGGCAACGCGCGGTGCTTCCTCAATGATGAGAAAATCCGTATTCTCGATGCCTATGAGGACGGTTTGTGTTCACGCGACCCTGAAACCCGGAGCCGTGTTGATATCGCCCTGCCCTTTGACCATGGCACCAGCGGTACGCGCTATCTCGCGACCCTGGCCCCGGCACTCGAAGACTTCTTTGCCCGCGGCCCAATGCGCCTGGTGTTCTACAATGCCGGCACCGATCCCTATCAGGGCGACCGCCTCGCCAACTTTACCTTGAGCGAAGACGACCTGGTGCGCCGCGACCAGACGGTTCTGACCGCCGCCGAGCGCGCTGGCGTTCCGGTGGTGGTCATGACCTCGGGCGGCTATAGCGCTGACAGCTGGCACATCATTGGCCGCAGCGTGTCGGCCTGGCTCCAGGCCTGAGCTGCCCTGGTGGCCGCTCAGGGCAATCAGCCGTGGATCTGCTTCCAGATCGTGTCGAGAACGTGACCGTTGGCGATGGAGCCCTCGGGGCTGAGGTCGATCGCTGGGTTGCCTGCGCCGGAGACCACCGCGGCTAGGTGCTCGGCCTCAAGCGCGAAGATGTGGCCACCCTTAGCGATAACGATGTCTTCGCTCGGCTTGCCCTTGGCGTGGAGGGTGATGGTGGCGCTGTCGGCATCCGGTTTCCAGGGACTGGGGATGCTGATGCGTCCGTCGCTGCCGAGAATCTCTGCGCTGGCGGTGCCGACGGTGCGGATGCCGCAATCAAAACTGGCCACGACGCCCGCGGCAAAGCCCAAAGATGCTGATAGATGGATATCAACGCCGGTGCTGTCTTCGATAACTGCGCTTGAGGCAATGGTCGTCGGTTCGCTACCGGCAATCAGGCGCGAGAAGTTGACGCAGTAGCATCCTACATCGTACAGGCCGCCGCCACGCAGGGCCTTGTCGAGGCGTACGTTGTAGTCGTCACCCAAGCCAAAGGTGAAGCACGAGCGCACTGCGCGCACTGCGCCAATCGCGCCGCTTTGGATCAGTTCCATGATCCGCAGCGTTTGCGGGTGGCAGCGATACATGAAGGCTTCCAGCAGCACCACGCCAGCGGCCGTGGCTGCGTCGCGCATCTGTTCGGCCTCGGCGGCGGTAACCGCCATCGGCTTTTCGCACAGCACGTGCTTGCCGGCCTGGCAGGCCGCGATCACGCAATCGACGTGCGCCGTGTGCGGTGTAGCAACGTAGATGGCGTCGACTTCGGGGTCGGCAAACAGGTCTGGGTAGCTGCCGTGACTGGAGACGATGCCATGCTTGCTGGCAAAGGCTGCCGATTTGGCGGCATCGCGACTGGCTACAGCCTGTTTGACTGCGCCGCTGGCGTGCTCGAGATTGTCGGCAAATACCCCGGCGATCATACCGGTTCCAACGATGCCCCAGCGCATGGCCCTGCTCCTTGGTACCCAATCTCGCGCGGCATGCGCGGGACGGGCAACTACCTGAGCTTGCGGTTTACACCTGTCAAGGCCCGGCGGGCCCGTGGCCTGACGGCAGTCTCAGCGCAGCCCTTTCAACGCAGCCAAGCGCGTTCACGGTTACCGCGATTAGGCTGGTTTTGCGGCGCGCCGTCGTCATCCGGCGTGAGGACGTTGTCTTCCGGCATTTTAGGGTTCATGGCGCGCCATGGCAGGGCTTGCCCAGTGTTGTCGCGGGTGCCGGTGGCGTCTGGCGCAGCATGGACCGGGATGCGGCCCACGCTGCCGTCGGCGTAGGCCGCCAGGATGAAGTGGCTGTTGTCGCGCGGGTCCACAATCACGTAGCGCGTGGCGAGCACGACTCGGCGCGACAGGGTGTGGGTTGGCACGCTCCAGTCGTAGCACAGGGCGTGGCCCCAATTCGGGTCGGGCGCGAGTTGAAT
>JAQIBG010000290.1 GCA_027859175.1 Planctomycetota bacterium | reverse complement strand
ATGACTGAGCCGAAGGACTAGCAGGCATGGCCTACCATGATGACGTTGACATTTACGAGCAGGTCGCCCGTGAACTGGAATCCGGGGACCTTATCAAGGGTCTTTGGCTGAAGTGTCTCTCTGACAGCGGCGGCGACAAGCAGCTTGCAGAGGCCGTGTACGTCAAGGCACGCGCTTTCCAGTTGAAGGAGGAAGCGGAGGCGGAGGCGGAACGGGACAGGAAGGAGAGGGAGTCTGCTAGTGAACACATGAGCAACGTCGACAGAGACAGAATGCATGCAGACGCACTTGCTGACCTGGGTGAAGGAGAGCGCAAGTGGTTTGAGCATTTCCGCCGCTGCCAGAATCCTCCAGATGAGTGCGTACGTCGTGCCAAGACATACTGGAAAGAGAGGGGCGACTACGATTCATCCATAAGAAAAAATGACATAATCGTAATGGCAGCGATAGTTGGCATCATCATATTCTTCATACTCATACTTGCGTTCGCACAAACGCGGCTGTCTTGAACCCGTAACACGCCCGTTAAGGGCGGACTGAACAAGCGGCTGGATGCGTGCCTTGGAGTGGGCCAGACGACCCATCCGTGTGTCGAGATAGACATTGCTTATCGATGCGCCATCCAAGCCGCGCTCCAACTCCTTTTCTAGAGCAACGATAGCATCGTATGCGGGCACCAATTTGTCGGCCTCCAAGAGGGCTTCAATACGGGCACATTCTTCGAACAAACGCTTGGTGTTCTGGCTTTCCCACGACGGTGAAAAAAACCAAAACCCGAAACCAAGGAGGAGCAGTCCACACAGGGCGAGAAACCATGGTTTTCGGAATAGCGTAATAAAAAAGGTGTCAATCGGATCGTGCCTTGGGCTGGTGCTCATTTTCCATCCGACTTAGGGTTTCGTGAATAGCATTGGTGAGCGGATTGAATTAGCAACCAGGGAGAACAAAGTCCCGCATTGGTTCGGCGGGCGGGAACCGCTGGCTACAGGGCCAAAAGCGAGCGCTCAGCAAGCATGATGCCCTCGCTAACGCGCGCGCGGGTGGAGGCGGTATTGGTCGTAAGGGTGATCTCGGCTGCGGCGTGGAGGACCTCCAGGGCATCGAGAATGTTCGCCGCTTTGGGTAGGCACTCGTCAGCATCGATGGTTTTTTGAATGGCAGTACTGCGCGCCAGCGCGTCCCTCAGGGCCGACTGGGCGTCGTCTGCAAGCGGAACCATGATCGCCGCTTCTGCGGCATCCTGAAGAAGGCACAACGCGTAGGTTAGATCAGCAAGAGTGTTGTCGGGAGTGCTCATAGTATCCTAAGGATGGCGATAATGGTACCAGCTGGAATGGGTGCAATAAGCGTCAAAACGGACAGCATTGATGCGGAGCGGTTTCAAGAAGTGGGCAAGCGCAGCTGCCCCGAGACCAATCAAGGAGTCGATAGACCGAAACGGCATATTGCCGTGAGACTTGAAAAATGGTATCCCAGTGATGGATCGGCTGGTCTTTTGCGTCGCGCCACGCGCGCTCGGCAATGAGAATGGGCGGTTTCCTGAATAGCGCTGCGCAGGTGGTCACCGCCGTCAGCGACCGCATCGACATAGAGGGCGCAGGCCTGGCGATGCCAGGCATCACAAAGGGGGATTTCGGCGACTAAACGGTTTAACTGTCACCGAACGCTTACCATCATATTGCTGGTGGTAACCGTGAAAAAGGCCTCCTTTTGTGCAGGCGTTCACGAGAACGCGACTGCCCAAAGGAGGCCTCTTTGGAGGGCGATGCCGCTTAGGACCGGCACGGCCATACGATGAATCAATCGTCTACAGCGCGACCAATATATTCGCTTACGCTTTCCTCGATGCCCTGACCGGACGCGGACGCATCTTCGACGGAATTGCGGTAAACAGCACCAATACCAGGCTTGATGTAAATGGAGCTCTCGAAGACAACCTGCCAGTCATCGGTACCCTGATCCTTCTCTTCGCTGAGAGTGACGTGGTAACATCCGGCATGCCCACTTGGCGCCGTTACCCCAACACCCTCGACAACCCAAGTGCTTCGATAAAGACCATCAAAGGTTACCCACCAGTCGTCGCCACCGAGAGTGGCAGGGAAATCAATGACCCAGTTCGCATTGTTGTTGGTGTAGTTCACCCAAATCCAACCGTCATGGACAGTGTAGTGTGCGGTGGTCGAATCAGTGCCGCTGCCATAGTCCCTTAAGGTGTCCAAACGCCAAGTAGCCAGGGTATCAATAGCGCCAATGGAATGCGTTTCGGAGATGAGGGTTGAGCCTACTTGGTAGACTTCACCAACAGTGAGGTTCCAGTCTTCTTGCCAGACGAGGGTATCACCAGCGCCGACGGGGCCGTCGAAAGACGCATCCGGTGGGGTGCTGATGCCAGGTGCCACCGGCGTGACAACGGGAGTGCCATACCCCAAAATAGTGGCCGAGAGGTTGTTGCTAGCAGACGCCGGATCAAAGGTGGTGGGAACGGAGAGTTGGTTCCCGGTGGCTGGCGTGGAGCCAGCGGGGGTGGACCCAGTCGGTGACGCTGGTGCGGGATCACCGCCACCACTGCCACCACAGCCGGTCAAGGCGAGGGCGAGGGTAAGAACGGCAGGCGTCATAAGACGAGTCTTGCTCAACATGAGATTCTCTCATTTGTTGGGGGAACGAAATCGCGCAGCAGGCTAGAAACCAGCAATGATGCCGCAAGTAGGAACACAAGGACAGGCGGAACGATGCGTGGAACCACACGCTGGCAGAACGGGAATATAGCACCGTTCGAGGTTACAATGCTGCCTTAAGGGAGATAGGGATTGACTCAGGCTAATCGACAAGCCCTTGGTATGTTAGTTGTGCCCAGATGGTGACAGCAGCGATAATGAGTAAATGGAAAGCGCTTCGGTACTGGTGGCTGAGGGCTTTATACGCCAAGAAGGCTACCGTGCTTTAGACGCGCGAGCGACAATCAACTACGCACCGGCAGGCGATGATCCCAAGTCCATGAACCACAGCGTCCATGTTGGCCTTGCCATCGAGGATGGGTGGGTGTTTGCCGTCAGTCGTGACGCAGGCGCCGGTGTGGTGTGCTAGCGCATCGGTATACGTTTCCTGTGTAACCAGATCTGAGGCCGCATGTGCGGCCATGAAAGCTTGGTGCCATTTTGCGAGGTCATCGGTTCCGATTTGGTCTTCGGCCTCCACTGTAACGGTGTAGGTATCGACGGTTTCGTTATCAAAAGGGCAGCGAAGACCCTGAAAGGTGAAGGTATAGGTGGTGTTCACGATTCGGATTCCTCCTCGATCGGGGTAACGTCATCAATGACGTCGTGTTCGGAAACGCGGTAGCGCATGGGGAACTCCTGACGTGGACCCGTCATGACAAGATCTGCAACAGATCTGTTGACGGGTTAAATGGATGGATAAGGTGTCGAGTGAGCCGGTCGGAAGGAGGCACCCAGGTGGTGCTGGGACCAAGCGCCGAACCGGAGGCCCGATTGCTTAGCAATCTTTGCCCCACTCCTGGTGAGTGGGGCATTTGCGTGGACGGCAGACGCCAAAGGGGATCGTTAGACCCTCGCCGCGGCGTGCCGAAGGAAAAGAGTGAGGGCTCTGGATCGGCGCAGAGCGCTACGAAACGACCAACAACTCATCGAGCAACTTGGGACGCTTCTCGACCAATGCGAGGAGCACCGCGGCCGATCCCGTCGGCTTGCTCGTGCCCTGTTCCCATTTTTCCACCGTGCGACGCGACGTGTGAAGATAGCGCGCAAAGACTTCCTGTGAGACGTTGAGACGCTTGCGCAGGGTCTTGACGCGGCGCGCAGTCATGCGGATGGGCTTCGCCACAGGAACGCGGTGAGTTTTCAGCGTGCGCTTGCCTGCGTAGTGCTCTTTGATCGACCCATGCGCTTCGCGCAGATCTTCCATGAGTTTGGTCGTCATTGTTTTCCCCGGGCCTTCTTGGCCAGTTGTTTGAGATCGCGGGCCATATGCGCTAGCGCCCTTTTGTCTGCGGCACTGAGGTCACCTCTTTCTTCGTGGTCGTAGATCGTGAGCAGATGAATGGTCCCAGCCAAATCGATGTGAAGATAGATGGTGCGACTGCCGCTCCGCTTGCCTTTTTGCCGCTGACTGTTGGCCCAGCGTACTTTGCGCAGACCGTTGGTCCCCGGAATCGGGTCTCCAGCCTGCGGATGTTGCGCGAGGTGTGCGAGTAGCGCGCCAAGTTCTCCATCGGTCATCAATCGCGGCCGCTTGCGTGTGAACGGCGCGGCCTCTATGAACTTCATGGTTCCTCCACTATACCCAAATTGGGTAGGGTTGCAAGGCGGGGGACGGCCAGCCAAACGGAGACTCGGTTGATAAGTCGTCGTAGCCCAGTCGCTAGGTGCCAGCGCGATCGCCAGATCCTCGCCGCTGCGCGCCTGCGGGGTAAAGCATGATGCCCGGTTGCTAAGCTGGGGGTGACGATGCGCCCGGTGCTGGACTGCGTTCGGCCAAATCTTCCATGCGAGCAAACAGCCGGCGCGGCGTGCGGGCGAAGGCCCGGAAGCCACGCCGCTGATACCAAGCGGTGGCCTCATCGCCGAGACTGTCGACGACGACAAGCACAGCTGCGACATGTTCGCGGGCGTGCAGGCATTTGGCGACCGCCTTGCCGAGCAAGGCATCACCGAGGCCTTGGCCCTGGAGCGTGCGGTCGAGACCCAACCAGGTAATGAGGAAGCAGGGAACCGGGAATGCCGGCAACCCCTCGGCAGAATCACCTGGGAGCTCATTGACCTCGCAGGAGCTGGCTGCGAGTGCGAAGTAGCCGAGGACTCGCCGGCGGGGGCCCGGTTCATCGAGGTCGATAAGGACGAAGACGGCCGATGTCTTGGCCTGAAGAGCGCGCTTGGCAGAGCGCAGCCAGGTATCGACGGCGGAAACGCCTGAACGGAAGCTACGCGCCTGATGAAGGTCGGGCGCGTAGGGTTCGATGTGGAAGCTAGGCATTGTCTACCCGCTGATCCGGCTGGCCTGGTCCCAGATCCGGTTCCAGCGGTCAGCCGGCAGGTGATTGTGCGGATCTTGCATCCAGGTAGCGAAGTCGACGGCATCGGCCTCAGCGACGCGAACAGCTTGGCGATCGCGCTGCTCACGAGTTACACGCTCTTCAATAGCCTGCATGACAAAGTCACTGAGGCTCTGGCCACATTCAGCAGCGATGCGCTCGCAATGCTCCTTACGGATGCTGGAGAGCCGCAACCGCAGGTGGGCGTCTTTGCGAATCGCATTGGTACTCATGGCCGACCTCGTGGCCTCCAGTGTATTCCAGATGTAATACATAACAAGTCCCTTCAGGCAGCCGTGAGGCGCATGGTGGCGGTGTGGTCGTGCCGTTGGCGCTTGGGAATCCAGACCTCTGCGCCGCTAGCGTAAGCAGCCGGCATATGCTGCGCCGTATCGTAATCAGCACGCACTTGGCGAAGCAGGTCGGGCGCCTCTGCTTCGAGGTATTCCCGCCAACTCCACTTGCGTCCAAGGCCACGAGTGCTCCGAAGGTTGTGGGTCGCCAAGTTCTCGACCCGCAGCGCTTCAGCGAGCAGATCGGGGTGGTGCTGCGCTAGCCACAGGACCTCTTCTTTGTGCGAAGCAGGGCAAATGGTGCAGGCGGATTTGACCGGTACCGGCAAGCCGGCACCGAGAATGATCTCCTTACAGCGATCGCGGGTGATCTGTGATTCGCACAACGGGTAGCTGAAAGCGTACGGCCCGGCCGGGTCGGTAACGCGCAGCGCCTTATTGCGCCGGCGGAGGTCCGGGGCGCTGGCATCGTATCCGATGAGGCGCAGCACCTGGGCGTCGGCGCTCCGGGCTGCGCGAGCCCAGTCCTGGGATGAAACCCAGGCGTCATTGGGTGAGACCTTCCACTTGAGACTGCACGAGTGACGACCAAAGGCCAAGCTGGGGAGCGTGCGGTTATCGAGACAATTCTCGATTAAGCTCGCGTGGCCAGCGATGGGCGATGGGTTCTTAACGATCGTCAAGGCGGGGAACCCGACGCGCTGCAGCCACGGCTCAATGACCGTCGCGTATGCATAGGTCTCTGGCTTCTCTGATCCCGTGTCGGCGAAGACGATGGCGTCCGGGCGAATGCCTTGCCATTCGAGCATCACGAGCAGGGCGGTTGAATCGACGCCCATGCCGTACGAGACAACGAGGGGTTGGCCGATTAAGGCGGACTGAAGAAAGGTTTCCTGACGCGCAAGTGCGGACATAGCGATTCTCCCATCGAGGTTTATTGATGCCGCTGCTGGGCGCTCACAGAGGGGCGCCGCTGCAGTGACGTGAATAAAAAAACCCGATGGAAACCACCGGGCTGATGAGCAGGAAAGACAATGCGGCGTTAACCCTTTGGGGCTGCTGGTTGCGAGCGGGGTACATTTTTGAGTAAGCGGTACGAACCCCACGGAATCGGCGGGCTCATGGAAACGGCATCGTCACCGTCATAAAGCCAGGACCCGGTAACCCAATCGACGTAGTCATCGAGTGCTGATGGCATCGCGACAGTCATGAAACGCGCGAGTTTACCCGGGTCGGCCAGGTTATCGGCACCTGACGAACGCACCCACTGTGCAGTTGCTGCCGGATCCTTGCCAGCGCTGATGATCGTTGGATGAAGATAGAGGGCGACACCCTTTGTGGTCGCCGCATTGATAATGCGCCTGACCTCTTCTTCACGCGGTATCCGCGCAATAGAGAGGAGGTTGTTGAGTTCAACGTGGACTTTATCCGCAGAATGCCACACCAGGACGACAAGGTTAATCTCATCGCCCGATGACCAGGCCAGGTCAACCCGAGTACACGCAGGTGACGTGATTAACTCGCAAATGTTGGCACTTGCGACGGTGGTGTTCGCAATCGGCATGACAGTGGTATTCACGTAAAACTCCCGGAAGAAGAGATGAGGGTGTGGCCTGTTTCAGACCGATTACGAACGAAGGTGAGAATGTGATTAGCGGTGAGACCCCGCACTTTGGGAAACAGCAGATCAAGGGGCCAGCGTTTGGCAACCTCCACGGCAGCTGGGCGGATACCGCTTGGCGTCGGTGCCTCATAATCCATGCGTAAAGCATTGCAGGCGACGTAGGCACGCTGACCAGTCGCTTGGACCTCGATCAGGACCCGCGCATTATCACGGTTTGGACGATTGGCTCCGTTGCGGTAGAAGGTGCCGAAGGCTCGTGGGTGAGAGACGATGTGAGCAACGGAATCCGCAGGGATCTGGATTTTCCCGCGGGTCGCACGGTCGGTACCGCGAATAACCCGTGTGGTTCGCACTGCCACACCTGGCGCTAACGCGTCAATCGGAGGCGTGAGGCAGATTCGCGTTTCTACCTCCATGTAATGGTCACAAAGGAGTCCGGTGAAATACTCGCGTACTTGTTTGACGATCACATCGCTCAGGGGTTCGTACGAACCGATGCGGCCGCCTGCGAAAGCTGTAGCTCCAATCATCTTATCGGTAATGGTGACTGCCTCATCATCAAAGATGATGTCATAAAAATACGAGTCATGGTAACCATGATGGGTGTATTCAGCGAGCAGATAGAATGCCATAGAGGTACTCCTATGGTTGGTTTGCGGTAGCGCTGGCGGAACGCGCCAGGGCATCGTCAGCCAAGGCGCGGTAGACGCGGGACATGAGATTGGCAACGCGGGCGGAACGCAGTTCACCCTGACGGGCAAGCAGATAGGCCTTCGTGCAGAGTTCCGTCCAGCGATCGAGCAACCATGCGTGGTCCTCGCTCGCGGAGGCACCTGCCCACTGGCGACGCGTATAGACGATGTGGCCGATGAAGATGTTGTCGCAAAAGTACATAGTGCGCTCCCCTTTCGATGGCGGTCGGGTCACTGGTGATCCCCGGCTGCCTAGAGAAAGGGGGCGACAACCCAACGGCGCACCTAAGGCGCCAGCACTAGCGCGTTGCCCAGAGGGGTAATTCACAGTTATTTTCACGAAGTGTATCCAGGTATGCTTGCAACGCGTAGCCGTCAGCGGCGCTGTGCGCTGCTCGCGCGATGGCATACCAGACGATCTGGTAGGGGTCGGTGATTAGGGTCGCTGTGACACTTGGTCGCGGGCGATAGGAACGCCATGTTTCATCGAGGTTTTCTTCAGCAAGAGCGATGACGACATCGTCCACATCAGCTTCATCGTACACATACAGTTCTTGAAGGGTGCAAAGCCTGGTATTGTCCACGAGCACAGTGCCGCGGCACGTGTCGGCATGCCAGTCGCCCGTAAGCTTGGAGCACCAGTGTCCAGTCTGTTCAAGGTATGCTGTAAGTTTACCATGTTCGGCCGAGAGGCACTGAATGGCTGCGGCCAGATGTTCCACGTTTGTCGCAGGGTTGGAGATGAGCGCACGCGCACCGTGTTGCCTGATTGCATCAACAGCACGCGACCGGATAGCTGCTGGAGTCTGTTGGTTTGAAATAGCTGGCATTGGTACTCCTAAAGAGAGGCCGGGCGTCGATCCCGGTAATGAAGGGCAATGGCAGGAAGGACGCTATCTATAAGAGTTAAGGCGTGGCGATGCTGCTGATGAAAGCACGGCTTGGTTGGGCCAATGTCTTCCAGGAGCGTACAGCGGAAGTCGTGAAAAACGCGATAACGAAAGGAATGGGAATCATCCTCTACAACAACGTTGAGGCTGGTTACGACGGCATCGTCAAAACGAACAAAGGTTGCTACGACGATGCGTGTTCGTGGCCCGAGTGCGGGCACATCAAACACGCTGGCAACGAGTGTGTTTTCCTGAAAGGGAAGCGGCGACGTCCGCCTATTGGTGACCTGCATGGGGATCCCCGTGTTGATTATGGCTGGGAGCGATGGTCCTCGACTTGCGCGGCTGTTTCGCCTTGTGACGGAACGACCGTGTCGAAGTCGTTCTGGTCCGAGACCACAACGGCGACAAGCGATAGCGCTGCGACAAGGGCGAAGGATACAACGACGAAAGCCGCTTCTGGCAAAGTCATAGGAAGCGCTGAGCGCTGCACGCGCGATGTGTTTGGCATAAAGGACTCCTGATGGTCGTGTTGCTGGCCCATCTTTCTGGGCAGCAACATAACCGTCTTGAGAGTCCTCGACGCTAGGCGTCTGCGGGGTGGAGCATGGCGCCCGCTTGCTTAGGACGTGAAGAGCTCTGGCCGCGTACGCCGGAGACTAAGGAGTGGTGCGTTTGGCGAGATGATACAATGATCGTTCAATGCTAAGTCGAGCATGCGGCCCACTGAAAACCAACGTTTCGTAAGAGCGAGATCAGCCTGGGATGGACTTGTGTCCCCAGACGGGTGATTATGAACGATGATAACAGAAACAGCGCCTACACGAACAGCGGCCCGAAAAACCATACGCGGACTACCGTCCGCACCATCTACATCACCTGTACTAACGAGAATCGGCGTTCCAATAAGGTTTGAACGCGCATCCAACGGTAAGCACCAGATACGCTCGTGATCGAGGGACGCAAACGGCGCCATAACGACTGCCACATCTTCCGGCGTCAGAATTTTAGACGGCACTGGCCTTTCAGCGCGAACGAGACGTTGGTGGAGAGCGATAGCGGCAGCCAAACGTTGTTTACCCGATTTCGAAAGACCAAAGGTCGCTGCAAGTTGGGTTTGCGAATACGAGTCCAATTGCCCGCGGTAATCGACCGACAATTCAGCGCACCGATCACGCAGCGCCGGGTCGATTCGCCGTGGCGACCGACCGGCGATCAGTGCCACAAGGTCGCCAATCGGCATATGGCTATAGGCAGACACTGACGGATCCGAAAGGAAGGCAGTGGAAGGAATATCGTGCGAAGAAGGGATGTTGATGGTGGCCATAGGCTTACCTCCTGGGTCGCAGACTTCCCAGGAGATAAGCCCAATGACCGCTAGCTAAGCGCTACCCTTCGACCACTGTGCCGGCCGCGGCAGAAGGCCCAATAAGACGTGCTCGTAATATTGCTCAATAAGCCGCATTTCTAGAACCGTTGCGGCACGTTGTTCCCATTCGGGAACCTCCGATACATCGCGATTGAAGCGGAATTTACGCAGGGCACTTTGCCAAAACGGGAATGCATCGTAGGCAAGAGAGAGGGTTGTTTGAATTGAGGCCATCCACGGAGCCCAATCATCGGCGTAAATATCGCCGACGGTGTTCACTAAGCCCTTACAGACCTCTTCGTTCCATAGGTAAGCCGGCATCAACTCAAGCGCGACAGCAAAGGCAGATTCTGAGAGGAAAAGGAGTTTTTCACTGGTTCCATCATAGAGGTGGCTGGTTTCCTGGGCTTTGGCAGCCAGACCCGCATCTTTAATAAGGTAATCGTAGGTATCGCGATAAATGCTCTGCATGCGCAGCGTCGCCATGGCAGCTGCACTGGTTCCCTTAGCGGTATACGCATTGAGGAATTCACAGCGCTGCTCGGTGTCCTTGGGGAACGGTGCCAAAACCTTGGCGCGAGCCGCCGCATGTTTCATCTCGCGCAGACGGTCCATTTCCGACAGTGGCACAGCTGGACCAAGATCGTCCTCCTCGGCAATCGTCGCACACAGTTGCCGCACACGGACGTTGAGATCTTCAATCGGGAGTTCCGAGCGACTCATCCATCGAGCGCCCTGCATGCGCTGAGGGCGATCACCGGCCTTGACCAAGAGGCCATTTAGCAAACGCCAAACGCCCTGAATATTATCAAAGATAGCGGAATCTTCGGCCAGCTGGCAGGCGGTAGTATGACTGAGGCCGACAGCGGTCAGGTACGGCATCCAAACCTCCCGTCGCTGCGGGGCACGTCCTTGGCGGAAGTTCGCACCACGCCGCAGGTAGATCCAGAATCCAGATCGAATCGTGACTTTATGAAGGCCATCATAGTCACTGACGGCTGAATCAGGATCACCCGACTGGACAGCAGTGCTGTCGCTAGGGCGGAATCCTTCGTAGGGCCGGTCGATCACCCAAACGCCATCTCTTCCATCGATGGCCTCACGGGGACGCACCAAGTCAACATACTCATCACTGGCCCACTGCCGGAGGAAGCTGCGTGTCAAATGGATGCGTTTACGGCGATACTGGCCGTTTTCAAATTGGGCATGGTCCATGCCGCCCATCACTGATGTCCAGACGTGCTCCCATGGCAACATGACGATGCCATTGCGCGAGGCCTCCAGGAGGCTGTCGAACATCGTGAAAAACGGCTGTTTCCAGCCGGAGTAACTCATCAGGCGATCGAGCGGCAGATTACGAACGGCCTTGAAATACTTGAGCCCGAGACCCCAGCCACCAGTGGCCGCGCGCACAAAGTCCTCGTCAAAGTGGACACGAAGGGTCCACGCACGACCACCACGCTTGAGCGTGCCCGCTTCGCGGGCTTCTTCACGCTCGCGGCGAATCTCTTCAAACGAGCGGCCTTCCATTTCCAGACGTTTGATGACGCGGACGGTCGTATCAGATATGCGTTGGGTGTTGATCCCGGGAATCACCTCGTAGACGTATTCCCGCTCGATGTCGAGGCGCGAGAAGGCGTAGAGGGCCTCCGGGACCTGGTCCTCCGTGTAGCGGTTGGGCTTAGCGCTCGATGCGCGCGAAATATCGCCACGACGAAGATCCAGGAAATTCTTGTGATACCCGTCGCACCATTCGTCATACCAGAGCTTGATGGCGAGCATCACGATACGCACGTGCAGGTCCGTTGGCGGAACGGGGCCGGGATAGCTACGTTGGATAACGTCGACAATGAGGGGGACCGAGGACTGGCGCTCGCGTGGCGAGAGGGCATCGATCTTGTGCGCTTTACCGGCAATCAGCCGGTAGTGCGGTGAGACGGTGGTTTTGACCACCTCAGAGAAAACGCGTTGTTCACGCAGGCCGTTCGCGTGCTCGTAGGTCTCGGTCCGGAGGTTTTTCGCACTGAGACTACCCAGAGCGATATCAGACCAGCCAATGGGCAGTTTGGTGCGGGCCGTCGGAGTCAGGTCCGCTTCCACCAGGGGTTCTGCTGGCGGGGATGGGACATCCGCATCAAAGATGGATTGCTGGCTTGGTTCAGCACTGTCCGCGTGGCTCACCTAGGAAGGCCCTCCGAGAGCGTGAACGCTAACTGCAAGTCCCATTGAACGCAAGGATTCCCTTGCAGCAGTCTTCCCTCGTTGATCCGATGCCCTGCGGCGCCCCTGAAGGCGCCAAGCTGGGGCAGTGGGGGCACACGGTGACCTATTTTGGTCATATATATTGTTTATAAAATCCAGTATTTACACCGGTTCTTACACGAGTTCTTATACTTAGTTCTTATAGAGAATCGAAGTCCTGTTTGGGACGGCCCTTACAGGTCACTTTGTTCCCTAAATCTGCAAGGTGTTCCGGAAAACTGCAACTGCGTTCCTAAAATCTGCAAGGTGTCCCGCGGAACTGCAAGGTTGCCCCACAGCGTTCCCTAAATCTGCAAGGTGTTCCGCGAAACGACAAGCTCACCCCGTTTGTTCCGCAAGCGTTCCGCAAAACTGCAAGGTGACATGCCCAATCGCAGCGCGGCTTTCAGCGTTCCGCAAAACTGCAAGTCGGACCCAGACCATAACCACCGTGGTAATCAGCGCTTAGACGTCATGACCTTGGGAACGCCTCAGGGAGACCGGTAAGACCTGCCAGCTCGTCGCCCAGCCTGTGCGCCTGGCCTGGGGTCCGTCTTGGAGTGATATCCGATAAGTCATTAAGTACGCATGGTTTAGAGTTGCAGAATTTTGGAACGCCGCACCGGATCCACCGTAACGGGGCCGTACGCGGATGCGCGTTCCGAAAATCTGCAAGTCCAGAGCCCAAGCGGTCTTGTGATGGGTGGGGGCGTGGTAGCCCAATTCAGCGGCGAACGATCTAAGTCATGAAATGCCAGTGACTTCGAGTTGCAGATTTTGGGAACGCCGGCTCCCAGAGGAGCGTTCCGCAAAACTGCAAGTCCGCATGCTTGGCACTCCTGATCTAAGTGGTGTTCTACACGAGGCTTGGACTTGCAGATTTCGGGAACGATTACGCATTGGCTTAGGAGTAATGGGGCGCCAGACGCCCTCACGAGCGGTTTGCCGGGCCGCTGCTTGCTAAGTGACTGTCAAAACAGGACTTGGAGTTGCAGTTTTAGGGAACGATTAAGGAGCGCCTTAATAGTCCCCGACCAGCGATCACTCGTCCGCGCGTCCTGTTACGACCGAGGAATACCTAAGTGCTGATGTAGTAGGGAATTCGAGTTGCAGATTTTCGGAACGCCCAGCATTTCAGAACGGTGAGGCCGCGGCCTGATCGGCTCAGGTCGCTCCCCTACCTGGTGGAGTCGAAGTGACCTCGAATCTCGTAAAATACGCCGATTCCCCCGGAAAAAGGCCAGTCAGCGCGACTCAGAGGCCGACCACAGCGATGCGTTCCGCAAAACTGCAAGTCTCCCTGGGCAACGGAAAGAGACATGGTCGGTGGCGAGAATCGACTTGCAGTTTTAGGGAACGCCGCCTTTTTCTCACCTTGCAGATTTATGGAACGCCTTGGGTGCCGGGACCTTGCAGATTTACGGAACGCCCTCACGGGATGCCAGGACCTTGCAGATTTACGGAACGCCTAATGGTCAGTACATGCGACATGTCGTGACCATCGTGATTCTCGTGGCTTTCTTTACCGCTGCCTTGCAGGGTAACCACTCAGCCAACCCGATTACACCCTTCCCCTTCGCCATGGCAGACTTCCGAACACGGAGGACACCATGGGCGAATCATCACCAACATTCACCGCTCCCCCCGGTTCGTGGGA
>JAQIBG010000286.1 GCA_027859175.1 Planctomycetota bacterium | reverse complement strand
CAGCGGCGGCTGTCCCCACGATCCAAGCGCCACAGGCGCGTACCAGGACCCAGGACCTCAATAAACCGGAAGCACTACGGAGCGGACTGGTCCGCAGCAACAGGATAGAGCCTAATCCTACGCACCCCGGAGTGCGACTCGAGTGGCCCAGCACCCTCAGCGGCCACCCAGCCCCGAAATGTCGTGCGCCGCATGGGCTGACCAGTCCATGGATCGGGCGGCCACGGTGCGCCGCGCGCGTCGGCCAAGAGCACGCGCCAGAGGGTCTCCTGATGCACTGCCTGAAGACTCTCTTCATGAAAACACGCCAGCACGATCCCACGCAGGCTGACAATCGGCTGCGAGTAGGCCACCGGCCCCAGATGCTGCCGACTCAAGCGATAGATTTCACGAGCATCTGAGGCAGCGGAAGCGGCCTTAACTAAGTCGCCGGATTGGATCAAAACGCTAGCACGCGCCATACGATTCCGAAATGCGAGGCCGAATTCAGTAATTGCCGGGAGGCGAATCCCAGTCATGTGGTCCACGGAATAACCACGCCACACCGCATTTTCAGTCTCCGCAAGCAGACGCGTCGTTTTGGCAACATATATACCGGGCAATTGCTGAATCTGACGTTGCAATAATCCCTGAACATCCGCGCGCCCTTTCAGTTCCGGCCATCGATACTGCAAAGCCGGCAACCTGGTCTCCCTCCATGGCCATCCAGCCTCCGGATACCACGAGCAAACAATATGAAAGCGATCCACCCATAAACGCCACTGGTCAGGCTCACAAATCTCCAGTATTTGTGTGAAGTGATCCTCCAAGTCCCCAACTGAGGTGTCGCCGCCAATAGAGCCTTGCCCGATCTCATCAATAATGCGGCTAAATTCCTGCAAAGTCGCACTCGGCACCGCACCCCAGTGATCTCTGAGACCCTGCGGGATGCCATCCTTACCCCGATACGTCCACGGCTGTCCGGCCACGCTATACACTGGCATCGTAGACATCACGGTTGAAAGCTGCCTTAGCAACAGTTGGCGGTCACGGTCTAGGCCGTCATCCTCAACGAGCTGCCGGTCAATGCCCAATTGGTCAAGATACGCGCTCGCCGCGCGTAAATCGGCATCGCTACGATACCACACGCTCAGCCAGACCAGCATCACGCTCACAGCACCTGCCAGTGCCAACCAAACGCGATAGCGAATCAGCCACGATCGGGCCTCGGAAATCATACCAAAGAGTAGGACCACAGGGCGATCAACAAAGGTGTGATGTCGCGCTGGTTCCCGGCTCCCAGCGTGCGCGTTCGGGTGCGCAATTTAGCATGAGTGCTGCCGGTCCTGGGTCCTGGTACGCGCCTGCGGCGCTTGGATCGTAGAGGCAGCCGCGTTGTGAGGGCCGGCACTTTTGTGCGGCGTGCGGTGTCTGTCACTTCGCTGTTCGCCAATGCGCACTGGCGTGGAACCCCTGGCTGTTCCCATGACCTAAGCGCCGCAGGCGCGTACCAGGACCCAGGCCCCTTCCTACTGCGCCACCGGATCGGCATAATGCTTCCGATACTGCCCTGGACTCATGCCCACGGTTTGCCGGAAGCTGCGGGAGAAATGCGCCGGGTTGGGAAAGCCCACCATCTCGGCAACGGTGGCCACTGCAAAGTCGCTAGCGGCAAGCAATTCGCGTGCGGCACGCAAACGACGCTGGATCAGGGCCTGATGCGGGCTGGTGTCGAGCTCATGCTTGAACACCGCGTGCAGATGCGTGACCGACCAGCCCACCGCATCCGCCAGGTCTTCTACCACCAAGGGCTCGCGGTAGTCACGATCGATCCGTTCCAAGGCCACCGCCAATTGTTTCGGCAAGGTGCCATACTGCGCGCGATGCACCGCACGCGTGGCCTGATACCGCAAACGTCCATAGACGTAGTTACCGAGCACATCGCGATCAAACCGGTTGTCGGCCACGCCACGGACTATTTCGCGAGTAAAGGTCGCCAGTTCATCGAGATCGTTCCAGCGCGTCAGGCGCGGCACCGGACGTGGCAGGTCGGGGTAAACCTCAAAACTGACCGTGAGGCAGCGGTACGGATCCTCGGGCACGCTGCGCGAGATCGTCATATCGCCAGCCACGTGCCACAGCAGATCGCCCGGCTGCAAGGCAATCCACTCGCCGTCGATCTCAATCGATCCCTGCCCGCCAGTGAACACTTCGATTTTTTCAATCCCCACCTGCATCGGCCGCGCACCCGGCTGCTTGTGGGGCTGCTGATGGTAATGGCTGCCGCCGAGGAAGCGGATCACGCGATTGATACCACCCATGGAAGTCTCCCGAGATACGGCTGAGTATTCTTCAACAAATCATACGAAATGCAAATTGATGTCCAGATATGTGTCGATATACTGTGAAATTCAAGAATCAGCCGTACTTTCTACATAGAAGGAGGAATGAGCGTGACTGAACTTCGCATTGCCATCATCGGTGCTGGGCAGATTTCCCAGAGCTGCTGTAAGGCCGCCGACAAGCATGACAGTGCCACCGTGGTGGCCGCATTCGATCCCAGCCCAGGCCGCCTCAAGGAGCTCTGCGACGAGTTCAAGATCCCCACAGCCTGCAGTTCCGCCGAAGACATGCTGGCGCTCGACAACGTCGATGCGGTGTACGTGGCGGTGCCCAACAAGTTCCACGCCCCCTACGCCAAGCAGGCGCTAGAAGCCGGCAAGCACGTCATCCTCGACAAGCCCTTCGCGCTCAGTTACGACGAAGCCAAGGCCGTGGCCGACGCCGCCGAAGCCAACGGCAAGCTATTCATGCTCGGCATGAACCAGCGCTACCGCACCGATTCACAGAAGATCCGCAACTTGGTCAGCACCGGCCGCCTCGGCGAGATATACCACGCCAAGGCCTTCTGGTTCCGCCGCAGCGGCATCCCCAAACTCGGGACCTGGTTTGGCAATAAAGACCTGGCCGGCGGCGGCGCCCTGCTCGACATCGGCGTGCACCTGCTCGACCTGTGCCTGCACCTGTCTGGCAACTGGAACCCGGTCTCGGTAACCGGCGCTACCTACACCAAGTTCGGCAACCGCGGCCTGGGCGAAGGCTCGTGGGGCAAGTCTGACAAGGAAGACATCCTGTTTAATGTCGACGACTTCGCCTCGGCCCTGATCAAGTTCGACAACGGCGCCACCGTAACCCTCGATGTCAGCTGGGCCTGCCACGCCGAAGAGCCCAACCGCAACGACGTGCACCTCTACGGCACCGAGGGCGGCGCGAGCACCTACCCAGCCAAGCTGTTCCACTACGGCGCCGAAGGCGAAGACTACCAAGTGGTGGAAGACCCAGAGGCCGACATCGCCCTCGAGCACGCCGACCGCTTCCATAATTTCTTCAACGCCATCCTTGGCACCGAGCAGCCGCTGACCTCGGTTGAAGAAGCCCTCACCGTGCAACGCATCCTCGACGCGATCTACGCGAGCTGCGCCAGCGGCAAGGAAGTTCGCCTCGACTAGCCGTTAACCACGGCTGATTCTGGCACGCGATGGGCCACCCGGCCCATCGCAGCGCTTCCTCCTCCCCATCACCATCAAGGACATACTCCATGGCATCTCCCCGCGAATTCGGCGTACAAAGCTTCTGCTTCCGCAACTTCAAAGACAACGACGACGTGGCCGCCAAGGTCAAAGAGATCGGCCTCTCCTCGATTGAAGTCTGCGCGGTTCACGCCGACTTTAACGATCCCGCCGCGCATGACGGCGTTATCGCCAGCTACAAGAACGCCGGGGTCGACATCGTGTCGATCGGCGTGCAAACCTTCACCGGCAACGAAGCGGTTGAACGCAACTGGTTTGAGTTCGCCAAGAAGGCTGGCGCCAAATACATCTCGGCCCACTTCAACGTCGATACCTTTGACAAGGCCGTGCCTGCTGCGGTCAAGTTGTGTGACGAATACGACATCAAGATCGGCATCCACTGCCACGGTGGCTACCGCTTTGGCGGTTCGCCCGACGTGATCGACCACCTGCTGAAAATCGGCGGCCCCCGCATTGGCGTCAACATCGACACCGCGTGGTGCATGCAGATTGGCCCGCGCCAGGGCCAACCGGTGGAATGGGTCAAGCGCTTCGGCGAGCGCGTGTACGGCGTTCATTACAAAGACTTCGTGTTCGACAAGAGCGCCAAGTGGGAAGACGTCATCGTGGGCACCGGCAACCTCGACCTGCCAGCCTTCATCGCGGCTCTGGAAGAGATCGGCTTCGATGGCTATCCCGTGATTGAGTACGAGGCCAACCCCGAGAACCCGGTTCCGGCCCTCAAGGAATGCGTATCGAGCATGCGCAGCGCCTGAGCCTGCATCTGAGACGGGTCCTAGCAGGCTCACCAGCCTGCTAGCCTCCCCTGACTGAGGGGGACACCACATGGTGTCCCCCTCCTTGCGTTAGCGCCGCGAGCCCAAAGATTAGGGCTCGTTAACGACTGGTCACCGGAGCCTCATGCCACATTCGCAAGATCTTCACTGGCAAGACGACAGTTCACCAAGCGATAATGACGGGCCTGCGCCGAAACCCACCGGCGCTCAGGAGCCGGTCATGCCAAGCCCCGATACAGCCGCCGCCCCCGTTGCCTTTGATTTCACCTGGCGCCGCTACCGCATCAACATTGCGACCACGCCCGAGGAGATCGCCCTCGTTCACGAGATCCGGCACCAAGTGTTCTACCTGGAAATGTTGGGCCGCCCGGGGCCCAACGGCACCGACAAAGACGAATTCGACGCCCAATGCGACCACCTGCTGATTCGTGACGCCGCCACCGGTGCACCGATTGGCACCAGTCGCTTTGCCTCGAGCCGACGCTGCCAGCGATTCTACTCGCAAACCGAATTCGCGATCGACCCCTTCCTCGGCTGGGATGGCGGCAAAATGGAACTCGGCCGCACCTGCTTTCTCCCCGAGCACCGCAACAACCTGGTTATCGCTGCCTTCGGTAAGAGCCTCGGCACCTACGCCAGCGAGTCTGATTCGCGCTGGATGTTTGGCTGCACCAGTATCAACACCACCGACTGCGCCATGGCCGCACGCCTGTGCCGGAGCTTTGTTGAGCACGACAACTGCCTGCCTGTGGAGGCCGCCAACCCACTGATGGCGAGCCGCCTGCCCGGCCTTGACGCCATGCTCGCAGAAGACGGCCCAGCTCTCAGCGACGCCGAACGCAACGAGATCCTGCCACCCCTGCTGCGTGGCTATCTGCGCGCTGGTGCCAAGATTTCGACCCTGCCGTCGTACGACCCTGCCTTCGCCTGCATTGACTTCTTCACGACCCTCGACCTCGACAGCTCAGATGCCGGGTTCATGCGGCGCTACACCAAGTGAGTTGGCACCGCGCGTCTGCCCCCCCTTGTCACCTTGTGATCACCGGCCCGGGCCAGTGTAAGGACCCAAGTACCGCGTGATCCTGCTCTTCCTGCGCCTGATTCTGACCCTGTTTCTGGTCCCCACGTATCTATTGGGCTCGCCGAAACATCCCACCGACCCATCCGACATCCGCCACCGCCGCGCCCTGCTGTGGAGCACGCGCATGTGCCGGGTTGGGATGCGGATCTTTGGCGTGCGCCTGAAACTGCACGGCCGACCCGACCCCGCCGCGCTGCTTCAGGTCAGCAATCACCTGTCGTACATCGATGCGGTGATTCTGTCGGCGGCGCGGCCGGCCCTGTTTGTGACCTCCACCGAAGTCCGCGATGATCCGCTCCTGGGCCGCATCACCCGCGCTGGCGGCTGCGAGTTTGTGGAACGGCGCAGCGTGGGCGGCCTAGCCGGTGAATGCGAACGCCTGGGCCGTCACCTCAAGCACGTCCCGGTGTTGTTCTTCCCCGAAGCGACCTCATCCGACGGCAGCAAGCTGTTGCGCTTCAAGCCGGCATTCTTCACCACTGCAATCGCCGCGCGCTGCCCGGTTCAGCCCCTCGCCCTGCGCTACCCCTCGGTTAACGGCGAGCCCTTCACCAGGGCCAATCACCACCGTATCTGCTGGTATGGCGACATGGCCTTTGGTCCGCACCTGATTCAACTGCTGACGATGCGCCGCGTCGATGCAGAGATTCGCTACCTCGACCCGATCCCATGGCGCGACGACTGGGATCGCAAGAGCCTCGCCGAGGAAGCCCGCAAGCGCATCAGCGCGGCCCTCGGGTATCCCACCAACTGATCCGGCCACGCCCAGAATCCGCCGGCGAAGCCCGCTCGAGCGGGTACGTTCAGGCATTCTGTACAGCTATCACAAGCGGTATCGAAAACTTACACGCGTATGGAAATCGCTGGTCCGCCCGCTCAGCGCCGGCACACTGCCGATGGCCGAAGGAGACGCCACATGAGCACACTCAGCACCGACACCGACCTCATCACCGAACTGAACCAACACGGCGCACTCAGCCTCGGTACCTGGGCCTTTGGCGGCAATCAGTGGGGCGGCGAGCAAAGTGACGCCGACTCTTTCGCCTCGATGGCCACAGCCGTAGAAGCCGGGCTCACCCACTTTGACACCGCCGGTGGCTACGGCGGCGGCCACAGCGAGAAGTTGATCGGCGAATTTTTACGCAGCGACCCCGCCGCCAAGAGCAAGGTATTCGTGGCCTCGAAGGTTTTCCCCAAGCCCAATGCCGACGCCGAGTTTGCCTACAATGGCGTGTGCAAGAGCCTGGAGCGCATGGGGCTCGACCAGATCGATCTCTACTACCTCCACTGGCCCCGCAACGACATGGACCTTCGCGAGCCGCTCAAGGGGCTCGAACGCGCCCGTGAAGAAGGTCTGATCCGCTACGTTGGCGTCTCAAACTTCAACGTCGAGCAACTGGAGCAGGGTCTCGAGGTCAGCCGCATTGAGGCCCATCAGTTCTGCTACAATCTCATCTGGCGCCTGCCCGAGCAGGCCGTGCTGCCGTTCTGCCAGCACCATGGCATCGCCAGCGTCACCTACTCCTCGATCGCCCAGGGCGTGCTAACCGGCAAGTTTGGCGCCTCCCCTGCGTTCCAAGAAGGCGACGCCCGGGCCAAGACGGTTATCTTCGAACCCGAGGTGTGGCCCAAGGTCCACGCTGCTATTGAGCAGCTCAAGGGCGTCGCCAAGGACGCATGCCGCCCCCTGACCCACCTCGCCATTCGCTGGGTTGCCGCGCAACAGGGCGTGAACTCGGTGTTGGTTGGGGCCCGCAACGTTGACCAGGTTGCCGCCAATGCCGCTGCGGCGGCAGGCGACATCGACCCCAACGTATTCGCACGCATGACCGCAATCAGCGACCAACTGGCCGCCGACCTGCCCGCCGTCACCAACCTGTGGCGCAACGAATTCTAGCCGCCGCACCGTTCACACCGCACGATGACCGCAAGGGACAGCATGGAAGCACTCGTACTCGAACCCGACTTGAAACTGGCGATCCGCGACATCGAACTCACCGAGCAACTCGGCCCCCACGATGTCCGCATCAAGATTCACACCGTCGGCATCTGTGGTTCGGACGTGCATTATTATCAGCACGGCGCCATTGGCCCCTTCGTGGTCGACGCGCCAATGGTGCTGGGCCACGAAGCGGCCGGCACCATCGAGGAAGTTGGCTGCGAAGTCACCCACCTCAAGCTGGGCGATCGGGTGTGCATGGAGCCGGGCATTCCCGACCCCAACAGCCGCGCAACCCGCGAAGGCATCTACAATCTCGACCCCGCCGTGCGCTTCTGGGCCACGCCGCCAATCCACGGCGTGCTGCGCCCGAGCGTAGTCCACCCGGCCGCCTTCACCTTTAAGGTGCCTGATTCGGTCAGCTTCGGCGAGGCCGCCATGGTCGAACCCTTGGCTGTCGGCATGCACGCCGCCAACAAGGCCAAGATCAAGCCCGGCTCAGTGGCGGTGGTCATTGGCGCCGGCACCATCGGCATGGTCACCGCGCTCAGCGCCCTGGCCGGTGGCTGCGCTCAGGTCATCATCGCCGACGTCGTTCAACCCAAGCTCGACCTGGCTGCCACCCTCGGCCCGATTCGCCCGGTGAACGTCAAACAGGAAAACCTGAGCGACGTGGTGATGCAACTCACCGATGGCTGGGGCGCCGACATCGTGTTCGAGTGCTCAGGCAACGAGCGCGCCATCGCCGGCGTATTCGAACCGCTATGCCCCGGTGGCTGCGTGGTTCTGGTGGGCATGCCCGGCGCTCCGGTGGCGCTCGACATCGTGGCCGCCCAGATCAAAGAAGCTCGGATCGAAACCATCTTCCGCTACGCCCACGTGTACCCACGCGCGCTGGCCCTGATGGGCTCCGGCCAACTCAACCTCAAGCCACTGATCACCGACCGCTTCGGCTTCAAAGACTCGCAACAAGCCTTCGACTTCGCCTGCAACATGCCAGCCACCTCGGTCAAAGCCCAGATCGAGATGTGATTGGATTGGCGAATTAGCAGGAGGGAGTTGAGGGAGTTGAGGTCCGAATGAGGGGGGAAGGGTTTGGTTCGCCCCTGCGCGGACCGCTCTAGTGTGTGCGAAATAATTTCGCACACCCACCTGAGCGCTTGAGCAGCGTGTCGGCCACCCGACTAGGCTCACTCGGACCTCAACTCCCTCGACTCCCTCCTGCTAGGCTGTCAGTCTGCTAGCCACAGGGCCGGGCTTTAGCCTTCGAGGCCGAGGCCTTCGACGATGAGGCGGGGCTGGACGTAGCGGCCGAGGTCGCCGCGTAGGCGTAGGACGCGCTCGATGCGGTCGGCGGCTTGGACGGCACGCTCGCCGCGCAGTTCGCGACGCAGTTCACCGAGTAGGGATTCGAGCCAGAAGCCGAGTAGGCGACGCTGCTCGCCGTTGACGGTGGTACCGCTTGGAACATCGGCGGCCACCGCGGGCAGTTCGTCCATCACGCGGGACACGGTCTCGGCGTCGTAGCCCTCGAGGACCAAGCGCCGCAACTCGGTAATGGGCGGGGCATCGAGCGTGCGCGACCACAGGCCGCGATGACTGCCGTCGCCGATGCGTGCGCGACGCGCCGCCTCGGCCGGAGCCACCCCGCCCTTACATAGAATCGTAGCTAACTGCTCTTCCGTCAGCGCCTGCATCCGCAAGACCTGCGCCCGTGACTGGATGGTCTCGAGCAAACCGCCGGCTTGGCCGGTGGTCATAATCAGATGCACGCCTGGAGGCGGCTCTTCCAACACTTTGAGTAGCGCGTTGGCCGCCGGGCCCTTGAGGCGCTCGGCAGCCGGAATGATAAACACGCGATGGTCACCCATCAGCGGGCTCTCGGTGGCAGGGTCAACCACCTCGTTACGAATCATGTCAACCGGCAGCTCGACCCGCTCGGTATCTGACGGCAGAACCGTGGCGTCGGGGTGACTCCCCTCTGCTAGCAGCCGGCACGAATCGCAGGCCCCGCAGGCATCGCCATCGCGCTGCTGTGGACACAACACCGCACGCGCCAGGGCCAGCGCCAAACAGCGCCGCCCGGTCCCCGCGGCCCCCTCAAGCACCAAGGCATGCGGCAGGCGCCCTGCAGCCACGAGGCGGCGCAACAGGGTGACCGTGCGGCTATGCCCAACAATGCCGGCGAGACTCATGCAGGCAGGCCCTCAGGGCTGGTGGAGCTCGCCCGGCTTGAGCGGCTGCGCAGTCCACACCACGGCAAGATCAGCCAGGAACGCGCCGTAGCGTGGGCCCTGATTGGTTGGGATGGGGGCCGAGGTCGACAGGATCACGGTGTTCTTTGGCAAGCGACCGAGTTCACCACCAATTGGTGTGTACAGGAAGGGCTTGCCAGTCACCGTGCAATGGAAGCGGTTGTAGCGGTTGCGGTCGGGCAGCACGCCCGACTGCCACAACTCACCAAGCATGGCGGGCCACTCGCCCGAACGCTGGGTGTAATCAAGGACGCCGAGGCCAACGTCATGCAAAATCTGCGTCACCTCACGCTGATTGCCGGTGACGCGCGGCTGCCACGCCGGGTTCTTATACTCAATGGTGCCGAGACCCTCGTTGACGATGGCGTTGAGCAAGCGGCTGTCGGGGCCACTGATCTTGCCAGGATGCACCACGCCGGCTTCCGTGAGGCTCTGCAGGGCCTCATCAGCACTCCAGCCAAGCACCACGGCGTAGGGCGCGTCCATGGTTGGCGCGCGACCAGCATCGCGGATCTGGGCCCGCAAACGCGGATCACTTTCCTCCATGTCAGCCAGGGTCAGAAACCAGTCGTAAGAACGAACCAGATTGCCGGTCCGACGATAATTCTCGGCCATCACAAGCACCACTTCTGGCAGCTTGGAACGTGGAAACTCTTCGTTGGCAATGGCGGTGGTGAAATGCTTGATGCTGGTGTCGAGAAAGCCGAGGTAGTCGGTTTTGATGGTATTGCGACGATCACGAATCAAGCCACGGAAGAACACATGCATGTCTTCCTTCTCGTCGAAGCGCTCATGCATCGCATCGAGGATATCCATGACTTCTTGAATATCGCCAACCCGCAGCGCTAGGCCCAGATAAGCGTTACCGCAAATGAAATAGCCCTCGTCGGTCAAGCTTGATGAGCGGAACATCTGCCGGTACGCATCGTAGAAGGTCTGGAGCTCAAACACCGCGCCATCTTTGACATAACGACTGATCTTGGCGTTCACCTCGTCAACACCGGGACGCAGACGCGTGTCCATCAGAGGCTTGTTGATCCGTGCTCGCAAGGCCCAGGCGCCGGTGAGCGCCAGTTTGCCAAGGAAAGCATCGGTAGCGCCGCGCCGCTTGTAGCAGAACAAGGCAATGCGGTACTTCTTCTCAAGCGGGATCATCTTTTGCGGGATGACCCAATCACCGATCGGCGGAACGCCCTGGCCCCTGGCCTTAGCCTGGCGGCGACCACGATCGTAGAACTTATCCTTGTCGATAACCCACTCGCTGTGGAAGCCATCAGGGCTCACCACCCAGTCTTTAAACTCAGCGCTCAAGCGGTTGGTAAACCGACCGTCTTTGCCGTACTCAACGCCGAGTGCAGCGAAGTAGGAGTAGGGGTCCATCGCAACGTAGTGCTCGTATTCACTGACCCCAGAACTGTGCCGACAACCATCGGCATCGGTCCCCATGTCAGATGCACCGTCAACCCCAAGAACCCGATGACTGCCGGAGTTGACCGGGATGTCGATCACCGAGAACGGCTTGCCGGTGAATGGTGAGATAAGCGTTCGCGGTTCCATCTGTGAAGCCAACAGGCTCACGATCGACAGCACCGATAAAATCACCACGCGTAGCATGCGCACCTCCGCTGTGCGCATCGGCATTCCGGCGCACCATGACATCGACGACGTCTAACCGCCGTCAGGCTTGCTCGAGAGCCCAGAAATGAAGAGCGCCGCCAGCCTAGATGGCCCTGGCGACGCTCCACGTGCGTTTCCCCGTCACCATATGGGTGACTGATGCGGGACACTCACCTCAGCCGACGGAGACAACCTCAACCACGGTGTGGTCGTGGCGGAAACCAATGCGGCGACGCGAGTCTTTGCGGCGCTTGAAGGTACCGGCAATGCCCTTCTTGCCACGGGTGTGGCTGAGGACCTTGAGGACGGCCTTCTTGCCGGCGACGTGGGGCGCACCCACTTCAACCTGAGCACCGTCGGCAATCAGCAGCACACCGGCTTCCACCGTGGCACCGACCTCGGAGTCGAGGCGATCCAGGGTGATCCGATCACCGGGAGCGGCCTGATATTGACGGCCGCGATCATCGATTACTGCATACATGACTCAACCTACCTGTTGAACTGGACTTGGACAAAATCAGCGACGCCGGCGAACACGCCGACCGCGAGATGAGCGGGGGCTTTTAGCAGCATTCTTACCAGTAGCAAGCGCTGCCCCCCCTGCACTGATGGCAACCGGACTCGCCGGGGTGAACAGCAGACGACGTAGCTCGTCTGCCAGCACCAGCTTGGGCGCCACCGCGATGGTCGCTGCCGAGACCTGTACGAGCTCGGGCTTGGCCTCGCTACGCTCCTGTGGCCGCTCTTGGCCCAGGCTCATCTCAAGCAATTCACGCTCGAGCTCAGCCGGACGCTTCGAGGCCAAAGACTTGGCCTCGGCCAATGCCTTAGCGCGCTCTTCGAGCATCGGCGCCAACAACTGCGGTCGCACCGGCTCTTCAGCCTTGCCGCGCCGACGCGCGCGCTTGCGCTCACTCGCCACGAGGCGGAACTCGCGCGCCTTCATCAGATTGTCGCCAACAAACTGGATCCGGCAGTCGTGCTCGTCTTCCATGCGGCTGATCTCTTTGCGGCGGCCATTGAGCACGGCCACGGCCAGATCGGCCGGCACCACCACCTCGATGCGACTCAGCGACTTGCGCCCTAGCTCCGAACGCAGGGCCCGTAGCACCTCAATTTCGAAGGTCTCACTGGTCTTGACCGCGCCGGTACCACGGCAATACGGGCACTCCGTAGAGCTGACCAGCTTGTGGCTCGGCCGCGTGCGCTGACGGGTCATCTCCACCAAGCCGAAGCGCGACATTGGCGACACCTGGGTGCGCGCCTTGTCGGTGGCGATCGCTCTGCGCAGCGCCAGCTGGACCATGCGCTGGTCTTCGCGGCTCTCCATGTCGATGAAGTCGATAATCACCAAGCCACCGAGATCGCGCAGCACCAGCTGCTCGGCGATACTGCCAACGGCTTCAATATTGGTCATGAACGCGGTTTTGGCGACATCAGACTCTGACTTGTTGCGCGAACTGTTGACGTCAATCGACACGAGAGCTTCGGTTTGCTCGATGACGATGGCGCCGCCCGACGGCAACCTGACTTCACGATCCATGATCGAGGCCAGGCGCTCTTCAACACCGTAGTAGGTGAACAAGGGCAGTTCTTCGCGGTGCAGCTGAATCCGGCCCGCCACCTCAGGCATGAACACCTGGCAGAAGGCACGCGCCTCGTCGTACAGGTCTTCCTGGTCGATCACCACCGACTCAACGTCGACGGGCACCAAGTCGCGCAGGGTGCGCAGCACCACATCACCTTCGTGGTAGACGCAGGCCGGCCCACGCACGCGGTCAATCTTGCCAGAGATCTCGCTCCAGAGGCGCGCGAGGTAATCGCGGTCGAGCTGGAGTTCGTCATCATCGCGCTGTGCACCGGCGGTGCGCACGATGTACGAGAAGTCGTCTGGGGCTTCAAAACTAGACAGCAACTTCTTGAGGCGCTTGCGGTCAGCGGGGTCTTCAATGCGCTTCGATACGCCGCCCCTTTCGCTGCCAGACATCATTACCAAGTAGCGCCCAGCAAGGCTCAGGTAGGTGCTAACGCACGGACCCTTATCCTTGATGGCTTCCTTGGTGACTTGCACCACCAGCTCGTCACCGGCACGGATGATGTTTTCGATGCGGGCGCGATCGCCCTTATCGTGACGGATTTCATCAACGTGGATGAAGCCGTTTTTGCCGCTACCGAGATCCAAGAACGCAGCGTCGAGACTCGGCTCAACATTAGCGACTTTGGCTTTGTAAATGCTGCCAAGAAACTGGCGGTCATCGGTGATACGGTCGTGGATGAGGGCCTCGAGTCGGCCAGAGCGGATCATAGCGATCCGCATTTCCTGGCCGTCGACCAGGTTCATCAAGATATGGGTGGACATGTGGGCCTTTAGCCTCGGTGTAGGGAGCGTCAACGGCCACAGACAGTGCACCAGTCAAGACTGGTTACCAAGGCTCGTAATGATGGCTGACCAACCGACGCCAACGCCGGGGAGCAGATCATTACCAGCGCTCGGCAGCTGGAACTCAACCCACGTATCGGGGGAGCCCCATATGCGCGCTGCGCGCTGCGATCGACGCTCGGTCGATCAAAGACCACTGACACGCATGCGTCAGCGGAACGGGGTGACCAGCACAGCGAATTACCACGCTGGTATGGTCGACGAGCCTAGGACGTGGCAACCTATGCGCCAGCATAGAAATCGGCCTGGTCTGGTCCGGTAATGATGAACCCCCGGCGGAAGCCGAGGGTTCATCAGGGGTTAGCAAGCCAGAAGGCCAATCAGGGGCTAAGCTCGCCGCTGCCGTCTTCGTTCTGCGGGCGCAGATCCAAGCCCGACAACTGCTCACGCAGGCGCAGCTTGGCATCTTCCAGATCGTCGTTTTCGTCCAACTGAACGATGCGCGGCGTGATGAAGATGGTCAGATTACGCTGCTGAACCTTGTCAGTCTCGTTGCGGAACAGGTAGCCCAGCACCGGGATCCGGCCCAGCAAGGGCACCCACTGGTCGGTCTCGTCGACCTGGTTGGACAGCAAGCCACCAATCACAGCGGTTTCGCCATCGCCAACCAGAATGTTGGTCTTAACTCGCTTCTCGCGCTCCTCGGGCAACTGAATGCTCTGACCAGATACCGTCCGCTCGACCAGAGTTGCCGTCGAGTCAGTCGCCTCAAGCGACATGGTCACAAAACCATCGTCGGTAATGTGTGGCTTCACCTTGATGTTGATACCCGATTCCAGCGGACTGGAGTCGGCTTCTTGCAGGCGGCCCACGGTCTGACCATTTTCGATCACCGTGGTCTGCTCAGCAAAGCTCTGACGGCGCGTGATGGAGATCTCGGCCTCTTCATTATCCAGAGTCAGGATATTCGGAGCCTGGATCACCTCAGATGTGGTCAGAGAAGCCGAAGCCTCAAAGCCGATCTGCGCTGAGTTAAGGCTCGAGCTGTTCGGCGGAGGACTGACGTAGGTACCACCCAGGGATGAACTGAACGGCGCGAACAAACCAGCAACCGAGCCAAAGCCGTCGATGGTGCCGCCGATGTCGTATCCAGTGAAGCCCCAGTTGAGCGCATCCTCAGTAGCGAACTCAACAAACTTAATCTCGATCTGCACTTCCTTGGTGCGCCGGTCCAACTCCCGCAGGATGTCGGCGGCACGGTCCAGATGGATGGGCGTATCGGTGATGATCAGGCTGTTGGTGCGGATATCATGCTGCACCTGGCCATCGGGTGACAAAGCCACGTTAAGGCCCGTCATGATGTTGGCGCCGTCAGCATAGTTCAGACGGACCACACGAGTCTGCAGATCACGCTGAACGTCGTCGGGCGACACAATGCGAATGATGTTATAGTTGCCTTCGATCCACTCGTAGCCCGTAGTGCGAACGATGACGTCGAGCGCCTCGCGCCACGGAACGCCGTTGAGCTTCATGGTCAGACGACGGCCACCATCGATGCGGTCACTGATGACGATGTTCACTTCCGCCTGGCGAGCCAGCGCGTCGAGAATCACGGTCAGCAAGGCATCCTGGAACTCCATCCGCACCTTCGGCGGACGCGACAGCTCCCAGATCCGATCGCTACGCCGCTCAATGACAAAGTCATAGCGCCGAGCGATCTGCTCAATGGCCTCCTGCCAGGTGACATTCACCAAGCGGATCGTGACCTTGGGCAGCTCAGTCTCGTTGGATACGATGTTCACCCCGCTGCGGCGGCTGATCCACTGCAAGACGACGTCCAAGGGCTTCTCAGACGTTTCCAGGGTGATCAACTGCTCGCGTGCTGACGAGTTCGGCTCAGCAGCGCCCAATTGGACGGCACAGAGGCCTAATAACAGGCAGCATGCAAGGGTGGCGTTGCGCAGGATCATAGCTCCGCTCTTCCTGGTCTTAGTTGTTCGGCTCAAGGTACAGCTGGAAATGGAATCGACGCTGACGGTATGAATACATGAAATCGACCCGGTTCTGATCGATATTCTTGATCACCGTTCCACGCACACGGTCGTTGATTCCACGGGCCACCGGCTCGCCGCTGATGATAGCCAGCGACGGTTGTTCGGCAGACCAGATGATGCCCTCGATCCGCAATCCCAAGGCCTCAAACTGGGCCCGGGCTTCTTCGTACAATTTCTTATTCTCCGCCAATACATAGTACTGACGCAGCATGGTTTCAGACTCGGTCAAAGCCCCCTCCCTGGGGAACTTCTCGAGAAATGCGCTCAAGCGGTTTAGGTGCCGCTCAGCCGTGTCCATCGCCCGTTCCCAACTCTCGTTGCGAATGTGGGTCTCGACTTCAGCGACGGCCTGCTTGGCCCATTCGACTGCAGCGCCCTTGTCATCCGCGTCAATCGGGACGACCGGGCTGCCACCAGGCGTTTGGACAACATTATCGTTTTCGTTGAGGATATCGTCGAGCTGACGCTCGGCCTTGAGCACATCAACCATGCTAAGGAACACATCACGGCGCTCTTCGTAGTTGGGGTAGGCCAAGCCGCCTTCCGCATCAGGCTTATCAAGCACCGCGGCAGCCGCGGCAGCGGCATCCTTATCCTCGATCGATTCCTTGGCCGGCTCTCGCTCTGCCGAGAACAGCAAGCCCGCGCACACACAAAGGGCGCCCACTGACAAGCCGCGGAAGAAATGCTGTGTCGTCATGTCTTCACCCCTCCTTGTCGTGCAGGACATAGGTCACGACATCGAGGTCAACCTTGTGTAGCTTCGTTGTGATCTCAAGGTTATCCCGATCGACTTCGATGCTACCTGGCGTCACCGTCAGCGCGTTCACCGACATAAATCGCGGGTTCTTCTCAACACGATCAAGGTACCAGATGAGACCGTTCATGTCCGCGTTGAGCTCCAAACGGTAGGTGACGGTACTGTGATCAGACTTTCCGCCGCGCCGGCGTCCGGCACCCGCATCAGCGGCCTCCTGAATACTCACGCCAACAAACCGAACTTCGCCCACGTCACGCGGAACGTCGTTAACCATTTCTTGGAGACGCAAACGCATCTCTTCCTTCTGTTTTTGATTGGGCAAGCGCGACTGCAATTCAGCCATCCGCAGCTTGGCATCTGCGAGTTCTTCTTCGGCCATTGCCTTGCGTGAGACAACTGCTTTCTCGGCCTGTATCTGCTGCTCCAGGCCCTTAATCTGCGACCAAAGGTTTTTCTTCGCCTTCGCTCGCGGAATAAATGAAACAGACTGCAGCTTGGGGTCATCGCCCAGTGTGCCGAGCGCGCCGTAGCTCATGTAGCCGAACACCGCAACGACCACCAGCGGCCAGACGATCAAGATGATCTTGCGCTGCTTGGCCGGAAGTTCACCCCAACGCATCAGCCGTCTCCCTTAGCGGGCGCCTGGGCAGCGGCCGCCGCCTCAGCACGCTCAACAAGGATCTTACGATTGGCCGCTTCCAGATTCTGATCGCGCTCCCACTGCAACGAGTGATTGATGACCACCCGTTCAATGTCTTCTTGCCATTCCGGCCGATCACCCTTGTAGGGCGCAACCGGGTCACCTTCAAAGCCATTGTTGAACCAGAAATCCGTCTTCTTCACGTCAAGAAAGAAGCCGTTGATGTACTTACCAGCCAAATTGAACTCAGCACCGACCAACTCCATATCCCACTGGAACTGGAACCGAATTGATGCCTCCCCAGCGGAACGACCACGGGTTGCGGCAGCCGTTGTCTTGGAAATGCGCAGTCCCGTGCATGAAACTTGAAAACCAGGCGTGGACCAACGGTCGCGGCCGAGCATGTCAGCGAAATCGCTGACAGTACCCGCCCATGGCACCTTCTGTTTGACCAGGTCATCAAGCGACTTGAGGCGCGCCTTAAAGCTCTCTACCTTGGCCTCCAGCGCACGGACCTCATCCGCCTCGCGCTTGGCCACGACGAGTTCCTTCTTGCGTTGCTCGATGAGCTGCTCGGCATGCGGAATTCGTACGAACTGAACATAGCCCCAAAAGCCAATCACAACGGCAGCGACCAGCGCTCCGGCCAGGATGCCGAGGGCATCCGGGTTTGAGGCACTGGTCCGCTGTCTCTTGCGGAACTCAGGTGGCAGCAGGTTGATGCGAATCATCAGGACCTCTCTCCGGCCACCTCGTAAGGCCTTTCGGCCAGAGGCGCAACATCCAATATGGAACTGCGGCTCACGTGAATGCTTAAGCTCACCATGGTAGCGACTGCCATCAGTCAGGTACTCCGCTAGGTCCGGTGGCCAGGATAGCCAGGGCATGCGTGCGGGCGCAAGGGCAAAGTCGGGTCAGGGCGTTACCTGCAACCCATGCGTATGCTTCGCCTCAGCAAGCCGCTCGCGAAAGGCCTGCAATCGGGCAATTCGCCCAGAACCCGCTGAATCTTCCAGGCTTGCAAGACACACTTCGGCCCCCTCAGCATCACCTTGCTGCGCCAAAGCCTGCGCTAAGAGCCACCGACAGGCCTGTGCGTCCTCGCTCTCATCAAACCAGGACACACGTGATAGCACCCGAACCGCCTGTGATAGATCCGGATCAGCAGCGCCGCCTGCGACTCGTGTGCCCGGCGGAACCGCCCGCAGCAAGCCCTTGGCTGCCTCCTTAACCACGGCGAATAGCCACGGATGGCCAACCGGCAGGCGCTCTGCCGCAGCCAGCCACGCAGACCCTGCAGCCTGACCACGCGCCTCCTGGCGCCGAGCCGCCCATACCCACGCCTCGCCGAGAACCTGGTCTGAACCCGAACTCGCCAGCAAGGTGTGATGCCACAGGCTACTGTCAGCCTGAATCGCCCGACAGGCCCGATACAGCAAACGCTCCGTCAGGCCGGGCGCGATCGCTGACACGCGCTGCCAGTCGCGATGCTCTGGGCGCGGCTCCCAACGCTGCAGCAGACCAAGCACCACCGCCACATCAGCCTCCTGCTCAATCGCCACCTGCGCCGCCGCCAGCGCCGCGAGATCAGTTTCAGGGCGCTGAATCGGCATCGCCAATGGGACGTAACACACTGCCAATACATAAGCTGCAGGGTCATCCTGAGCCAGGGCTCGCAACTGTTCCCGCGATGCCTTATCGCCCGAACGTGCCGTCGCCAATAGCCCAGCCAGACCATCACCAGCACCACCGTCAGGCTTGTTCAACCGAGACCTGAGAGCCGCCAGCGCCGCGTCATCTTGGTCTGGATCCAGTAGTGCCAAAATCGCACGGGCCCCCTCAGAATCAAATCGCGCCCGCGCCAAGGCCTCCCAGCGCGCAAAATCGCTGAGCGCATCGCGCCGCAGGCGCGCCGCCACCCGCGCACAGGCCGTTGGACTCCTCTCTAACAACAAGGCGCACAGATGATGCCCCGCTGCCCGCCGCAGATCAGCATCCACCTGCGGCAAGGCCAGCAGATCGGTGAGCAGGCGGCGCGATCGATCTGGCTCAGCACCCTGCACTAGGCGTGCCAGCAAGAGCCCGGCCTCAATCCGAGCACGCCCATCACGTCGCCCATGCCACAAGCGCTCACACGCTCGGATCGCCACCGTCGGACGTTCGTCTGCCAACAGCTGCGCCACCAGTAACAGGCAGCGATCAACCGCCACTTCTGGCCCACCGATATCCATCGCCACGGCCAAGCGCTTCGCGGCCGCCACTCGGCTGGCGGCATCATCGGCCAGCGCCGCATCGCACTCGCCAGCGATTTGCAACACGCCGCCACGCAGGGGCGCGGGCCATTCTGGCAGCCGCAGGCCAGCATCCACTGCCTGCGAGGCCGGCTCAATAGCGCCCGCCAGCAACAGCGAGCGCGCCCACAGCAGACGAACGGCATTGCGCTCAAGACGTGCAGGGTGGTCAGCCAAGAGCAGACGTGCCTGCTCTGCCTCACCAGCAGACAGCGCACGGCGGGCCGCTTGGATCGCAGCGTCTTCTTGGCCAGCGAGGAATCCCATGCATGCCGCCACCAGCAGCAGGGCACGAATCACTCGTCAAGGCCTCCAGGCGGCTCGATCACCACCGGCCCACTGCCGGTTTCAATGCCGGGCTCATAATAAAAGGCCGCCAAACGCGCCAGAGCCTTGTCGATCAAGCCCTCCGCCTCCTCAGGCGAGCGATGCAGGGCCTCAGCCAAGTTGTCACCCGACAGGCCGCCACGGAAACGCTGCTCCAAGGCCATGCGCTCGCCCTCGTGCAGCTTACCTATACAATATTCCAAACGCTGCATGCCGCTGATGAGCTCGGCATCGCCGCCGCAGCGCTCTTCGGGAAAGCCGCCGTGCAGGCGCTCATGCTTGTGCTTACCGTGCCAGCGCAGCGCGAGATTGGCCCCAATTCGCCGCAGCCAAGCCGCGAAATCGGCGGGGTCATCCAGTTCGTCGATCTTACGCCACGCCGCGTACAGTGCCTCTGACACGAGCATTTCAACGATCTCAGGCCGCCGCAGTCGTGCCCCCAGATAACCGGCCAAACGCGGTGCATAGCGCCGCGCCAGCACTTCCCAGGCCTCGCGATCACCTTGTCGGCTGCGCTCAGCGAGTTCGTGATCGAGCACAGCACTCATGGCAAACCATCGTCGGCCGCGATGGCCTGAATGCGCTCGCCGTCAACCAATTCGCCGCGCCCCATGCCCGGGCAGTCTTCGGCCTCGGCATCCCATTCTTCCTGACTCAGTAGGTTGGCGCGCCAAAACGGCCAGGTGCGGCACTGTCGGGGTCGGTCTTCATAGATCGAGCATCCCTTACCGCGCACGAAGAAGATGCAGTCATGGTTCTTATGCTCAACCAAGCTAAATCGATCGCCGTCAGCGCGATGAACCACGCGGGTATAGCGACGTAAAAAAGCTTCGCGATCAATGCCGAGGCGATCGGCAATGGCGTCGACCTCGGCCTCACTCACGTAGACATTGCCAGGTGCGCCACCACAGCAGTTTCCGCAGCGAGTGCAGTCAAAACGAAGACCATTCTGGTACCACGGCTTGGTGTCCGGCATGGCCCCATAATGGGGGCAAGCGCCTCACTGACAAGGACGCCGCTCGGGTGAGCGGGTTCCTGGTTCCTGGTTCCTGGTGCGCGTCGTTGGCCCGGTCACCGCTCCCGTCCGACGGCGCCGCATATCGGCGGCCGACGCGCGCGAGCGCTTGCCGGCATCCAACGCGCGAAGCGCGCACCAGGAACCAGGAACCCTCAAATATCCAACCGCCCGGCGCCGTCGGCAGCGCGCGTCACGTAAACCGCCACCGGCAGGTCAAACTGGGCCGCATAGGCTTTCTCAAGCGCCGCCACAAAGCCCTCTACCGCCTCGTCACGCACCAAAGACACCGTGCAGCCGCCGAAGCCGGCACCGGTCATGCGGCTCCCCAGACACCCATCCAGGCCGCGCGCGATGCCAACCATGGTGTCGAGCTCAGCGCAGGTGACCTCAAACTTGGCGCGCAGATCATCATGACTGGCATCCATCAAGCAGCCAAAGGCCTTGGCATCGCCAGCCCGCAGGCAGGCCGCAGCGGCTTCAGTGCGGCCGTTTTCGGCCACCACATGCTGACAGCGACGCAGCGTGTCGGCGTCAATCTTGCCGGCGTCGGCAGCGGCGCGCAGGCCGTGCAGGGTCACGTCGCGCAAATGCGACACACCCAAGGCTGCAGCGCCGGCTTCGCATTGCGCCCGGCGCTCATTGTAGGCGCTATCCACCAAGCCACGGCGCTTGCCGGTATCAGCAATCACCACACTCACACCGTCGGGCACCGGCACTGGCTCCAACACCAGCGTGCGACAATCCATCAGCATCGCGCGGCCTTCCATACCGCAGGCCGAGCTCAACTGGTCGAGAATGCCACAATTGGTGCCAACGTAGGCGTTCTCGGCGCGCTGTGCCAACTGCGCAATGCGCTCATCTTCCAGCGCCACGCTGGCGGCGGTCAACAAAGCATGAATGGTGGCCACCTCAAGCGCAGCCGACGAACTCAAACCCGAGCCCAACGGCACATCACCAGTTAGTGCCAGGTCACAACCCACGAGTTCCACACCCTCTTCGAGCAGCACCTGCGCGCAGCCCTTCACGTAGTCAGCCCAGGGCACACTCGCGTCTTTCGCGATCGCGGTGCTGAGCTCAAAGCTCACCCGCCCTGCCTCTTGCACCGATGCCACCCGCACCGTGCGGTCTTCGCGCGGCCGCAACGCAATGCGCACGTCGCGCTCGATCGCCATCGGCAGGCAGAAGCCATCATTATAGTCGGTGTGCTCACCAATAAGATTAACCCGACCAGGAGCCCGTACAGCCTGCTCCGGGGCAACGCCATATATCTCGGTGAAAAAGGCAACGAGTTCGGCGGTGCGCGCGTCGGCGGCTACGGTCATGGATGAATCCTTAATCGGTCTTTTTGGTCCAAGCGGTCAGGTCGCGGCCGAGAATCTGCTCAACCGTATCCTGGAACAGATGACGGATCTGGCCGGTCGATGAATACTGCAGGGCGCGCTCAACCAAGCGCTGCGCTCCCGCCAGATTGATCGAGCGGATGATCTTTTTCACCAAGGGCATCTGCGGCGCAGACATCGACAACTGGTCACAACCAATGCCGACCAAAAACATGGTATAGAACGGATCACCGGCCATCTCGCCGCACACCGTCAAAGGGCGGTTGTAGGCCTTAGCCGTTTCCACGATGTGCTTAAGCAATTGCAGCACACCTGGGTTGTAGCCCTTATACCACGGCGCCACGTCCGACTGATTGCGGTCGGCCGCGCACACGTATTGCACCAAGTCGTTGGTGCCCACCGAGAAGAACTGCACCTCGCGGGCGAACTTATCCATGCTCAGGGCTGCCGCTGGCACCTCTACCATGATCCCGATTGGAATATCCGGATCGAACGGCACCCCGGTTGACTCAAGCTGACGCTGCGCTTGGCGCAGCAGGCGCTTGGCCAAACGCACGTCTTCAACCGAAGTGATGAAGGGGAACATCAACCGCACTTCACCGTGCACCGAGGCCCGCAGGATCGCCCGCAACTGCGTCAGCTGGAAATCTTCCAGGTCGAAAGCTAGGCGAATACTACGACGACCAAGCGCGCTATTTTCTTCTTCCGGCAGCTTCAGGTAGTCGAGGTTCTTATCGGTGCCGATATCCATCGTTCGGATCGTGATCGGCTTGCCATCAACCGCCTCAACCACATCGCGATACACCCGGTACTGATCTTCCTCATCGGGATAATGCGTCCTGGCCATCAGCTGGAATTCAGTGCGGTACAAGCCCACACCATCCATCCGATACAATTTTGCCTGATGCACATCCGAGGCCTGCGAGATGTTGGCCATCAGCTTGACGTAATGCTCGTCAGTGGTGTGAGCCGGCAGCTCCACTTCTGAGGTCAGCAGATTTCGGTAACTCTCAAAATCCTTGAGCGCGGCGCGATACCCGTCAACCACATCCTTGCGCGGATTGACGTGCACCTGCCCACTGGAGCCGTCGACAATGACAAAGTCGCCGTCGCGAACCACGGTGGCGAGGTCTTCCACGCCCATCACAGTCGGAATATTCAGAGCCCGCAGCATCACCGCGCAGTGCCCGCGACCCGAGCCGGCCTCGGTAACGACGCCGGCAACGTGACGCCGTTCGAGCGTCGCGATGTCAGAGGGCAGCAACTCGCGGGCAAACACCACGTCGCCCTCGGGCACCTCGCGGTCAATCGCCTCGCTCAGATCTTTGTTCTGATTCTTGAGATTGTGGACGTTATCAAGCAAGCGTAGGCCGATGTCACGAATGTCAGCCGCGCGCTCGCGCAGGTGCTCATCTTCAACCATCGACATGGTCTGGTAGTAGCCTTCAACCACCACCGACACCACCACCTCAACCGGCTTGTGGTCACGCTGGACCGCCGCCTGAATCTTCGCCATGAAGGCGCGATCTTCCAAAATCGCAATATGGGTATCGAAGATCGTAGCCTCAAGCTCACCGATCTCCTGCGCCACCCGCTCACGTGCAACAATCAGCTGCTCTTTGGACAGACGAACTGCCTCGCCGAGGATCTGCAACTCGCGACCGATTTCCTCATCGGTAATCGTGCGATCAGACAGCACCTGGGTTTTACGGAACTTGAGGTGCACCCGCCCCATGCTGATGCCAGGCACCACCGCCACGCCACGGAACTGATGTTTGCGACGGCTGGCGCGCGTCTTCTCAGTGCCCTTGCGGGTAAAGCGATCTGTGCCTCGGCGTGGTGACATGGGATTCAGGAGCCTCCCATCAGGTCACTCACCGCTTGCTGCGCAGCAGCAAGGGCGTCATCAAGCTTATCGGCATCAGGGCCGCCGCCTTGGGCTTGATCAGGCTTACCACCACCGCGGCCACCAACCACAGGCGCCACACGCTGAATCAGCTCGCCAGCCTTCAGGCCACGGCCGACCAAGTCTTTCGACACCACGGCCAGCAACACGGCCTTGCCACCCGAGCGCGAAGCGAGCACGGCAGCACAGCTGCCAGCCTTTTGCAGCAAGGCTTCGCCAGCCTGGCGTAGGCCCTTGCCATCAACCGCCAGCTCAGCAGCGATGAACGACACCCCGGCCACATCTTTCGCGCCGGCGATCAAGTCGTCTAAACCAGCCACGGCCTGCGCCGCCTGCTGCTTGGCCTGCTCTTTCTTGAGGGCCTTGATTTCGTCTTGCAGGGCGCCAACGCTAGCCACCAAACCGCCGCTCAGATCAGGAGCGGCCACGGCGAGTTGTTCGCGCAGCGCGGTCGCTTCAAGAGCCAGGGCCTGTACGCGGGCCGGCAGCTCGTCCGGCGCGGCCTTCAGCTTGCGAGCCAACTCGCCGACTTCAGCCGGATTCGGATCGGTAAGGCCAAGCGGCTCAGCGCAAGCAGCAGCCACGCGCGCTTCTTCGGCCGCTAAGTCGGCCGCCACAGCGCCAGCCACTGCCGTAATGCGACGAATACCAGCCGAACTGGCTTCCTCACGAATGATGCGGAACGCACCGATATCGCTGGTGCGAGCCACGTGACAACCGCCACACAGTTCCACCGATACCTCGGGCCCACCCATATTCACCACGCGCACCACATCGCCGTATTTCTCACCGAACAGGGCCTTGGCCCCCGCTGCCCGCGCCTGATCAATCGCCATCTCGGCAATCGCCACGTCAAGATCAGCGGCCACCTGCTCGGCAACCCACGCATCTACGCGACCCTTCGAGGCGTCGAGCATCTTGAGCG
>JAQIBG010000269.1 GCA_027859175.1 Planctomycetota bacterium | reverse complement strand
CGGGCAGGCCAGGGGATTTGCCCTTGCCGCCAAAGCCGAACATGCCCGAGATACGGTCCTTGAATGCCATGGCCGATGCTCCTCAGGGGTATCGTTGCAGTGTCAGGGCCAGCCGCAGCCCTGCAAGAGCTTGCCGCACAAGCGCTAGCAAGGTGCTGAAATACTCCCGGCAGCCACCGAGCGGTGCGGTCACCGGGCGTAAGCAGGTCACCCCGAGGCCTGGGCGGGAGGGTTTGCTTGGGCAAGGTCTCCGGCCTTGTAGCGTCAGTGCTTATGATGTGGCGGCGACAGCCAGGGGCGAACCATGGCCCTGGAGCTGCGTTCAAGCTGCGGGGAGATTTTGTGGAGATAGAGCAAAATGGTTGACCTGAGGCCGAAGTCAAAGAATGCCGGAGGCTTCAGCCTCGAGGCGGGTCGTGAGTCGGCACCGGTGATCAAGCGGCGCGAGAAGGCCCGCGTGATGCTGTTCCTATTTGGTACCGGCCTGTTTTTGGTGTTGATGTGGCAGACTTTTACTGCGCCCAAGCCGGCCGGTGCTGAAATCTCGCCAGTCAGCGAGGAAGCTCCCGATCAAGACTTGCCCGCGATGGACATGGTTGCGCTCGATGCGCTTGGTCCTTTGCCCAGCTACGAGGCGGTTAAGGCACGGGCGGGAGACCTCGATCGCTTGCTCAACGACCCCCAACTGGCGCGCTATAGCCTTAAGCCGGTTGATGATCTGTGCTTTGCCTGGGTCCGGGCCCAGTTGTCGCGCGATCGCGAAACGCGACCCGTGATGCAGGCCCACTCGGCCGAAGACCTGGTGTTCAAACGGGTCACCCACGGGCGCGCAGTGTTGGTGAGCGGCACCCTGGTTGAGGTGCGCGATGCGCAGGTGCCAGGGCTGGAAGACGAAGAGTGGCTACGCGCGACAGTGGCTCTCGATAATGCCGATGACGTGCCGGTGTTCTTGTATGTGCTGGCACCTAAGTGGGCCGCGCCTGGTGATGAAGACGGCGCCGACGGCCTGAGCCCTGGGCTTGAGTTGCGCGTCGTGGGTCGCTATCTCGGTACTGGGTCGCTGCCAACCAGCGGCGGCGGCAAGCAAAACGTGCCGGTTATCGCTGCCAGTGCCTTGGCCCACGCGAGCAAAACGCAGGTGACCGACCTGCTGGCCTTGCCCGATGGCACCGATGGTGCCACCTGGAATGAAAACCCTGAGGTGTTCGACAGCATCGACGATTACCCTGGCAACCCGCGCCAGTCGGTGCTCGAACGGCGTCCGTATTATTACCTGCTGGGCCAGGTCCGTCTCGATATGAGCACACCGGGCGCTTTTGGTGACGCCAAGCCGATGGATGTGCACAGCGAGGTGCTATATCGCAATCCGTCGGAACATCGTGGCGAGGTGTACACGGTGCGCGGCAAGGTGTGGGATGCCTGGATGGATGATCAGGTGCGCCGCGATCAGCCCTACGGCGTGGGCCGCGTGATGCGGATCTGGCTGTATCGCACCGTGTTTGGCATTGGCGACAAGCCGTTCCGCGATCTCTATGAGGTGGCTATTCTGGCCCCCGGCGACTCACTGTTGCCCAAGCGTGGTGAAGAGGTGGAGGTCACGGGGCGGTTCATGAAAGTGCAGCTCTACCACACCCCGGCCAGCAACTTCCACTACCTGATTGACGACCAGGTACAGCAGAATGAAGACGTGTTGTTCAAGTTTATTGTGGCCCCGTCGATGAAGATCATCCCGGAGGCGAGCGAGATGAGCTATCTCGGTTGGAAGATCGTCTTCTTGGTCGTGTCGTTTAGCTTCTTCGCATTGATGGGCTTTCTCATCTTCCGCGATGAGCGCCATGATAATGACTACCGTCAGGGTGTGCGCAAAATCCGCGCCACGCGCCGTCGGCTCAAGCAGGAGCGGATGCAGGGCTCTGAGGGCTCGGAGGGTGCGGAGCAGAGCGATAGCGACCTTGGTGAGGATACGTAGCGGGTTCCTGGTTCCTGGTGCGCGCTTCGCGCGTTGGGTGCCGGCAGTTGCTCGCGCCCGTCATGGCTTGGGATCCCAGACGGTCGGACGGGAGCAATGACTACGCCAACGACGCGCCAAAGGCGCGCACCAGGAACCAGGAACTAGGAACCAGGAACCCCCTAAAAAAAGACGGGGCTCAAGTGAGCCCCGTCAGGTGGTGTGTGCCGATAAGCCGGATTCTGTCGTTGGACGATCATTTCTCTAGGGACGGCCGTTGCCGGCAATCCTCGAGCACCGATTCGCGGTTACGGCGCGGGCTACGCCAATCCGCAGTCTGATTTGCTCCGGGAGGGGTTTACACTGCCAGGTTGCTTGCGCTTCCCGCGGTGGGCTCTTACCCCACCTTTTCACCCTTACCGTAGCTTGCGCTACGGCGGTTCGTTTTCTGTTGCACTTTCCCTGCCTCGCCACCCACGAGACGGCTGGGTTTCCCAGTCTCCTTGCCCTATGGAGTCCGGACTTTCCTCGGGTGCCGCCCATAGACAGCGCCCGCGATCGTCTGGCACAGCCGCACTGTAGCTTGCTGACCCGGAGTGACCAGCGTGCATGCGCCTTGTGCCGTACGCGCCAGGGCCAAGCATGCCGGCCATGTCACGCGCCAAACGTCTTCTCGCGATTGATTACGGTCGTCGCCGCATTGGCCTCGCCACCTGCGACGCCCTCGGCATCGCCGTGCAGGCCTATGGTTTTATCGCGCGCGAGTCAGACGAACAGGCCGCCACCGTGATTGCCGCGGTTGCCAAAAAAGAAGACAGCGCCGGCATCGTAGCGGGCCTGCCCTTGCACGCCTCGGGCGAAGCTGGCGACAACGTTCGCTACGTGCGCCGCTTCTTACGCGAACTGCGGCAACGCTGCCCGCTGCCCGTGTACGAAGTCGACGAACGCCACAGCTCGAGCGAAGCCGAACAGGTGTTGATCAAAGAAGGCAAATGGCCAGCCAAACCAGGCGAAGTCGACGCCAAAGCCGCCGCCATCATCCTCCGCCGCTACCTCAACGGTCAGTAGCTCTCGGCCTTAGCATGCGCGAGCTTCCTGGTCTTGCTGGAGGGTTCCTGGTTCCTGGTTCCTAGTGCGCGCCGTTGGCGCGTCGTGGTCATGGTCACCGCGCTTTAGAAAACCGACCTGGGAAGCTGGCGAGTTCCGTTAACGCCTGATGCCAGCATCCAA
>JAQIBG010000398.1 GCA_027859175.1 Planctomycetota bacterium | reverse complement strand
AGGGGCGTTATGACCCTCTCGCGGGCATGAATGCCGACGGCAGCATCCCCAAGGTGGCCCTCCCCGACGACCTCGACCGCCCCGATCGCTGGCGCTATATCCCCGAAGGCCGCATCAAGCCCGGCAACATCTTCCAGCGCTTTCTGGTCAGCACCTTCATTGCCCCAATCGTGATCGCCGAGCAAGACATCGGTGCCGGCGGCGGCCTCGCCTTAACTGACATTGATTTCCGTGGCCAACGCCGGCGCGAATTCCTCGGTGTCTTTGCCACCTACACCACGGAAGGCCAGCAACGCTATGCAGTCAGCTGGCGCCGTTGGCTCGAACATCGTGAATTGCCAACCGGCGGCGTAGCGATGGAAGAGCGCAGCTGGGTTAATGCCAACGCTCGCTACGAAAAAACTTTAACCCGGCGCTTCTACGGCTTTGGCAGCGAAACCACCGAGAGCAACGAAACCAGCTACACCGATGAATCGATCAGCGCCGGCCTCACCTGGCAAGAAAGCTGGCCGGTGCCGGGTGACGATCTGGTATGGGCCGTATCCGTGCGTGGCGAGTACCACAACATCGACCAAGGCAAAGTGAGCGATGTTGCCAGTACCGATGAAATCTACCCACAGCTGACCGCCGCCGCCGATGGCTCTTCGGCCTTGACCTTACTGGCCCAGATTCGCTACGACACCCGCGACAGCCAGCACGCCCCCTATAGCGGCGGCCGCATTGGCCTGACCGGCGAGTGGTCGCCCTATCAAGAAGGTTTTGACCAGGGCGGTTCCCTGACCCTCGACGGCAGCTACATCATTCCGGTACCCGGCATTTTTCACCGTGGCGGTGATGCCAGCGAAGAACATCCGCCCACCGACGTGATCGCGCTTGGTGCCTTCGTGACCGAGAGTTTCGGCGAACTGCCCTTCTATCGGCTGCCATCGCTTGGTGGTCGCGATACCCTGCGCGGCTACATCGCCGGCCGCTGGACTGATACCTCAAGCTGGCACGCCTCGAGCGAATACCGCATGTGGTTTCTCCCGCGCGGCTTCGGCTGGGGCCAATTCCGCGTTGAGCGCCTCGGTACCGCGCTGTGGTTCGACATCGGGTCGGTTGCCGACGGCCTTGATGAATTGCCCGACGCGAAAGTCCATACCAGCGTGGGCACCGGCCTGCGCATCAGCCTTGAACGCCAAGCGCAATTTCGCTTCGACGTAGGATTTTCTGACGAGGACACCACCTTCACCATCGCCTACGGCATGGCGTTCTAGTAAGCTGTCGAAATACATCAGCCTGCTAGAACAAAAAAGCCGAGGCGGCCCGCACCTTACGGACCACCTCGGCTCCAACCCCCGGAGATCCGGGTCCCTTACAATAGTATTGTCAGTTGACGTGGATGCGACGCGGCTTGGCCTCTTCCCGCTTGGGCAGGTCGAGGGTCAGAACGCCATCTACTAGGCGAGCCTGGATGCCATCGCGGTCAACCAAACCACCGAGCGCAAAGCGGCGATAATAGTTGCCGGTGCGATACTCGCGGTGGATCTGCCGCATGCCGTCGGGACCTGGCGCGTCGCTGGTTGCGCGCAGGCTGAGCACGTCGTCTTCAACCGTAATCTCAAGGCCTTCATCGCTGACCCCAGGCAGGGCAACCGCAATCTGATAGCCGTGTTCTAACTCGTAGATATCGGCGTTAGGACGGTAGCTCGGATGGCTGCGCGCAGCCTTGGCCGCGCTGGGTTCCGTGCAGGTGCCATTATCACAAGTGCTCACTGATGTTGTCATGGTAGTCTCCTTTCAATTACTTTCAGCCGTCAACGATGGGGATGGACTGCTTCTTGGCCGTCGAACTGAGTGGCAACACCACCAGCAACACGCCTTGGCGATAACGCGCCTGGGCTTGGCTGCTATCAACGGCGGCCGGCAGACGAACGCTGCGGGTCACGCGTTGGTCACCACGCTCGCGACGCAACACGGTAGCCCCTTCGGGAACCGAATCGCTGCGGGTAGCGCTGATGGTGAGAACCTTGTCTTCGACGGTCAGCTCGATCGAGTCGCGCTCGTAACCGGGCAACTCAACGCTCACTGCAACAGCGTCATCTTTGGTCCATACGTTAACCGGAATCGAAGCCGGTTTGGCGGCCGCGGTATCGGTACGGGTCCCGGGCGTAATGGTAATGGCGTCTAGGACGCTCTGCATCTCGCCAAACAAGTCCCAAACGGAATCTCGGGTATTGAACATGGGTGCGTCCTCCTTGAGGAGATAGGGTGAGTGGATGGCCAGCGATCGCGCCAGCACGATTGATCCCTTGCAGGCAATGTGCCAATTGCCGGCGTGATCACCCAAGTGCTTTGGAATACATGGCTTGCCTGCCTAGGCCGGTCAACACGGAGTCAACTACTGGCCCTTGTGGCTCGTTACGCACTCCGATTGAGTCTATTTGACCCGATTCACCATGACCAAGGCATGGTCCACAGTGACGAACCCGGGGCACAGCCAAGTCGCTGAGCCTCTTCTGGGGCAAGCCGCACCACATCAGCATCGCGCTGCACGCCCGCTAAGCCGATATGCAGGTCGGCGGTCAGGCACAGCATGGTTTCCAGTTCGGCGCGCGGTGCGTCGGCACTCAGCGTAGCCGCGCTGCTCGCCGCCATCGCCGGCACATCAGCGCAGCGAGCACCGTAATGCGGCCCAGCATCAAACGGATCAACGGTGTTGAGATAACGGAAGCCAACCCGCTGCAACAGCGACCGAATCGGCTCGGTGCGCGCACCCACCTGGCCCAACACCGCGCGCGCGGGCTCAGGCAATAGCTCCAGAATCACATCGCCCTGCGGCCACACCTCGCTGATGAAGGTGGTGTCGGCCCGGCACAGACGGTCAGCGCGATAATACGCCAGGCCGGTCAAACGACCACCGATCGCATCCCAGAACGCATTGCCGCCATCGTCACGCAAGGGCGGCAGCAACTCAGCGATCAAACGTGCGCAAAACCACTGTCTATGCGCGGCAATCAGCAATAAACGGGCACCAAGTAGCAACTTGCCGAGGCCCTGCCCGCGCGCGTCTGGATGCACCACGAGGCCGCCAAGTTCGGTGCGCGGCGTTTCATCGGTGCCCAGGCGCAGCAGGTGGCGGATGTAGCTGAGATCAAGCGATTCACTGCGCACCGGCCGCGAAATCACCTCGAGATAGTGATGCGGCTTCTGTGGCGAACCATGACGCGCGATCAGCGAAGCCGTGCCCACCAAGCGCCCGGCCAACTCGGCCACCAGCACAAAGGTGCCCTCGCCGCGCGGCTGACCCGCGAAGGCGGCACGGCTGCCAGCGATCAACTGGGCGACCGCCGCGGGGTCACCGGGCAGGTTCATGGTGTCGAGCACTTCGGCCAGGGCGAGAAGCCCTGCTGCGTCCGCTTCGGTCACTGGTCTGACAATGGCTTCGGTGGTCATGGCGCTCCGCGTCTATTGTCAGCACCGCACCCACGCAGGCCAGGACATTGACATTCGGATAATATGTCCTACATAAGGACATATGACCACGACAGACCTCCAGCCACTCCCCGGCGGCACCCTGTCCGACGCGGTGGAACACCGCATTGTCGACTGGCTGCGCCAACAAGGCCTCAAACCTGGCGACCCACTGCCCGGCGAACTCGAGCTGGCGCAGACCCTCCAGGTCAGCCGCAACGTGGTTCGCGAAGCACTCAGCCGCCTGCGCATGATTGGCCTGGTGCGCTCGCGCAAGCGCGCCGGCATGCACCTGGGCGAGCCCGACATTCCCGGCACCCTCGCGCGCGTCCTCGACGCGGCCTTTCTCGACCAGGCCCGCATCGCACAACTACGCGAACTACGTCTCGTCATCGAAATCGGCCTCGCCCCGCTGGTGTTCACCCGGCACAGCGCTGCCGACCGCGCTGAACTGACCGAGCTCGTAACGCAAGAACGTGCCGTGGCCGATGACTGCGACGCCTCACGCGCGATCGACGCCCACTTCCACGCCGTGTTGTACCGCATTGGTGACAACCCAATGATTACTGAGTTCCAGGCCCTGCTGCCGTCCTTCTTTGCCACCGCCGATCGGGCCGCCTTCAGGCCAACTCGCTTCAACGACCCGGCAATCGTCAGCCACGCCGATCTGATTCACGAACTCGAGCACGGCACTGCGGTGAGCTTCGCCGCCGCCATGCAAGGGCACCTCACGCCACACCTAGCAGGCTGTTGAAATACACCAGCCTGCTAGCCTCAAGAAAACCTTGAACGACCTGCAGTCGCCATTTTCCAAGGTTTTCTTGAGGCGGCTCTTTACCCAGGGGGGTCTACGGCCCCCCTTCAACCCCCCGCAGGCTGTATTCCAACAGCCTGCTAGATTCACCAACATGACCCACCGCCTCCTGTTTACCCTCGCACTATCCATCGGCTGCCTCGCCGCCGCATCTGGAGATGACATGAACCCAATTCAATTTCGCACCGACGTATTCGTCAACGACGTCGACGGCTACAGCACCTACCGCATCCCCGCCCTGAGCGTCACGCCCAGCGGCCGCGTGCTCGCCTTCTGCGAAGCGCGTCGGAACAGTCATGAAGACACCGGCGATATCGATCTCATCTGCAAGCACAGCGATGATGGCGGCCGCACCTGGTCACCGCAGCGCGTCATCCACAGCGAAGCCGGCGCCATCACCATTGGCAACCCCTGTCCGATTCTCGACCGCAGCACCGGCACCATCCACCTGCTGATGACCCGCGATTACACCGGCGTGCTGCATACCAGCAGTAGCGACGGCGGCGAAACGTGGACTCCGCCGCGCGACATCACCGCCAGCCTCGCTGGATTCGACTACCCGCTCGCGATTGTGGCCACCGGGCCGTGCCACGGCATCCAACTCGCCGACGGCCGCCTGATGGCGCCGGTTTGGATGTGCGACCGCACCCGCGCCGATCGCTATAACGATGTCACCGACGATCGCATCCGCGCTGGCACCCTGGTGTCTGATGATCACGGCGCCACCTGGCGCGCCGGCGGCTTGGTGCCGGCCACCGTTCCGCTGATCCACGAGGCCACCGTGGCCGAATGCAGTGACGGTAGCGTGCTGATCAGCACCCGTGCCTGGCGCGCCGGGGCCCGCGCGGTGGCGCGCAGCACCGATGGTGGCGACAGCTGGGGCCCAGCCGCGCTTGATCCGCAACTGCCCGACCCCACCTGCCA
>JAQIBG010000246.1 GCA_027859175.1 Planctomycetota bacterium | reverse complement strand
CCTGCAAGCAGGCTTAGGCGCGGGGCTGGCTGCCCCTACCCCGCCCACAGACCCGCGCACAACAGACGGCTGTCCCCAAGACCCAAGCGCCGCTAGGCGCGTCCAAGGACCCAGGACTCGCACACCCACCGGAACCACGAACGACTCAGTCAGATTGACACATCCCCACCGGTCCAAACCGCCGCCTGAGATCTAAGCGCAGTAACAACAGCCGCTTCCAGAATGGCAACATTGGCATGCTTGGCGCTCCTGCTACCGCACCATGCCTAACAATGCCGTCATTGTCGTTGATGATGATCGCCTCACGCGGGAAAGCCTGTGCGAGATCCTGAGCGATCTCGGCTGGCTAGCCCGGGATGCGAACGGGGGCCTCGCAGCCTTCGCCAGCATCCAGCGTGAACAGACCGACATGGTGGTCTCCGACGTGGACATGCCGGATATCAGTGGCTTTGAGCTGCTGGCCCGCCTCCAGGGCATCCAGTTTCCTGCTCCGGTGATCTTGATGAGCGCACGTGCCGATGTGGAGTTGATCCGCCGCGCCCGGGAAGCCGGTGCCGTCGATCTACTGGCCAAGCCAGTCCACATCGAGCCATTTACCAATCTGGTCAGCTCACTACTGCCAGGCACAGAAAATGGAGAAAGGCAAAACCATGGGTAAAATTATCGGAATCGATCTCGGAACTACCAATAGCTGCGTCGCGGTGATGGAAGGTGGCGAGCCCACAGTCATCACCAACCAAGAAGGCGCACGCACCACCCCCTCGGTGCTCGCATTCACCGACGGCGACGAACGTCTGGTGGGTCAGCTGGCTCGTAACCAGGCGGTGACCAACCCCGAAAACACCATCTACTCGATCAAGCGCTTCATGGGCCGTCGTCACAACGAGGTCGGTGATGAAGAGAAAATGGTCCCTTATCAGGTCATCGGCGGCGCCGACGAACTGGTCAAGGTCGACATTCGCGGCAAGCAGTACACCCCGCCGGAGTTGTCGGCGATGGTCCTGCAGTACCTGAAGAAGGCCGCTGAAGACTACCTCGGTGAAGAAGTCACCGAAGCCGTTGTCACCGTGCCGGCCTACTTCAACGACGCGCAACGTCAGGCCACCAAAGACGCCGGCAAGATCGCCGGTCTCGACGTCAAGCGCATCATCAACGAGCCCACCGCAGCCGCGCTGGCCTACGGTCTCGACAAGAAGACCAACGAGAAGATCGCGGTTTACGACCTCGGCGGCGGCACCTTCGACATCTCGATCCTCGAGGTCGGCGACGGTGTGGTTGAAGTGCTCGCCACCAATGGCGACACCCACCTCGGTGGTGACGACTTCGACGAAGCCATCATCGTGCACTTGGCCGACGAGTTCAAAAAAGAGAACTCGATCGACCTGCGTAGCGACAAGATGGCTCTCCAGCGCCTGAAGGAAGCCGCCGAGAAGGCCAAGAAGGAACTGTCGCAGGTGCCTTCGGCCACCATCTCGCTGCCCTTCATCACGATGGACCAGAGCGGGCCCAAGCACTTCAACACCAACCTGTCGCGCGCGACCTTCGAAAACCTGACCAAGGCCCTGATCGAACGCACCCGCGAGCCCTGCCTCAAGGCGCTCAAGGATGCTGGCCTGCAGCCCAGCGAGATCGACGAAGTGGTGTTGGTTGGCGGCTCCACCCGTATGCCTAGCGCCCAAGAGGTGTGCAAGCAGATCTTCGGCAAGGAACCCAAGCGCAACGTCAACCCCGACGAAGTGGTGGCCCTCGGCGCCGCGATTCAGGGCGGCGTACTGGCCGGTGACGTCAAAGACGTGCTCCTGCTCGACGTGACCCCGCTGTCGCTCGGCATCGAAACCGAAGGCGACCGGATGACCGTGTTGATTGAACGCAACACCACCATCCCTACCTCAAAGAGCCAGGTGTTCTCAACCGCCGCCGACAACCAGCCGGCCGTGACCATCAAGGTGTCCCAAGGCGAGCGCCCGATGGCCAGCGACAACCGTCTGCTCGGCCAGTTTGACCTCGAAGGTCTGCCGCCGGCTCCGCGTGGCATGCCGCAGATCGAGGTGACCTTCAACCTCGACGCCAACGGCATCCTCGAGGTGAAGGCCAAAGACAAGGCCACCGGCAAGGAACAGCAGATCTCGATCAAATCGAGCTCGGGCCTGTCTGACGACGAGATCAACCGCATGGTTGACGAAGCGTCGAAGAATGCCGACAGCGATAAGGCGCGGGCCGAACTGGCCACCGCCAAGAACGAGGCCGAGCATCACGTCCACTCCACCAACAAGATGTTGGAAGAGCACAAGGACAAGCTCCAAGGCAACGAAGAGGAGCAGATCCGCACCGCCCTCAAGGAACTCGAAGAGACCAAGGACAAGCCCGAGGTCACCAAGGCCGACATCGATGCTGCCGTTCAGAAGTTGGGCGCCGCCGCCCAGGGCTTCGGCCAACGCATCTACCAAGAAGCCGGTGACAAGGCCCAGGCCGAGCAACCGCAAGGCGCCCAGCCGCAAGGCGACTCTGACGGCAATGCCGACGACGGCGTCAAGGATGCCGACTTCGAAGTAGTCGACGACGACAAGAAGTAGTAGTTTATCAAAGCCGCGCGTTCACTTTGAACGCGCGGCACCCTTTTCCCCAAGCAACCAACCCAAGCCTGCACCCAAGAGTCAGGAACAGGAATCCCGATCATGGCCAAGAGTGATATCAAGCCCGTCGGCAACCACGTGCTCGTCAAACGTAGCGACGCCGCCGAAGTTTCCGCTGGTGGCATCGTGCTGCCCGAGAATGCCAAAGAAAAGCCGAAGGAAGGCAAGATCGTTGCTATCGGCAACGGCAAGGTTCTCGACAACGGCGAACGCTCCACCTTCAGCGTCAAAGCTGGTGACCGCGTAATCTTCGCCAGCTATGCCGGCCAAGAAGTCAAGCACGGCAGCGACGAATACCTGGTCATGGAAGAAAGCTTCATCCTCGGCATCATCGGCTGAGCGCTTGACGCCTCCAACCTGAACGCGCCCGCATCACTCGATGCGGGCGCGTTTTTTTATGGGAATTAGCAGTTGGAATTAGCCGGAGGAAGTTG
>JAQIBG010000218.1 GCA_027859175.1 Planctomycetota bacterium | reverse complement strand
CCACCAGCACCCACCCCTATATCACCAACAACATCCCGCGCTGGCCGGTCGTGGCGCCGCTAACCATGGCCACATCGCTACCGCCCGGCACCAGCACACCGGCTACTGGCAATGAAGTGCTATCAGCATATGGCCGTAGCCTGACCAGCGACAACGTAACCGAGATCGATCGGTCGTGGGCTGGCGCCACGATGCCAAACCGTTTCACCGCGACCCGTAAATGGGAGGCGGCCGACCGCTGTCGCCAACTGGTGTTCTGGCTCGCCGACTGGCAGAGCTATCAAGACTTCGAAGAATTGCCGCCCGAACCCACCGAATCGGCGCTCTACACCTTCACCCCTGAAGGTAAGATCATGAATGTCGATAGAGAACCATTCCGCATGCCCGAAGGCCAAAATCTATGGAGCAGTTCTTCACGCACAGGCACCATCAACTGGGGAGACTTCATTAAAGACGGCACCCAATGGTGGAACAACGCCTCGATCCGCGACAATCGGGCCGCCTACTGGGGTCAGTATGGCGTAGACCGCAACCACAACGGCTCATTTGACCAAGGCGAACTCCCCCCGGGCACCCGCATCCACGCCGTCACCATCGCGCGCTTCAATTTCTATGAATCCATCGGCATCGGCAGCTTGAGTCACTAAGATGCGATCCCACACCGGCCTAACTTTAATCGAACTCCTGGTCGCGATGGCTATCGGCCTAGTGGTAGCCTATACCGCCTACACCGGCTTCAACGCTGCGGTCGCCACGGTTGCTCGCGTATCCATCATGTCGCAGCAAAACCGCCTGCTGCGGGTTGGCCTGCAACACGCGCTCGACGATGTCGACCACTGGAGCTACTACGACCGCGCCGACCATCTCGATCTGCGCGCCGAAGGCCACCCTTTCCACCCCATGGAGGCCGGTGAGTTTTCGTCTGACTACTTGGCCTGGCAACACTCAAGCTTCTATGCCGGCAGCACCGCGGTGCTGTTCGACGAACTCGGCAACTACGCCAACGTCGGCTGGGCCGAAAAGGATGGCGCCGGTGATAGCGTGTGGAGCGCCGGCAACGACGTTCACCAACGCACCGAGTGGCTGTTCACCCAGGCCGGCAACTACGCCATGTTCGACTACCTGCCCGCCAACGCCATTTATCATTATTACCGCCTAGGCCAAAGCGAGGGCTGGTATCAAAGCCCCGGTGGCTACCGGTGGGAACCAGGGCAAGATACCCCCAAGGCCTTCTCCGGCCCGGACGCCAACAACAGCAACAATATGATGGTAATATCGGCGATGGGGAAAATTGACCGCAACCGTGACTATGCCCGCCTGTGGTGGCCCTGGCGTCCAGAATCTTTGCGCCCGCTGACGCGGAACCGGCTGATTCGCACCGGCAACGTATTCTTCATGTCGCCGGAAACCAGTTATGGATCAAACCAAGCTCACGCCAACAACCACTGGTGGCTCAACGATGTCTCCTGGCGCGGCATCAATCGCACCCACCCGTGGAACCTGCGCCAGTTTTCTGCCAACTGTGTGCCGATTATGGATTTGATGCCATCCAAACCAGCTGAATGGTCGGGCCTGAACTACACTATCGAACGCCGCCAAGCCATCTACCCGACTGTCTCCGGGAACTTGCGCGTCAGCGATCCGATTGAGGGCACCGCCATGCGTTTAAATTTCGCCTGCATCGGCACCAGCCTGCGCGGCGCGCGCCTGCAACGCGGGCTCGACGTGTACACCAGTCATTACGGCACCGGCAGCGGGTACAGCCCATGACACGCCACGGAACCATCCTGATCATCGTAGCGGGTTTGGCTTCGATCCTGCTGGTGCTCTCGGTTAGCCTGATCAGCCGATCGCGCGAGGAGGCCCGGGCCTCCTCGCTGGTCATGCAAGAAGCGCAGGCGCGCATGATGCTCCACGCCGCCTCGCAATACGTGCTTGAGTCGGCGCGCCTCGGCTACGACGACCTTGCCCTTCCAACCGGCCACCCGCAGCGCACGAGCCCACTCACATCTGGCATTATTGCCCGCGAAGCCTTCGGCTGGGTCGACATCCGCGGCCCCCTGGCCGACCCCGCCAGCGGCGACGTCGACGCGATTGGCCCCAAAGACATGTTCGGCTATCGCCTGTATGATCCCACGCCGATCGATCCGACCGTACCCAGTGAATACCTGACCCGGTGGCCGGCGCCGGGTTCGGTCGCGCGTTGCCCGATGTACCGCAAGACCGTGCCTCCCTATGCGATTTCGCCACAAACGGTCACCAATCCGCTGGTGTTTGAACGCGGCGGCAATGCCGACTATACCCGCTGGGCTGACTTCTCGAATCGCTGGCCGACGCCGATGTTCACTCAATGGAGCAACACCAGCAGCCCCACTGACCCAGGATATTTCGCAACCGGGATTCCAACACCCGTCAGCGATTCGCTCGGCCAGAGTTGGTTCCGCGTCTATCGCGAAGTCGAACAAGACCACAACGGCGTCGACGACGCTGGTTACAGCTACGACGACGCCACGGATATCGACACCGTCGACCTCAGCGGTCACCACGGCATCTTCATTGTCACCTGTGGTGCCGGCGCAACCGACGGCTTCCGTAATTGGGCCGAGGTCCAGGCGCTCGGCGCCACTGCTCAGTTCGGCAGCGAAACCGCCTTCCTCGAGTTCCAACAAACCGAGCAACGGATGTGGTACCGCATCGAATACAACGCCGCGACCGGCACTGACGAATACGTTTACCGGGCGAGAGACGCTAATTACCTCGAACTCGACAACAGCACCACCAACAGCTCAGTCCGCGTCAACCAATGGGACGACCACTGGAAGCGCCGCTTCGACAAAGACCCCTCCGCACTTCCCACCACCGACACGATTACGCCGACCCACGGCACTGACTACATCGTTCAAACGGTGCGCAACTTTAACCCACTCGGCACCATCCTATGGACACAGCGCATTACCCGAGAGCCGCCGCGATGGTAAGCAGCAAGGCATTCACGCTCATTGAGATGCTGGTGGTGATGGCCATTATCGCACTATTGGCGTCTATGATCCTTGCCGCCGTGACCATGATCGGAAAATCCAGCGAGCGCACCCGAACCGAAACTATTTTAACGACTATCAGCCAGGGCCTGCACCTAACCCTGGCCGAACGCGGCACTCTCCCCGATGCCGCCGAACACCCCTGGGCTGGGAGCCGCGCGCCGCGCCCGGCCTTCGCGCGGGCCAGCACCGGGACCGCCGTTGCCACCAGCGGCGAAGCACTACGCGGCGTCGCGCTCAGTCAATTGGCAGCGACCGGCACCGCATCCCGCCTGCTCCTGCCCAGCGACATCCACAACGACCGCGCTTGCCCGCTGCTTTTTGGCCTTGAACGCGGCCGCATCGGCTTGCTGGCCGCGCCACGCGCCGACATCACCACCTACCGCTGGCTGGCCGTGCCCGAAGGCATGACCCAGGTGCCAGACCGTAATAGTGACGGCAATTATACCAACACCGACTTTGCCGACAGCGTTCACCTGATGCAGCCGAGCACAACCGCGGCCGATAGCACCGCGCACCTCTCGTTCTTCCTTGGCGCAACCACACTCGACGAACTCGGCAAGCTCGATGCCATCGTTTCCAGCCCAGACACCGGCGGCCGCATCTGCAACGATAGGCTGTGGTCACGCCAGGCCGGAGCCGCCAGTAGCGAACCGTGGGCACCCGGACGCGTCTACGATGCCAGCGCCGGCGAACAGGGCTGGAAAGACGCAGCCCTGCCGGGCCAAGCCCTCTACGACGCCTGGGGCCGCGAAATTCTCTACAGCTTGGCTAACGGCCAGGTGCGCCTGCTCAGCGCCGGTGCCGACGGCGTATTCGCGGTCGACCCTGGGCTGGATCTGGTCTACGATCCCGCAACCGATCCCGTCACCGGCACCTTCGCTGGTGATGATCGCGATGGGCGTCGTGATAACCTCGGACTCGGCCAATGAGAACGCATCGCACCGCCTTCACCATGATTGAGCTGCTGGTGGTGATCAGCATCATTCTGATTCTGGTTGGGGTACTGTTACCCGTTCTCTCAATGGTGCGCTTTCGGGCCCGCGCCACCGACACCTCGCTGCGCATCGAGGCGGTACTGCACGAACTTCACAAGCGCGGCGGCGCCCAAGTATCTGCAGCCTACGCCTTGATGCGCGATGCCGACCTGGAAGGCGTTAAGCTATGGTCAAACCGCGGCGCCCTCGGCAACGATTCCAAAATCAGCGAGACGGCGCTAGCTCTCCAGCCCGAAGCCGACACCACGGCGCTAAGCCAAGCCGGCATCACAACGAATATCCGCCTAGCCTATGACCAAGACTATCACTTCAACCAGCCCTGGACTGAAACCGCCCAGGCCAGCAAGGCCCTCGACGTGCTCAGCACCAGCCGCAGCGAGGCGCTGATGCTGATTAGCGGCGTGGCGCCCTCGGCCAATGCCTACCGCACCGACCGCAACCCCGGCCACAAATGGAACGATTCCTGGGGCAACCCCCTGGTGATCAGCTACGGCATCTATCAAGACCCGGCGATCCAAACCATCGTGGACAACGGTGACGGCCGCACCGACTATGCCGACAAACGAGTCAACTCGACGCATTCCGCGCGTAAACAATACGGCTACACGCGCGCCGTATACCTTGCGGCAGCGGCCGCCGGGCCTGTCTTCACGGCCGACGCCGACTTTGCCGTGTCGTGCCAGAAGGTCTGGGACCAGACGATGCAAGTCTGCAATCGCGATAACAGCAATCAGCCAAGCTGGACTGGCGCCAGCTTTGCCAACCCGCCCTGGAAGGGCGTTGAATTGGGCACAAACGGCAAAACACGCTGCTTCGTATCAGCGCCAGCAGTCGTCAAATAAGCTGCATCCGAGACGGGCTAACTCGCGTAGGCGACACGCGAGGCGCAGGGCGTGCCGATCTGATCGGTGAACCAAGCCAGGCAGGCCTGTGCTGCCGGCAAATCGGGGATCGCCTTGCTGGCCGCTTCAGGTTTTGACGGAATCCCCGGGCCACCGATCGCCAAAGAAAACCGGAACCGCACCGCAGTGGTATTCCAATTCACATCAGGCAGAGAACTCTCGCCCCAGCCGATCGACAACACGCACGGCGCCCAGCCACTCTTGCGCGCGCTCAAGGCCGCCAGCAAATCGGCTTGGCCATTGGGCACCGGATCGCACAGCAGACTCAGATGCTGACACTGCGGGTCGGATAACATTTCACTGAGCGCCGCGAGATCGGGCTGCTCGCGCTCACTCAATACCGCCGCCGGCTCTTCAGTATCCCACAGGTCGCCGCCGGCATGCGTGGTCGCATAACCGAAGTCCACAATCCCAAGACGCTGCAACAGAAATGGCAACTGATCAGCGGTCGGCTGCCAGTCGCTGGCGATCGGATGAAAATGCAGATCGGTCCAGCCTTCGGCTTCGTCGGATTGCGTCATGGAGTGGCCTTTCGGTAGCGGGCCGGGAAAGTCTCCCCCAAGCCGTATTGCTGCGGAGCCTGTTGATACAGGGCGGCGGCGCGATCTTGCTCGGCACTGAGCGCATCGGAGCGACGTCCGCTATCGGGATGGGTCGACAGAAACTCTGGCGTCCCCGACGAGAGGCTGGCAAAGCGCTGCCAAAAACGTGGCGCCTCGGCGGGATCATAGCCGGCCTTGGCCATGTACACTAAGCCGAGGTAGTCGGCCTCGAGTTCGTGCGAGCGGCTGAACGGCAGCATCACGCCCACTTGGCTGCCGAGCGCAAAGGCGCCCATCCACATCGCTCGATCGGTCGGCTCCACGCCGCGCTCGCGCATGTACACGTCGAGCGCCACCCCGGTACCGGCCACCAAAATGCCCTGGCTCATGCGCTCGCCGCCATGACGTGCAATCGCATGCGCGATCTCGTGCCCCATCACCGCAGCCAAACCAGCCTCGTTCTCGCAGTAAGGCAGAATACCGGTGTAAATCGCGACCTTGCCGCCGGGCAAGCACCACGCGTTAACCTGATCTGACTCAAGCAGGGTGAACTCCCACTCAAAGCCGCGATCCGGCGCCACCGCAGCCAAACGCCGACCGACGCGCTCGACAACGGCCTGCATCGCGGCGTCGTTACTGGGCTTCTCTTGACTCAACACCTCGCGGTAGGCCGAGGCGCCCTGGGCGTTCTCCATCCCAGCCGAGGTAAGGATCACCTGCTGACGCCCAGTGCCCTCAACGGTGGCGCAAGCAGCGAGCAAGAGTGCGAGAACAGCAGTAAGGAAGACGCGTGCCATGGCGCCGGAGGATAGCGCGCAACGCCAGAATGCGAGGCTTGGCCGTGCTAGCGCGAAACACACCGACAGAATTGGCTCAGTCAGTGCCGGGCAACAGCGGCACGAAAGACACTGGCCACAGGTGCTGAATGCGGATCTGGCCAGACCGATCACGCCGATAGCAACGTAACTGCTGCTGCTCAACGCCCACCGGCACCACCATGCGGCCCCCAGGTGCCAGCGCATCGATCAGCACCTGAGGCACCTCGGGGGCGGCACAGGCGACGTGGATGCAATCATACTGCTCGGAACCCAGCTCGACGCCATCAGCCCAGACCAGCTCAATCGGCGCGGTCTCAGGCGCGGAACTGCAATGCGCCACGACCGCTTCCGCTGCGGCAACCAACCCCCCCTGCCGCTCAAGCGCCCGGACCCAACCGCCCGGACCCACCAAATGGGCCAACAACACCGACACGTAGCCAGAACCAGCCCCGAAATCGAGTACCCGCTCACCAGGCTGAGGTGCCAATTGCGTCAGCATGTAGGCCACCACGCGCGGCTGGGAAATCGTTTGCCCGCAGCCAATCGCGCGCGCACCGTCGCCGTAGGCTGTTTCGCGCTGTTCAGCCGAAACAAACCAATGCCGCGGCACGCTCGCCATCACCGCGCGCACGCGCGGGTCGCGACATTCGCCCAACTGCTCACGCAGCATCGCGGCGCGCCGCGCCTGATCGCCTGGCGCATCCTCCCACATTGCTGCCAGCATGGCCCAACAACGCGGGAGGGAATTCTTTTCACCTACGACAATTACTGATTCAAACGGGCGATGTATTGACAGCAGGCCACGATTCGCGCCTTGCGGTCAGCAATCGTAACCGCCATTTCACGACGTTTGTCAGCCGTCTGGGGCACCTCGGCCAAACCGGCGCTAATGCCCTCAAGCACGCGACGCTCGACGCCGTAATGCAGCAACAGCTTTGCTGCCAGGGCCTCATAATCGGCGTCGCGCAAATTCTTGCGGGCCTCGGCGGGCGGGCCGGCCA